>JBIOWC010000238.1:0-10983 GCA_044868105.1 Blastocatellia bacterium
GTGACGTGTCAGTCTGAGTAACCTCCGGCTAGAGCGTTCAGTACGCAATTGGGCCCCACGGGCATTAATCGGAACCACCGTCCTGAGATTTCCGATTGAACTCTGTCTGCAGCATCTGTTGGAAGCCGGTACCGCGTCTCCAGATCACCTGATTGGCGAGCTCAGTAATTCGCCACCCGCTGGCCTCCAAGCGCAGGTGCCCGGTTAGCACCCCACCTGCGAGAAAGTAGTTATCGTTTGGATCGGCGTTTGGATCACCGTGGCCCTCAGCCCAAAGGTGCATGGCAACCAAGTTCGCCCGGAACTCAGCTGAAGTGTCATTTTTTAGGGTGATGATGAAGCCGCTGGTGAGATGCTGGGTGGCTCGGAAACGGCTTAAGCTATGGCTATGGCTATCGCCAATTTCTTGTGGTCCTGTCGTGACCGCTCCATTGGGCCGCACGATTTTTGCAGTATCTGCAAAAATCTGACGCATTGTGGTGACAGCAAATTGCTTCTGATCTAAAGCGGCAAAGTAGCGATTAATAATCTCGGTTATCGCAGCCGTATGCACGAGTTTTTCCTGGTCATTCATGTTTCCCATCCCTTCCTCTATCGGTATTTCTGCGCTGTGCGAAGCAAGGAGTATTGATGTGCCGCCCAACGCCCGGCATCACCGGCGCCCGCCTTCAACCTGCCTGAGAGGCGCGCTACTGGGGCATCGGGTGCCTGCCGTTGTTATGCCGCCTATGGCTGTGGCGTACGTCAACGCCGTCGGGTGTAAACATACTCAAAAGCGAGAAACTCTTTGGGGGTTTCTCCTGCCTGTGGCGTCAGGTAAAGCTGGACTACCTGCCTGTTGTTTTTGATCTCTCCAACTGTAAGCCGATAGGTGAAGGCGACATTTCTGGCATCTCCCCACTGCGGCGCTACAAAACGGCCTCCATTAAGCCTTATTCCGTCCTGCCCCGGGATGCTTTGCTCGCCTGTTTTGTCGCTCCTTTCATTCATCATCTGGGGGGCGCGGCTATCGAGCGAGAAATACTCGTATTGCTGGTTGACGGCGTTGTAATTGAAGTAGGCGATTCGTATGAATGACGCCTTCGCGGATTTATCCACTGGCTCCATCATCTCTTCCACAAAGCCGCCGGCCACCAAACGGCGGCGGGCCACAGCCGGCGGTAGATTGATCGCCTCGGCGCCAAAGCCCGGCCACATACGCTGGCGGACTTTCCAGGTTCCAACCATCTGCCGTATCAGAGTTGGGGCGGAGTCCTTGCTGGGCGCCTTCTGGGCAGACCCAGAGCCCCAAGCTATACAGCAAATGCTATAAGCCGCCACGAACAAGAGAATGCGTACAATCCGGCTAACTGGTCTCATGGTCATATACTCCTATCGACGAATTGGGCGCGTACTTAGCGGCCTAACGCCCGGCATCAGCGGGCGCGCGCGCCGCACTGACGAAATGTTAAGAAACTTGCTTCGCACGCTCCGGTTGACGCGATTGTTAGGCCGCGCCTTGCGGAACCTTCGCCTGCCAGCCTTTAGGTCTCACAATTTAATTCGATCCTGTAGGTGTCGTGCTTTCCCTGATTCCATATTGATTTAGAAGTGTCTTTAGACCAGGGGCTATTCCACCTTGCCAATTAATCTCTTCATATCCGCCGTTGAACTCCTTGTAATCAACTGGGTAGCCCTTTGCTTGTAAAACGTCGCGTAGGTGTCGGCTAACTGCTAACCAGGTGACACCCTAGGAATCACCTGATGGTGTATTCTCAAGCAGCCCGACTAATGGTGTACCTTGCTTAGTTATCTCCCGCCAGAAATCCTCAAGGGTCGAAGGATGGCCAGCCTCTAGTTGCTTCTTCAATGTAGCAAGGCGAGGGCTCACAAAGCGATTCTCGATTTCCTTCTGCGCTGCTGTATAGCTGGAGAAGGGGAAGGCAAGTACAGCTACCGTAATAGGGTTAATGAGGATAGGCTTGACCTTTCGGCGAACGTTAATGACTCTTGATAGTCGCATAGGCTGAACTCCCCTCTTAGTCTATGGTGAAGATGTTGCTAACCAGTTGTTTATTGATTGGCAATATCCAGCCTCAAGCCGTGATCGAATTTGCGCGGCCTAACGCTTGAGTTGACGCTGCGGCGCGAATCAAAGCCCCCCTCCGCTGCACCCAGCCAGTTGAGAAACACGCTCCGGGCCAACTATTTGTTCGGTTGCGTTTCGAGTTTGCGGAATTCCTCAATGTGGTGCACAGAGGCTCCGGCGATAGTATAGAGAGTCGTCTTCTCTATGCGTAGCAACAGCGTTCTCTCGCTACCTCCGTCATCTACTGTAGCGATTATGCCTTCGCCGATCTGCTTCCCGGATTCGTCTAACCAGTCCTGCCGACCGTTGATTCGTCGTGCCACCTTCAGTTGTCGAGCGAGCGCTTTCTTCGCTTTGGCGGTCGAGGTGTAGGTTACCAGGTTGACCCGCAAAGTTGAGCCATCGGAAGCTGTGTAAGTCGAAGCCGCCCAAAACGGGCCGAAGAAGTGAGATGCCAGTTTGAAAGTGAGTTTCTCAGGCTGCTGAGCGGCGACGGCAAAGCGCAGGTCGGCGATGGCTACGACCACGATCGAGAGCATCAGAGCACTGGTGAAAAGAGTTGCGTTTATTTTCATGCGAAGCAACCGAACGTTCCGGTTCAGCGGCAGCGCGGAGCGCCGTCCGCTGCAACCGGTTGTGATACGCCAATGAAGGCCTCCCAACCGGCAGAACGCCGGCCTCAAGGCAAGGGCTTTCTGCGCCTGGCCGGGAACGCTTTACCCGAGCTCCTCGGCGAGCCCGATGAGAAGTCCTTCGGGGCCGCGGATGTAACAGAGCCGATACGCGTCTTCGTACTGGACCACTTCGCCGACGAGCTGCGCGCCGTGCTTGCGGAGCCTCGCGAGCGTCTCGTCGATGTCGTCCACCGTGAACATGGCGCGTAGATAGCCGAGAGCGTTCACCGGGGCGTTCCGGTGATCGGCGACTGCAGGCGGGGTGATAAATCGCGAGATTTCGAGCCGGCTGTGACCATCGGGGGTGACCATCATGGCAATCTCGACACGCTGGGAGCCCAGTCCAGTGACGCGCCCGGCCCATTCTCCTTCGACCGTGGCTCGCCCTTCGAGCTTGAGGCCCAGCTCGGCAAAAAAAGAGATGGCGACATCGAGGGATTCTACCACGATGCCGACGTTGTCCATTCGCTTAAGCGTCATACTATTTCTTCTCGTTTTTGACCGGAAAAGTCCGGCATTTGCGATTCACATGGCGTAACGCTGCGGTTGACCGGGCGCGATAAGCATTGATTGAATGAGAGCCGTTGGGCCGGCGCTCCGGTCGAATCGCTAAACCCCTTAGCGCTTGCTCCTTTTTGCTTCGCCTTGTAGCTTCCGGTTTCTCATTACCAAAAACACGGTTGCTATGATAATCAATCCTGACCATCCGCCTACGGCGGCAATAACCCATTTTCTTTGGGCTCGGTTCGTAGTGGCAAGCTCAGCCAGCGCCTTCTCTAAATTTGGTTGCCTAGTTGTGTTCAATAGCCTTGTCCCTGAACACGAGCCGACATAAAGTTGACCGTTATATTTATGCGCATAAACCATGAAGATGCCGTTTTGCTCAAAACGATAGTCACAATCAGTTCCATGGCTTGCAATGGAGATTTTATCTCTCGGTTCACCCTGTAATAAGCCCTTGAATTTTAATAAGCTCTCGACCTCAAAGGTGACTTGCAGCGATGGATCAGAAGAATCACTCTGAACCACTTTGCCAATAAATACGGCGTCCGCAGAGTCATAACTCTCCGATGTAGTTCGCTCTACACAATCACAGGCCAAGGAACTCTGAGTCAGGATTAAAGTCAGTGTGATCAAGCTGACAGCAAAGATGGTAATTTTTTTCATGGGAATTACCTTCTTAATTTCATTTGCCTAACGACCAGCATCAGGGGGCGCGCGAACGGCACCCAAAGTAACCATAAGAAACTTGCTTTGCAAGCTCCAGTTCACGCCATTGTTAGGCCTCCTGGAATTGAGCTACTCAAGCCTAATGAGTTTTGATTCTCCGAAGCCTTACTTTTTTTGGCAAATGGTATTCCCCCTTAGACCAATCCACCTTCATTATTCTCCAGATTAGCTGCCCTCGTTCCAGTGTTAGTCTCACCGTGACTTTTGCACCATGCCCGCTTTCTATCTCGAACTCCGCGGTGCTGCCCTTCACCACGGCAATGAAAGATCCTTCATCCGTTCTACTGGCGAAATGCATCGCACTGCCGAACTCACCGCTCAGCTTGTCACCCTTCTGGGTGATTTCTAGGGTGAGCTCCTCATAGGGGTCTTTTTTGGGATCAAATCCTTGCGGTACAAAGGCCTGATCCGGTTTGGATAAAAAATATTGCCAAACCCATTTGCCTGCAAAACTCTTAGCATTTTTGCGTGTTTGTGCTTTAACTGGTTCCGCAGGATTTAGAAAAGGGCATACCAGGAAAGCAAGTAATAGGGTTGGGGCGAGCCTTTTAAACAGGTGATTATTGGGAATTGCAAGCTTCATAGTCTTACCTCTCAGGCGCATTCGATGCAGAACTGGGCGTTTGGATGCCTAACGCCTTGATTGACCGGGCGCGATAAGCATTGATTGCATGGGAGCCCTTGGGCCGGCGCTCCGGTCGAATCGCTGATTAGACGCGGCTTGCACGACCGAGTCCTCTCCCTGAGAATATAAACCAATCGCTACTCTGGTACTAAACTAATAAGATTATTTTGCCATCGGTACTTTTGGGTTTAACCGTTTCTCATAATTTTGTGCGTAGCCCCTAGCGCAAATAATACTGAGAGCAATGCCGCCAATTAACATAGATAGATAAGCAACTCCGTTTCCACGTTCGCATTCCTCAGTAGGATTGAGAGGGTACGAATGTTGGTAGACCGGATAGATAAGAAAATATAAAAGGTAAGCGCAGAACGCCCCGGCGAGGAACCCTATTAATGCAGCGAATGCTGTGAACACGTATTTCATATTTAACTGAGACTTTTGATGCTTTGTATAGTAAGGAAGATGGATCCCTTCTCAAAGCCTCTGGTTACTCATCGCTCAATCCCAGTAAGCGATTGAGCGTCTAACGCCGCGTTCAGCAGGGCCGCGAACGGCACTCAAACAATGCCTGAGAACTGCGCGGCGCAGCCTCCGCTGCAAGGCTTGGTTAGGCGCGCTGTCGCCAGTGATTTAATCTGCGCATCTTAATTTCACTTCTTTGCCTGATAAACTAGCACCCGCTTCTTCCCGCCATTGACCGCCCAGCCGATTAAAGCCCCAACCCCCGCGAATACAGCTCCTATCAAGACTATTGACGCAGGCTGCGACAAATCACCCGCCCCATCTGAGGAGAACACTCCGCTGGCGACGCCTAGTCCCCCACCTATTGCAGCCCCTATCGCCATCGCCCTGTCGTGCGTTTTTGGAACTTGCCGATATATTCGGTATAGGTCCTCACGATCTACCACAGTATCACCCTTTCCGCCCGACACAGATAACCCGGAGTCGCTTACACTCCTCAGCCTTCCGTTAATGCTTTTACCGTCCTTGAGTTTTATGGTCAACTCATTGCCGGCCTGGAGTGCTTGAACATCACTCCAGGTACCTATCGACGGATCGGAGGTTTTTTGCGCAAAGATTATTGATTGTTGCGCAACCAGTATAACCACAAGCCATGTCACTGCTTTCCTCATAGTAGTCTCCTTCTCTCAATGATTTTCCGACTGTAATCCAGATCTAGATTACATCAAGTGCTTCGAACAATGAGCTAAGGTTGTGACACTTCGTAAACTGCCACAAAGTAGAAGCTAGCGATCTAACGTTTGAGTTCAGGTGGCGCGAGCGGCGGCACGCGATTCGTGCCGAACGAGGCTAGTTGAGAAGGGCGCTATCCCCGCGCTCACCTGCAACGAATTATTGGGGGCGGCTGTAGCGTGGCGCCCGGATCCGGCCCCCTATTTCACACGCGAAAGCACCTGGATTTTGACGAGATTGCCGGATACTTTGATGCGGACGTGCGGGACCTTCAACCTGAAGAGGGGGGTCCGCACAATCGCATTTTTCCACGAGCCGTCGGCCTGCTTCGTACCTTTAACTGTCAGTGGCCGGGTACCCGTGCGGACTCGGGTATCTATCGTCCGAACGTAATACGACTGGTTTATCTCAGCCGGACCGGTGACGCGCGACAGTTCGACCTCATCAAATTTTATCGGGCCGAGGCCCTCGGGATAGAGTTGTATATCCCCGAGTGAATACGACCCTTTTTTGTCCGCCACAGTGCTCAAATACTGACCCGTCGCCTTGAAATCAACGACATACACCCGCCCCGCGCGGATTTTCATCTTCCGATATGCATCATCACGCGCATTCAGGTACTTGGCGTTGCGTTCGCGGATCTCCGCCACCGGATAGGTCTCCCGGATCCGCTGCTCGATTTGACTCCTCTCCTCAGGTGCAAGCGCCAGGCGCTTGCCCAGATCCTTATCGATGAAAGTGGATTCGGCAATCACCGACCGCTGCCATCCCGGGAAGAGCCGGTCGCTGAGCAGCGCCTGGAAACAGCCGTAGGTGTAGCTCTTTCCAAGAGGCCATTCAACATCTGCCGCCGCCTTGAGCAGTCGGTCGTGGTAGCGGCGCAGAAACAAATCAACATTTCGGAAGCCGCCGTAGTCAGGATCCTGTTGCGCCGTCAGCCCCGGAGTGAAACGGCCCGCCTTGAGCATTTCGAGTGTCCTGAATTGAGCATAATCTGCGGTGCCTTCCAAGAATTCAGCGGCTGATTCCTGGTTTGCCTGAAGCTCCGACATCGAGGCGGCGCGCTTCAGTGCCCTGGCCACCAGAAACTCTTTGATCAGCGCTTTGGCCTTGTCGGCGTCCGATTCCAGATAGGCGCGGTGGAGCGCCAGCCCTTCGATTTCGGAGTAGAGCGCATAATCGGCATCGGCATTGAATTGAAGGTTTCCGTAAAAAGGTCGCTTCAGGTGCGAACGCTGAAAACAATGGAAAAGCTCGTGAATGTAAATGAGGATCTGTTGTTCGGCGGAGGGGGGGAGGGGGCTCGCGTCTCCGAGATCCAATTGATTCGCCGGCGCGAATTCCATCGTGACCACCTCGACGGAAAGCCCGTCCACGGTCGCACCGAAAACCCTGGGACCGCCCCCTGCGGCCAGCGGCGGGACCAGTTCCTTCGCCACCAATTGCGTGCGGTCGGCAAAAACCTGACTGTCCCCCACACGGAATCCAGTCACCAACTGGAACTCCTTCGGCGGATTCGGATGGCCGATCAGAACTCTGATGCCGTTTTCGTATTCCAACAGGAATGGCACCTGGCGGTAATCCTTCCATCCCGGCCAGATCCTCTCAGACACCGCGTCGAGTATGCGATAGGTTTCGTCGAGGCGTTTCAATTCGGTCATCACAACTGCCGGTAAAGTCTTCAAGTCCTGACCGGCAGTGACTGCCGGAAATAAGACCCACAGCAGCAGAAAACCAGTGATGGCCACACGCTTCAAATCCATGAGGGTTTCGCCTGTTTTCATGGTTAGGGTCCCTTCTGAAGGCCCGAAGGAAGATCGAACATGCCGACCGGCGGCACTGCATTTTCGATTGTGCGGACGACTACACGGTGGGACATTGTTGGCGAGATCGGCGGCTCCACGGTGGCTTCCAGAGACATGAGCATCTTATCCGGCCGCTTGGATAGAAGCTCCGTCGCGAAGGTAACGGGATTCTGATATCGAAATCGCGCGGTATCCAATACGGACCCGTTCGCTTGGCGTTCCAATGACGGCCGGTCCGTATGACAGAGCCAGAGCTTGAGCGTCATTTCGGCAAAATCATCAATTCCCGTTGCCAACGTCAACCGACAGGCCCGGCCATTGATGGTTGAAGTCTCCGCGCTGTCGTTAACGGTCCAGGCGAATTCGGGTTCGTAGCTGAAACCCGCTGTATGAATGTCTTCGACCGCCGTTTCGTTCTTGGCCGGCGACGTCAGGCTCGTTTCGGAATACGTGCCCTTCTGGGTGTCGATGACCCACCGGACGCCACGATCTTTACGGCTGATCGTCACCCGGCTGCCCCGCCTTTCATACGTCTTGTCGTCCGTAATCCAATACTCGGAGGTCGTGGTTTGTGTCGAGGCCATGAAGGTGTATTGACCCTCGACAACAACGTGGAGAGCTGCCTGTTGCTCCTGCAGCGGTCCTGTCATCGCCAGCATCCCCAAAATATAAAAGAGAAACATTGCCGGGCTCCTTTCACTATTTGTCTTGCCCGTCTGTCGTTCGAAGCGACGATGTCGAGGGCGAAGGCGGGACTGCCATCGAGGCCGAACATAGTGCCCGTTCCAATTAAATAATCGCGGCCATAGAAGGACTCGGACTATTAGTATCGACGACGTAGTTGCGACCGAGAGGCGGAACGAAGCGCCCAACGCTGCGGTTGACCGGGCGCGCGAGTCACACTCAAAGAAGGTTAAGAAATTCGTTTCGCGCGCTCCGGTCAATCCCGTTGTTAGGCATCTTTTTTAATACCAAAAAGCCTGGCTCTGACCTGTTCAGATAGGGAATTTATATTCTTATCTACCCATCCTAGACCAAAGCACTTTCCACAAATTATTGCTTCGAGCTGTTGACCTTCGATTATTGCACTACCTGTTCCTTTGCAATCAAGGCATTCGCTTGCATCGGTTGATCGTTTGGGAAGTAGCGATTCAAGCTCTAGGTACGTCTTGCTTCCTCTAATAAGTGCTGTAAGCTGCCATTCTGGCTCAACATAATCTTTGACATTGCCATCCTCATTATAAAACAGCAAAGAGGTGTCTGGGCGGATTGCAATAGTACCAGTCCAGCCGGCGTATATCGGCAGCGCGTTTAACGCAGTCGCTATCCTTCGCTCGTCTGGCGAGCCATATTGAGGGTTTGTACATAGCTCGTCTATTCTCTTCTGTATTTGATCTGCTATTGACATAGCTCTTCACTACAGACGCCTAATGCCGGCATCAGCGGGCGCGCGACGAACACTCCGAATTCATGCAAGACCATGTTCGCGCGCTCCACTGCATCGACTGGTTAGATGCGGCGTTCGCTTTCCTCGCACCGGCGGCGGTAAATACCTATTGCATAGCTAATACATACTTCGCCAGCGAGCCGACGCGAGCGAGCGTGTCAGCACGCATGCGTTCAGGCAGGTTTTCACCCGACGGTGCTTCGCGTCGGATATAAGCCCCTTGGATTGAACGGCGCGGCGCGTCGGACGAATTTGCCGTATGTCCGTGCCAGACGGACCCGTTGTAGACGATGAGCGAGCCTGCCGAACCGCACGCCACAATTTGGTTTTCGTCGTCTATCCGAGGATCGTGTTTCAACTCGTCTGGACCGGTTGACCAGTTGTGTGATCCCGGAATAAACCGCGTCGCCCCGTTGTCGCGCCGGAACTCATCTACCATAAAGATGAAACCTATCATCGTCCACCCTTCGCGGTCGGGCTCGAAGTCCACGTGAAGCGCCTGCGCCGGCGAACCGGAGCGGACCGTCCTCGCGTGCATCGTACTGAGTCTGAACGGCCGCCCGATTATCCGGCAACACGCCTCTAAGACGGGTTGATAGATATATAACTCGTCGAACTCCGAACCCCGGTTGACGAAATCTCTGACGCGGGTTGACGTACTGCCGAGCTTCACGTCGTCGGGACTCGCCGCCGCGATGGCCGCATCATAGGCCGCCGCCAAAGGCGCCAATCTGTCAGGAGCCATCGGACCCGGAATAACCACGAAGCCGATATCTTGCAGGTCTTGGAGCACATCAGCCGGAAGCTGACACCCCGCACCAATTAGGTTGAACCAGTCTTGCATAGAAGAAGCATCCAACGCCCGGCATCAGCGGGGCCGCGAACGGTACTGGAAGAACATTAAGAAACTCGCTTTGCGCGCTCCGGTTGACGCGATTGTTAGACGGCGTGTGATCAATGGACCAGCTCCCTTATAGAATTTTCTTGGGCGGTATCTTCACAGGGATTGGGGCATTCTCTGGCTTTATTGGTACAAAAATACCGCGTATTTCGTGTAGCCCCCTCACCGGTTCTGGCTCTAGCTCAACCTTCAGTTCTCCCATACCATTGGCTTTGATCTCCAATGATTCGACCTTGTAGGTCTTGAACCCGTAGCTCTGGACACTGAACTCATATGTGCCAATAGGTAATCTTATTTCAAAAATGCCTTCATCATTGGGGTAAGTTTTGCGATCAAGAATCTCGTTCTTAAATGTAACTGTGGCCCGTGTAACCCGTGCATCCTGAAAATCGAGAAGCACGCCTTTAACTTTAACGGTATCCTGACCTGTAGCCGCATTGATGTGAAGCAGGGGCAAGCAGGTCGAAGTAATAAAGTAAAGGACTAAAGCAACTCTCATTATAAGCTCATTGTAAGATCAACAACTGAGTTTGTCATCAACGCTCAGAGCCGTCTAACGATGGAATTGACCGCGCCGAAACCCGCTGATAGATAAGCACCCGTAAATTGCGGCTGCGGCCGAACGCCGGGTTAGGCTTTTGCTTCCTTGAGTGAGTAACTTTAAGAGATGGTAAACCAGGCCAAGCGAAATCAGCGCGCTGCGCTTAGGCTCCTCTTGTCTCACGCTCATCCCGCCAACCGCCGTCTATCTGGCTCCTGTTGCCGCTTTCAAGCAACTCCGTGCTTCCTCTGGCGATTGCCTAACGCTCCGCCTCAGCCGCCGCTCACAAACATCGCTAGATTAGCCTCTCGCGGTTCAGAGCAACGCGATTCGCCCTCGCCTGCCTGGTGGGATTGTCAGGCCTCAGTAGAAGCTGATCACCACGGCCTCGCCATCGGACTTGTTGATACAGTTCTCCAGGAAGAAGCGCTCACGTTCGTACTCGCCCTGCGGCAATCGTGCGAGGCCAGCGCGGAGCTGTTCAACCGTGAATGTTCG
>JBIOWC010000239.1:0-10760 GCA_044868105.1 Blastocatellia bacterium
TCGCCCGACGAAAAGTTATTACGCGGTGCAGCGCAGCTTTCAGATGGTCCTCGCGAGCCTCGAATATGACAAAGATGTTTGGAAAGCCGGCGACGAACTGGTTTGCGGATTATGGATTATCAACGACCACTGGTTTGCCATTCCCGACGCGAAAATCAAATGGCGCATCATTGACGCGCAGGGCAAAGTTTATGCAAATGGTGAACGGGCCTTGACCATTGACGAAGATTCATCAACCAAGTTGGAAGACCTGAAATGGCAAGCCGCAGGCGCAGGCAAATATGAACTGCGCGCCGAAGTCTTTGATAAAACGGGCAAACGCATTTCGGAAAACCTCTATGAGTTCGAGGTGAAATAAGTTTTTAAAGTATTGATAGTCCCGCTGCAGAAGTACCGACCTAACATCACCTGGTGTTGATATAGAGCGTTCCACCGCTTTGAATGGCTTTCGCGTCTTTTCAATAAAGATGACTGAGAGCGGTCAGTAAACCGGTCAAGCCAGGCAACTATCGGCGAGCAAGTCTTGCAACAGACTCATTCGCCGATAGCCTCTCCTCGCCACCTTTACCTGCCTGTTGTGTGTTTTCTGGCGCGTGCCTGACCTTCGTTTATTGCGCCTTCGCCGATTTCAATTCTTCGACCCCGTTCGGCGCGTTGCGGCATTGGCACGCTGACCTCCAACACTCCGTCGCGAAATGAAGCGGTCGCCTGTTCGGCATTAACGCCTTCCGGCAAAGGAATGCTGCGGAAAAAGCTGCCATAGCTGCGCTCGCTGCGATAGAACCCTTCACGGTTCTCTTCATTATCTTGACGACGTTCGCCGCGAATGGTCAGCGCATTATCATTAATGTTTACCTCAACATCTTCTTTCTTTAATCCCGGTAAATCAGCACAAACGACTAAATTTCCCTCGCGCTCGCTGACTTCGATTTGCGGCGACCAGGCGCCTTGGCCGAGGTTGCCAAACCCTCTCGGCAGCAATCCCCGGCTAAATCCGAAATCATCAAAAAGCCTCTCCATTTCGTCGGCAAAGCGGCTCATCAGGTCAGAAGAAGTGGCATTCCAGCGCGAAGGCATTGCCGATTCCCGACGCGCCATCCCCTTTTGTTGAGTCTGTTCTTTTGATTGTCTTGCATCAGCCATAAGTTATTACCTCCATCGGAAATATTTTTTCAATTGCCAAACAGATTCCTGCGGTTGTAATGCTGTTTGGCAATTCCGAACCAGACCGTCATCGTTTGTAAGATTCTGGTCTTTGTCCGCAATCAGTGTGAGGATTCAATTCAGGCGAAAAACATTTCGTCTGCAAAAAAGACAAATTTTCTTTATAGCAGTTATAAAAATCAGCTTAGGTCAAAATATTGCAATGAGTGTGCCATTTTGTTGAGGGTATTTGAGAGAACCGGGAAAAGAATAAATAGGCATGATTTTGCTTTTGCGATTTTCGATTTTTCATATTGTTGTTTAGAGTAATAAGAATTTGTTATGAGACGGCGAGGTATTAATGGCGAATAAAGAGAAGATTTTTGTCACCACGGATATCGGGCAAGCGGCGCTCAATCGTTTGCGTGAACTGCATTATGACGTTGAAGTTTACGGCGAAATCGAAGCGCCGCCAAAAGCCTTAATCATCGAAAAAATCCAGAGCGGGATTGCGGCGCTCATCACCAGCTTGCGCGATAAACTTGATGAAGAGGTTTTTGCGGCCGGCGAAGGGCGGCTGAAAGTCATCGCGCAGATGGCAGTCGGGATAGATAATATTGACCGCGAGGCCGCCAATCGTCATCGCATCCCGTTTACCAACACGCCGGATGTATTAACCGAAGCGACCGCCGAATTCGCGCTCTTTATGATGGGCGCGGTGTCGCGCAAACTCTATTCATCGGAAAAATTGGTTGAAGAAGAGACCTGGCGATACTGGCACCCTTATCTTCCGTTTCTGGGCGATGAAGTGACCGGCAAAACCGTTGCCGTCATTGGCGCGGGGCGCATCGGCAAAGCGTTTGCGAAAAAATGTATCGGCCTGGAGATGGATGTGTTGTTATACAACGCGCATTCGCGCGACGAGCGGTTCGTTGAGTTCGCAGACCGCGAAATGCAACTCAGGTTCGCCGCCGGCTTTTCGCGCCGTCGCCATCGCATCGCTTATGGGTCATTTGAAGAAGCGCTTTCACAAGCCGATTTTGTGAGCTTGCATTTGCCGTTGAAAATGCCCGGAGCGTCCAGCGCGCCGACTTACCAATTAATCAATAAGGCGGCCCTGGCCTTGATGAAACCGACGGCCTATCTCATCAACACGTCGCGCGGCGCGGTGGTTGATGAGCGCGCGCTTTATGACGCCTTGATAGAAAACCGGATTGCGGGCGCGGCGTTGGATGTTTTCGAGAAAGAACCGTTGCCCGAAGGCAGCCCATTGCGGGACGCGAAATTAAAAGATCGCTTGCGATTGTTTCATCATTTCGCGTCGGGAACCAAAGAGACCCGGTTGTCGGCCGACCCGGATGTCGGCATGGCAGGACGCGTCGTGCAAGGGGTGATTGATGTTTTAGAGAATCACTACAATGGTGAGTTGAGCGCCATGCCTTTTGTGGTCAATAAAGAAGCGTTCAAATAGACCTGACAATTAGGCGCTGAATTATGATTCAACCTGAGACAGACTTTTCAACACCAAGGGCACGAAAAAAAATGATGCGCTTCGGATTCAAATTCGCAAGAGCAATACGCCGGCAGGTTTTAGGCGCGGCCGGCAAGTCAATCTTCCCGACCGGCTTTATTGAATTGAGCGAATCGGTTAAGCTTCGGGGCACAAAATGAATGAGCAGAATTCCAACCGATTTTCATTTGTGAGGCTGCTAAAGAGAATACTGGCGGCGCCATTTGTCTTGTTGGCGGCGCTCTTCATTCTATTGGAAGATTGGTTATGGGATGATTTGGCGCGTCTGGCGGCGGCCATCGGGCGCTTGCCCGTCTTTCATCAACTGGAAACCCTGATTATTAAACTTCCGCCTTACGCCGCGCTGCTGCTTTTCGGCGCGCCGTCGCTTTTGCTGATACCGGTCAAACTGATGGCGCTTTATTTCATGTCGCATGGGCGACCGACATTAGGGGTGGTGACGGTGATTGCCGCGAAAATTGCCGGGACCGCCTTAGTGGCGCGAATCTTTACTCTGACCCGTCCGCGTCTGATGCGCATCGGTTGGTTTGCCCGGCTGCATGATTGGTTCCTGGCTTTCAAAACCCGCATCTATACGGCAATCAAAGCGACGCGAATTTATCAGGCCGGGCATGAACTGAAACTCCGAATTCGCCGGGCCTTCAAAACCTGGGCGGGCAAACGGCGAAGTTTCTGGCGCCGGCGTTGGGATGCGGCGGTCAAGCTGATGCGCCGACAAAAACAGCCGCAAGATTGAGCGCTCTGTGCGCGACGAAGGCTTCTAGCGATAACTGATTGGCGGTAACCTTCAAACCCTCACCAGCATAGATTGAAAGCTGCTCTACAAGCATAGATTGAAAGATGCACTTCGAATCAGGCTATAGGAACCGATTGGGCCGATAACCCATTCGCCGCCGCAACAAAGTTGAATCTGCATGCTTCGTTATGTCACACTGCCAACGGATTTTCTGCGCATAATTTCTTCGAGCAGCGCTCATATTTAACTGTATGGGTTGCATCACCAGCGAGGCAGATGTGAAAGACCGCGCCATTCTAAAAGTCGAATCCAAAAAAAATTGGACGCTCAGTCAAAGCGCCTTTCATCGGTTGCTTGACTGGTTGGACGCGGGGGCGGATTCGGCGGGCGAACAGTATTTGGAAATGCGCCGCCGGCTGGTGGCTTATTTTGACCGTAAAAATTGCCTGGCCCCGGATGAGCTGGCCGATGAAACGCTGAATCGCGTCGCCCGCCGGCTCGAAGAAGAGGGCGACATCAGCGATACGCCGGCCGCGCGTTATTGCTACATTGTGGCAAAATTCGTCTTTCTGGAATCCTTGCGTCACAGCGAACGCCAGCCGCAAAGCCTGGATGAGTTGTCCGCGACTGAGCAACCGTCGCTCAACCCGCTGGCGGGCCTTGATCCGGAAGATGAAGCGTTGAAAGAAAAACGGCTCATCTGTCTTGAACAATGTTTACAAACGCTTGAGGCGGATAATCAGGAATTACTTTTACAGTATTATCAAGGCGAGCAACGCGCCAAGATTGAAAACCGCCGGGCTTTAGCCAAACGCTTCGGCGTGACGATGAATGCCTTAGGCATACGCGCCTGTCGCATCCGCGCCAAACTCGCGGCTTGTGTGAGCAAATGTGTGAGCCGCTGAGGTGTGAAAGGTTTTTTAATTTTTGTCTTATCCATTGGAGGGGAAGTTTGTAATCGCTACGAAAAAGTACAACAACACAAAAGGGAAGATTCAGGCGCTCTCAGGGCCTAAAGTCCGTTAGCTTTTAAGCCCGGATTGAAGAGCGTGGGAGGATTGCGGAATAAACCCGCAACCCGGATTGTTTAAGAAAAATATGTCATCGTTAAATCAACAACTCGACAATGATGAACGCATCATTGACTACCTGCTCGGCAGTTTATCTGCAGAAGAAAGTGAGCAGCTGGATGAACGCAGTTTTACGGACGATACCTTTGCGGCGCGTTTGCAAATCGTCGAAAATGATTTGCTCGATGCTTATGCGCGAGGCGAACTCTCCAGAGAGCGGCTTGAGCGCTTCAATTCAATCTATTTAACTTCGCCGAAAAAACGCGAATTGGTGCAGTTTGCCAAAACCCTGCAAGCCTTCAAGAGTTATAACTCGGCTGTGCAAACCGGAGAGCCGCGAACCATCACAACGACAGATGAAAAGTCGCGTCCGAAGGCTTCACTAAACTCAACCTGGTGGCGATTTTTCACCTTGCCGCGTTTATCCTTGCAATGGGGACTCGCAGCGGCGACTTTGGTGTTGATTTTAATTGGCGGCTATCTGGCGATTGACAATGCGCGGTTGCGCAATCACCTGAGCGCTATTGACAGCGAACGCCAGGCGTTGCAAAAGCGCGAACAGGAACTGGAAACCGCGCTTGCCAGTGCGCGTCAGGCGGATACCGAGACGGCGAGCGAATTGGAACGGGTGCGCGAACGACTGGCGGCGCTTGAACGCCAACCCCTGCCGAAGGATGAACAACCGGCGGCGCCGAATTTGCCGAAGGTCGCGACCTTCGCGCTCGCGCCACAGTTGCGCGGCGCGAGTCAACTTGTTACGGTAAGGCTGCCGGCAGAAACTCAGATGGTTGCTTTGCAGTTGGAACTGGAAGCTCGGGATTTTTCGAATTATCAGGCGGCGTTGAAAAATCTGGCGACCGGCGAAATCATCTGGCGAAGCGGCAAGCTCAAAGCGGCAGGCAAAATGGTTTCCGTGCGCCTTCGCGCCGATTTATTGAAGCCGCAAAATTACACGCTGGAACTATCCGGCCTGTCCACAAACGACACGGCAGATGTCGTTGGCACTTATACATTCAAAGTCGAAAAACCGTAACCTCACCACTTGAAATTTATCAGCATCGCAATGGGGGTAGTCTGATGTTTGCCACGTCATTCCGTTTTCGAGCAGGCTGCGGCCACCGCCTGCGTGGTTTCGGTCTGGTTTTTTTATCTGTAGCCCTTCTCATTGGCAACCTTGAAGCGAGGGCAAGCGGGTTTTCCATTCCAGGGCTTACAACCGGGCAAAGCGCGGTTGGCGGACAAACCGCCGAGAATTTGACGCCGCTTGAAATGGGCAAAGCCGTCGCCCGCGACCTCAAGGGCGGCGAGCGCCACCCCTATCAAATCACGCTCAACCAGGGGCAATTCGCAAGCCTTCAGGTTGAACAGCGCGGCCTTGATGTCGCCGTACAACTGTTGGGGGCGGACGGAAAAGCCCTGATTGAATTCGATTCTGAAGCGAGATTAGAGGGCAAAGAGAGCATAGGTTTGGTTGCTGAGGTTACCGGCAATTACCAACTGAATGTCGAAGCGACGCAACGCAACGGCGCCGGCCGTTACGAAATTAAGGTTATTGAACTGCGCGCGGCGAGCGAAAAAGATCGCGAGTTGCAAGAGGCGCGCAAAGCCTTTACCGCGTCGACACAACTTCGTCGCGCCGGAAATATGAGTGAAGCGTTTAAGCAAGCCGAGCGGGCCCTGGAAATCCGCGAACGAGAGCTTGGCCCAGAGGATCCTGAAGTTGCCGTTGCGCTTGATGTGATGGCCTTTTTCTATTTCAGCAAAGGCGATCTGAATAAAGCCGAATCCCTGGTGCGCCGCGCCCTCGCCATCAAGGAGAAAACCCTTGAACCCGGTCACCCGGAAATTGCCCAATCACTCAATGGTCTGGGGCTGGTCGTCGAAGATGAAGGCGATCTAGCGCAAGCCGAACAACTCCACAAACGAGGATTAGAAATTCGCGAGCGCGCTTTCGGGCCGGAACATTTGGCGGTTGCCACTTCGCTAAACAGCCTCGCCGGTATTTACGCCGAACTGCATGACTACGTCAGAGCCGAACCTCTTTATCAACGTTCGCTGGAAATCCGAGAAAAGCTATCGGGGGCGGATAATGTGCGGGTGGCGGATGCGCTGAATAATCTGGCCCTGGTCAGCAGAAATTTGGGCGATTATGCGAAAGCCGAATCGCGGGCGCTGCGCGCCCTGTCAATTTATGAAAAAGCATATGGGCCTGAACATATAAGCATCCCCACAGCGCTGATCAATCTCGCGCTGATTTACAATGAAAAGCAAGAGTTCACCCGGTCGGAACAGGTGTTGCGGCGCGCCTTAGACATCGAGCAGAAAAAATTAGATGCAGCTCATCCGCAGATTGCCAAAACGCTTTACAATCTCGGCAATGTTTATTTCTTCCAGGGAGAGGCCGACAAGGCAGAAGCCTTGTACCAACAGGCGCTGCAAATTCTGGAAAAGAGATTCGGCGCTAATCACCCGGATCTGGCTTTCCCGCTCCGCAGCCTCGGCGGCGTCTATCGCTTAAAGGGTGATTACCGCAAAGCCGAAGCCTATTTCCGGCGGGCGTTCGAGCTTCGGGAAAAGGCCTTTGGTCCCAATCACCCGAGCGTCGGCGATGCGCTCAGCAGTCTGGCCAGTGTATATGCTGCCCAGGGAGACGAGGTTCAGGCGATAAAAGCTGAAACCCGCGTGGCCGAATTGGCCGAGCAAAATGTTGCCCTCAATCTGGTTTCCGGTTCGGACTTTCAGAAGCTGGCTTATCTCTCTTCGCTGTCGCAAACGGCTGATCATACAATCTCTTTAGGTGTGCGCATGTTTCCTGAGAGCCCGGCGGCGCGGCGCTTGGCCGCAACCACGGTTTTATTACGCAAGGGGCGCGTGCAGGACGCCCTGGCAAGTAGCATTAGTACCTTACGCCAGCGCTTTAACGAACAAGACCAGAAGTTGTTTGATGAATTGAGCCGCACCACCGCGCAGCTTGCTCAACTGGTGCTTAACGGCCCGCAAAAACTCGCGCTCGAACAACATCAGAGCCGCATCCAGGCGCTTGAAGAAGCGCGCGAAAAACTCGAAAGCGAAATCAGCCGCCGCAGCGCCGGTTTCTTTACCAAATCACAAGCGATTACCCTGGCGGCCGTGCAACAGGCGGTCCCCGACGATACGGCTTTAATTGAATTTACGCTTTATCGCCCCTTTGACCCGAAGGCGACCGACAAACAAAAAGAACTGGGCGACTTTCGTTACGCCGTTTACGTCCTCCGTCATCAGGGTGAAATTCAATGGCAAGACCTCGGGGCGGCGAAACCGCTTGAGGCAATGATTGAGCAATTGCGCCAAGCCTTACGCGACCCGAAACGCCGGGACGCGCCGCAACTGGGGCGCGCGGTTGAAGAAAAGCTCATGCGACCGCTTCGCGCCTTCACGGCTGACGCCAAGCATTTACTCATCTCGCCCGACGGCGCGCTCAATCTCATTCCCTTTGAAGCCTTGGTTGATGAACAGGGAAAGTATCTGCTTGAACGCTACTCGTTCACTTATTTGACCAGCGGGCGTGACCTGTTGCGCATGCAGGTCGCGCGTGAAAGTAAAGGGGCGCCGGTGATTGTCGCTGACCCGCTGTTTGGCGAACCGGCAATTGCTCAAGCGGCGCATGGCGAGGCGCGCAAAACCAAAGCCGAGGCTTTTGCCAGAAAGCGCCAGAGCGTCACGACCGGGACGGATATGTCGAGCGTCTATTTCGCGCCGCTCGGCGGCACCGCTCAGGAAGCGCAAGCCATTAAAGCGCTCTTTGACGATGCGCAGGTGATGACCGCCGCAACGGCGACCGAGTCCGCGGTTAAACAAATCAACGCGCCAATGATTTTGCACATCGCAACGCATGGGTTCTTTTTAACCGACGCCGAAACGCCTGCTGCAAACGGCGAACCCACGAGAGCCATCAATGCCAGGGTAAAGATTGAAAATCCCTTGTTGCGTTCAGGGCTGGCGCTGGCCGGCGCCAACATCAATAAAGGCAATGATGACGGCATCCTGACCGCCTTGGAAGCTTCGGGTTTGAATCTCTGGGGAACCAAACTGGTGACGCTTTCGGCTTGCGATACGGGGGTCGGCGAAGTTAAGGATGGCGAAGGCATCTATGGTTTGCGCCGCGCCTTTATGTTGGCCGGAACCGAGACCTTGGTGATGAGTCTGTGGGCGGTAAGCGATTATGTCACACGCGAAATGATGACCAACTATTATAAGAATCTGAAGCAAGGTTTGGGGCGCGGTGAAGCGCTTCGCCAGGTCCAGCTTGCGATGCTCAAGCGCAAAGAGCGGGCGCACCCATTTTACTGGGCGAGTTTCATTCAGGCGGGCGAGTGGGCGAACCTCGATGGCAAACGCTAAATGATGCCTGGCGGAAACCAAACAGCATAAGCGCCAACGCGCCCGTTCATCACTCAAGTCGCCCTCGCGTAGAGCAAATTTACCGCAGGTGTTGAACCGCCACCGGTCAAGTGTGAGTAAATAGATAGAAACAATTTTGAAATCTTCGCGGGTAATTGCCGCCACAAAGCCTACCGTAAAGTTATACCGCATCGAAGCCAACCTCTGTTCACCTCAACCCCGGAAAGGTTTTTGTCGGTTTGTCTTATCGAAGTGAAAGGCCGAATGGTTGAAGCCTTGAATATCAAAGCCGAAAGGGGATTTCAACAATGATGGAACAACCGATAGGAATTTGGTCGCTGGATAGCGCCGCTCAGGAAGAACTATTGACCACCAACACCAGAATACAACGCCTCGAATCACGACTCGCGCAACTGGAATCGCAAATCCCGAACAGCAACCTGATAAGCCACAAATTCTGGCGCCGGGCTTTTGCTGTATTCGGGCATCAATTCTGTGCCGTGCTGGCAATCTACGGCATTCTGCTGGTCATTGCTGTCGTCATCGGCATTGCCTTGGCCATACTCGGCGCTCTGGTGAGCCGGTTTTAACACCGAAATCGTTTTTTGAAATGACTGATCCAAGTGAAAGACGACTGAAAAAGAGGAGAAGAAATGAGCCGAAGCTTTGTATTACTTATCGCCTTTAATCTGATTTCGACTTTCGCCTTGCCGCCCACACTGGCGCATCTCGCCCCTACACCTGCAAAAGCCTTGAAAACCCTGCCGCCGAAAACCGAAGCAGGTTCAACTGAAACTGCTTCAACTGAAGTTGGCTCAACTGAAGCTGGCGTAACTGAAGCTGTGCCAGCCGATGACCTCCGCACCAACCCGCAAGCGCCGCCGGATTACGATGCCAACCTGGCAGTGGGTGACCAGGCGGTCGCTTATTTGAACCTTGAGCCGGTTCGCATTCTTGCCAAAGCGCGCGGCGCTTATCAAGTGCAGACGACCAGCATGCCGGTTGTCACCTATTGGTTTAGCGCCAATTCGGTCTACCCTTATTTCGATAGACATGAATTTTGGCTGACCCTGAAAAAATATGAAGAGCCGGTGAAAGCCTTCCTGGGGTGTTATGCGGAACTCCATAACATCGAACTCGCCAGGGTATCGCCCGCCAACTTCCGCCCCTACGCCCACAATACAACCGAGCGAATAAAGCTAATCAAGCGGTACGCGGATGATTTGGCGAAATTGGAAAGCGAGTTGAAGAGCAAATTTCAAAATCGCCCCAACACCTTCCTGCAATATGATAAGAACCCGGCAATTGTTGATGCCATCGCCACCCATCGCCAGACTCACCTTGGGTGCCTGATGGCCAAGTTAGCCGGCGAAGGCCTGGAGATTCAGTTGACCCATCCGCTGACAGAGATTGCCAAAGCCAAGGCTCATGCTGAACAGTTCAAACCGGGCACCGGCACAGAACTTTATTCAATCGGCGTTCAGGATTGGGGACTCTTGGCGGTGTCGCCGAGAGAAAGGCAGAAATATTTCAACGAATTCAAAGGCCTGCAAGAGATGGCTGAGGTGATGAAAGCCGCGGGAGCCGATCCCTTTGCCAAACTCAATGTGGCATTCGACGATTTGAAAAATTCGCTGACCACGAAATTGCCTTTATTCAAACCAGCGGCCTCCCTCTTCCAATTTCACGACCCGGTCGCCGAACGCCTGATGCGGAGTAAGCTGGGAGACCCGGCGACCTATACCTTATATCGCAGCGGCGTTCAGGAGTCAGGATGGATAATTGACAAATATGAGATTGGCATTCCGCGCAGCCGCTGGAAACACGTGAACGCCTATGTGCGCTATAAAACCGACGACCACCCGTATTGCCGCGTGGTCACCGTCTACGTTTATCACGA
>JBIOWC010000240.1:0-8052 GCA_044868105.1 Blastocatellia bacterium
AAAAAATCTCTGCTTGACCCACCCGCTTCTCTGCCCGGAAGAGCGCAGCTTGCGGAAACGAAACCGCCAAACCGCTTCGTTCATCCGCCTGCGCTGCCTGCTGCAAACGCCGCCAAGCTCGATGAAATCAAACGCGAACAGCGACCCGTTGTGCGCCGCGGCACGACCGGCAAACTCAATGCCAAAGTGATTCATGCCACCGAAGCCATCGTCCGCACCGCCGCCAATAAGGTGATGTTCACGAAACCGACTGAGGAACCCACGGGCGAGAAAAGCGGCGATACGGCGATTGAAGGGTGCCGGCGTTTTCAGCGCTTCAATCTGGCGCTGCCAACTTATGTGGCCGGTTATGAACGAGGCGGCAAAAAATGGCAGGAGATGACTCACACCATCAATGTGAGCAAAGGCGGCGTGGCGCTTCGTTTAACCCATCGCGTCCGTCACGGATTGGTGTTGCATCTGACCATGCCTTTCCCTGTGAAATTGCGCAACCATGGATTTGGCGAACCGAGTTATAAAATTTATGCCATCGTTCGGCGCGTCGAACCGCAAAAGAATGGCGTTCGGGAAATCGGTCTGGAGTTTCTTCAGGAACAACCGCCAAATGGGTATACGGAAAAACCGGCGATGATTTACCGAACCGAAAAATGGCAAGGACAAGACCGTCGCCGCGAAGCCCGTAAAGCGATTGAAGAACCGGTTAAAATTGAATATCTCAACGAAGCCATGAAAGTCGTAGGCGAACAGACCGGGGTGACGGAAAACATCAGTCGCAGCGGCATGCGTGTGCGCTTGCAACCGGCGCTTACCGAATTTGAAGTCGTCAAGGTTACCGGCGCCAACCAACCGTTCAACAGCCTGGCGCTGATACGCAATCGCTTCGTCGGCAATGATAAACTCGAACGGCTCTGCTTACAGTTTGTTGATAATCAGTGGAATTTCTGATAAAACCCGCAAAAATAATTAAAACCAAAACTGATCACCCTCAGTCTAACACCCGTGAATGCCTTGCCGTGTTTGAGGCAGAGGGTAGCGTTAATTAGCGGTCTGCCCGAGGCAGCGCAACTTTAGGAAGTGAAATTTGAGATAGGAGAAAATATGAAAAAAATTTCAATAACCCTGGTTTTTACATTGGTCGCAGGATGTCTGTTGCTCACGACAGCCTTTGGACAAGGAAGGGCTCGTGGTCGTTATTACACGAAAGGTCAGGTTGATGACATTATTAAACGAGTTGAAACCAATAGTGACAAACTGAAAGAGACGGTTGATAAATCGCTCGACCGCAGCGTGTTGGATGGCAGCAATCGCGAAGACAACTATAACGAACAAGTGAAGGAACTGGAAAAAGCGCTGGATAATCTGCGCCATGATTTTGACCGCAGAAATAACTGGTTTGAATCGCGCTCGCAAGTCGCAGAGGTTTTACGCGAATCTGATGAAGTCGGCAGAATCGTCAGAAAACCGGTTTTCGGAAATAAAGTGCATAAACAATGGGCGAAGGTTCGCATCGATTTGAACACCCTGGCCGGTGTGTACAACTTGCCGCGCCTCAGAGAATAGCCTGAGCCACTTCTGCGGATTGCGCGTCTCAAGGTTTAGGGGTTCGCAATCCGCCCCCTACTTCACGCGGCTTGCCGGAAACTTTTCTTTAATCAGTTGAATCACGGCCTCCGCGGTCTGCACATTAAAGAGTTGGTCGCTCTTCAAGCTTGCGAAAAACTGTTGGCTGATGGCACTCGCATTCAAGAGCACAACCGTCTTGCCATTTTTGAGCGCCAGCGCAATCTCCGAAACCGTTCCTGCGCCGCCGCTCCCGCAAGCCACTACCACATCACTGGAAAGCACATTGATATTGTTGCGCGCGTTTCCCATATCGGTGACGATGGCGACATCAACAAATTCGGAAACCTTCGCTTGCGCATGCGGCAAAATGCCGATGGTCAAACTGCCGTCAATCGCTTTGGCGCCGCGGCTGACTTCCTGCATCACCCCCACATTTCGCCCGCCGCTCAACAAAACCCAATGTTCGCGCGCAATCAACTCGCCCAATCGGCGAGCGTCTTGTAACTCTTTTTTACTCGCTTCGGCGCCTGCGCCCATCACCCCGACAACAAACTTTCGCATAGGCACCCCCCTTTCAACGCACATAAATCGGATTGGCATAAATCCAGGCGCGTTGTTCGCCGTCAATCGTAAGCCAAGCTTCAAGGCGATAAACGCCTGGCTCTTTGGCGGCAAATTCCAGTCTCTGGCTTTGCGCTGTTTGAATGACCTCACCGTTGCGAAACAATTTCAACGTGCAGGCTACCGGCGTTTCAGCTTTGAGTTTCACCCCCTCAGCCAACCGGACTTCATCGCCCATCACTGCAATCGGTTTGCCTTTCGCTTCAGCAACAAACGCAAAACCCGTCGCTTCACAGAGCCAGTTATGCGCGACATAAGCGTGACCTTGTCGCAACGCTTCGCGCACCGACGGTTCATCAAGCTGTTTAGTAAGAATATGGGTGTTTACATAATTCAAACTGCGGTCATAAACATCGAAATCAAGATTGGCGATTAACTCGCCCGGTTTTCGGCCTTTGGTAAGTTCCGCAACCCCGGGCGCTTGTTCTCTGGTGACTCGCCGCGTCTCTTTGCGACTGCCGATATAACCGATTTCGATGGTGTTTTCGTCAATCACCGTAACTGTGAAGACTTGATTATGGTGGCAATCATTGGCTGAAACTCCCGTCAGCCGATGGTGCTGCGCGTCTTTATCCCACTTGGCGATAATCTCGCCGAGATAATCCTGCTGCGCGCCGAAGACCTCTTCGGGAAATTCGGCGAGCGCCTTTTGCAATTCCGTGAGACGCGCCGCATCGGTCAAGCTCGCCGTCAGCCACATATAAAAGGTATTCTCATCTTTTATATCCGAGTGATGATTGTAAATCTCCAGGCCATCCAGCTGGCTGGTATCCCAGGCGGGGCGCTCTTCAACATGGCAGAGGAAAATATTGCCGCCATCGGCTTTGATTAATTGAATGAGTTCTTCGCGACTTTTCCAGGTTTTGTTTTTTATAGAAGCTTGTGGGTAAACCAGAAAGCCTTCGTGTTCGGCGCCGGGGATAAATAAAACGCCGCCGCGCAAGCCGCGCCAACTGTCGTTGATAAAATCGCGTTCCGGTCGCACATGGTCGTTGAGCAGAATGATTTTCACGCCGGTGCGTTTTGCCGCCGCCAGCAGTTCCGGCCGCGTGCCTCCGGTGTGCGCGGAATCTTCGGCATGGGCATGCAAAATGGCGCGATAATCCCCGTATCCGGTTTTTAGTTTTACCGCACGGCGTTGTTTTTGATACCTCAAGCGGTCTTCGTGCACAGCGCGCAACCGGTCACTTTTCAGGCGTTCAATGCTGGTGTATTGGCGTCCCGTACCGAGCGGTTTTTGCGCCCAGGTGGCAAACGAAAAACCGACCCATAACAATAGGCCGAGCAGTTGAATGGATGGCGATTTCATGGCGCGCAGATTCTACAACAAAATTCGGCTTCCTCACAGCACCGCGTCTGGGCGCTGACCATAAATGGAAGACCTCGGGTATCAGAAGGTCGGGGTTGATTTCGACCCAAGCCGAAAACTCGGCACCTGCATATCCGGCTCAAACTTTGCCTGGTCTGCGGAGAAATGATTAGCCGTTACGACCGCAAAATCCAGGCTCAAGCACACATACTTTGTATTCGTTCAAACCTTCGTTGTAGAATCCATGCTCAATTTAAGAGCGCAGGAATCTCTGATGTCGCAACAACTCACCTTCCTCGAACAACTGATGCAGGAGCGCGAACCGCTCTCGGTTTCCGACCTCACGGCGCAAATTAAAATCCTTGTCGAAAACCGTTTTATTAATGTCTGGGTCGAAGGCGAAATTTCAAATTTCAAACGCCACTCATCCGGCCACTGGTACTTTTCCATGAAAGATGCGGGCGCCACCCTCAGATGCGCCAGCTTTCGTATGCAGAATCGCCTGATTCGCTTCACGCCCGAAGACGGTTTGAGCGTTCGCGCCCGCGGACACTTGTCGCTTTATGAACTGCGCGGCGAATACCAGCTCATCGTTGAACACCTCGAACCCGTAGGCATCGGCGCCTTGCAGCTGGCTTTTGAACAACTCAAACGCCGGCTGGCAGCCGAAGGATTATTCGACATTGAACGCAAGCGTGAAATCCCGGCGCTTCCGCAGTGTATAGGCATTGTGACCTCGCCGACCGGCGCGGCGCTTCGGGATATTGTGCGCGTCCTCAAACGGCGCAACGAAGGAGTAAATATTTTAATCGCTCCGGCGCGTGTGCAAGGCGATGGCGCGGCGAAAGAGATTGCCCAGGCCATCGAACAGTTGAATGCGCAAGCGGATGTCGAAGTGATTATCGTCGGGCGCGGCGGCGGTTCGATTGAAGACCTCTGGTGTTTTAACGATGAAGAAGTGGCGCGGGCGATTTATCATTCGCGGGTGCCGGTGATTTCCGCCGTCGGCCACGAAACCGATTTTACGATTGCGGATTTCGTCGCTGACCTTCGCGCTTCGACCCCGTCAATGGCCGCCGAGATTGTTTCGATGGCGCGCGAGGAAGTCATCTTGAGAATTGCCGGACTCGTACAAGAGATGTATAACGCCTGGCGCTATAAATTGACCGATTCACAAATGTCGTTGTCGGAACTGGTTTCAAGCCGCGCTTTCGCTGAGGTGCCAGCGCGCCTTAAAACGTTGCGGCAACAATTCGATGACGCGGTTTATGATATGGAATCGGCGCTCAGGAACGCGGTAAAAACCAAACGCGCCATCCGCGAGCGCTTAAACATTCGCGTGCGTGACGCAAATATTAAACATCGGCTTGCCAGACAAGGCGGCGCGCTGAATGTTCTCGCCACCCGTCTGGTTTCTTCAGCGCGCGAAGCGATTGCGCATCACCGCAAAAATTTCTCTATTGAAATCAGCAAGCTCGAATCGCTTTCGCCGCTCGCCGTTTTAGCCAGAGGGTATGCCATCGCCTTCGATGCCGAAGACCAGATCATCAAACGCGCAGAAGATGTGCAAGGCGGCGCGCGGGTTCGCCTTCGCCTTGCCGAAGGCGAAATCAATTGCATAAAAGATTAAGGTTTGCCTGGTGCGTCAACCTTTCGCACAACGGTTGTCGTAAATTGGAGATGAAAAATTCAACGAATAACTTTTATCTAAAAGGAGAATGAACAGAATGAGTGCAACGCAACCTCAAGTCACCCCGGAAAAAATCATGCAAGATCTCTGGGCAGCGCGAAACACCATGGTTTTGATTTCCGGCATCGAACTGGAAATTTTCAACCGGATTGCGGAGGGCCATCAGACCGTCGAAGCCATCGCCGCGGCCGCGCAAACCGATAAACGGGTGACCGAACAATTGCTCGACGCCCTGGTCGGACTTGAATACTTAACCAAAACCGGCAATGAATACGCCCTCGCGCCGGTTTCCGAAGCCTTTTTAATAAAGGGCAAAGAGCCCTACATCGGGGCCTTTGCTTACGAATCGCAACTCAACTGGGATGCCTGGTCGCATCTCACTGAAGTGGTAAAAACCGGTCGTCCGGTGGTCGCAGCCGATACTGAAGAAGCCGGAAAAGAATTTTTCCCTAAACTGGTTCGCGCCATCTTTCCCATGAGTTTCGGCGCCGCTTCGGCGGTGGTTGCAAGTTTGACCGATGAACAGCGCAACAAAATTAAGAACATTCTCGACGTAGCGGCCGGCGCAGCCCCCTGGTCACTGGCCTTCGCCAAAGCCATTCCCGATTCTAAAGTGACGGTGCTTGATTACCCGGAAGTCACCCCGGTCGCCCGCGAATTTACCGAGAAATTCGGCGTTGCCAACCGCTACACTTATATTGAAGGCAATCTGCGCGACATTGATTTCGGCAAAAATAAATATGACCTCATCACCCTTGGTCACATCATTCATTCGGAAGGCGCCGCGTGGGGCAAGAAGTTAATCGAACGATGTTGTGAGGCGCTCGCCGACGGAGGACTGCTGCTGATTGCCGAAATGATTCCGAACGACGAACGCACAGGGCCGCCGCTGCCGCTCGTCTTCGGTTTGAATATGGCCATTCACACAGCCGAAGGCGGGGTCTATACCCTGAAAGAATATACCGACTGGCTGACGGAAGCGGGCCTTAATAAGATTTGGACAGTTGACGCGCCCGCGCCGTCGCCCATAATCTTGGCGACGAAGTGAAAGCAGGATACCGGTTTCGGGATGCAGTTTTTTCTAAACGCCTAGCCTCGCCGTCAGCCGTTTGCAAAAAGCCGTAAATTCCCGTCCTGAATCCTGTATCCTCAATCCTGAACCCTATGAAAAAATCATTTGAAGCATCACTCAAAGAGTTAGAGAAGATCGTTGAACAGCTTGAGGCCGGCGATTTGCCCCTGGAGCGTTCACTGGAACTGTTTGAACAAGGTGTAAAATTATCGCGTGATTGTCAAAAACGTCTCGATGAAGCCGAACGCAAAGTCGAGGTGCTGTTGAAAGATACGGATGGCACGTTTTCGCGAGTTGATCTGGATAAAGCGAGCGAAGACGACGAAGAGGTTTTTTAATCAATCGCTGAAATTTCAGCTAATCAGGTAAACCGATCGGCGGATTAATTTTTCACTTTTGCCTTTTTACCTATTTATGACTACACCGGCTACGGAATCTTTATTGCACTATTTCACGCGGCGCACTGAAGAGGTGAATCAGTGGCTCGATAAATTTTTACCGCAAGAACAGGTCGCGCCCCAGTCTATTCATCGCGCCATGCGTTATTCGATTTTCGCGGGTGGCAAACGCTTGCGCCCCATTCTGGTTTTAGCCAGCGGCGAAGCCTTAGGCGCCGCGACTGAAGATTTAATGCCAGCCGCCTGCGCCGTTGAAATGATTCACACCTATTCACTGATTCATGACGATTTGCCGGCGATGGACAATGATGATTTGCGGCGCGGTCGTCCGACCTGTCACAAAGCCTTCGGTGAAGCGATTGCCATACTAGCGGGCGATGCTTTACTCACCCAGGCCTTTCGGATTCTTTCAGCCGACGCGGCGAACCGGGACGCGGAAAAACAGCTTCGCGTGATTCGGGAAATCGCCAGTGCCGCAGGAACCGTTGAAGCGCTTATCGGCGGACAGGTCGTGGATATTGAAAGCGAAGGCAAAGCGGTGGATGCCGAGACGCTTGAATATATTCATCGCTCGAAGACCGGCGCGATGATTCGCGTCTGTGTCGCGGTCGGCGGCATTCTGGCCGGCGCCAATGATGAACAGATGAACAGCCTCACACGCTACGGCGAGTGCATCGGACTCGCCTTTCAAATCGCCGATGACATTTTGGATGTGACGCAAACCAGTGAGCAATTAGGTAAGACCGCCGGCAAGGATTTAGCCGCCGCCAAAGCGACCTATCCGGCAATTCACGGCCTGGAGGCCTCGCACACCAAAGCCCGGGAGTCAGTCGCAGAAGCCATCAACAACCTATCCTTCATCGGCGGCGATACCCACATTCTTGAAGCCATTGCCCGCTTCATTATCGAAAGACAATCTTAAAAATAAATTTGCGCAGTAAAAGAATGGGCTGTGCTGTAGTAACCATTACAGCACAGCCTTGTATAAAGGGGGGCCTGCGGCTTTACATAGGGTTGTCGTTAGCCGGCGTTGCACCTTATTTCACAGATGAAGGGGTGACCTCGACGAGGCTAGCGTCTGGTTCATTCCGAGGGCGCGAATTGGGGCGATAAAGGCTTTATGTTAATCAAATGGGGCAGCAATAGCATCGGGAAATTTGCCGCCTGGGTGCAGTCTCCATTGATCCCTCAATGAGGTCTGAGTTTGCAGACCAGCGCAGTAGAGAATCGTCATCAATTCGATGTTGACGACATCCTGGGTGACCTCGATACGTATTTAAAATGGAAAGAAACGAGTGGCGCAAAGGCGGGCTTTGGCATTACTATCTCGATTTACATAAACTTTCATGGCATCCGAAGCTTACAATCGAGCATCTGAAAGCCTTCGCTATAACCATTA
>JBIOWC010000241.1:0-24911 GCA_044868105.1 Blastocatellia bacterium
GAGCGCCGTTGAACTCACCCGCGCCTATGTTCAAGCGCATCTCATTGACCGCGCGGCGTTGCAGGAGGCGCAGGAAAATTGCGATGCCATCGCCGCGCTGGCGATTTTAAAGCAAGCCTTCACCACCGACGTTGATGCTATTTTGGCTACCGCCCGCGCCCGCAGGGGCGGCGCCGTTGACCCGCTAGCTGTCTATCGGGCGAGCGGCTATCGCGCGCGCAAAGCCGAAGAGCGCCCGGCACAAATCGGCATCTCTGCTGGAATTGTTTAAGACGGTTGTCCCTGGTTATTGGTTCTTTAGAGCGGAATCAAAACCCAATGACCCAGGACCAATAACCCATGACAAAATCGCTTTACATCGCAATTGACCTTGGCGCCGGCAGCGGGCGCGTCTTTTTAGCCGGTGTTGCGGCCGATGAATTTCTCTTGGAAGAGGTGCGGCGATTTTATTACCCGCCGGCGCGCGAAGCGCAGCATTTGCGCTGGAATTTTACAAAAATTTTCACTGAGATAAAGGTCGGGTTGCGCCAGGCCAGCGCGCGCGCCGAGAGTCTGGGTCGCCGCATTCAAAGCCTCGGGGTTGATAGCTGGGCCGTGGATTACGGCCTGATTGATAACGCCGGTCAGTTGGTTGAAGACCCGGTCTGTTACCGAGATGAACGCACCCAAGGCGTGATGGAAAAAGTTTTTGAGGAGGTTCCGCGTGACGAAATTTTCGCGCGCACGGGGATTCAATTTCTGAACTTCAACACCCTGTTTCAGCTGTATGCCCACCAGCAATCGGGCGTGCCGGAAAGCGCTGCGCAACTGTTACTCATTCCTGACCTGATTAATTTTTTTCTCACGGGCAAAGCGGCTACCGAATACACCAACGCCACCACTACTCAAATGGTCAGTGCGCAAACCGCGACTTGGGACGTCGAGATGCTCGAGCGGCTTCGCCTGCCGGTTCACTTGCTGACCGAAACGATTGCGGCGGGGACAAATCTTGGAGCCCTCAAACCGCGCCTTGCCGAGGAACTCGGTCTTCAGGGTGTAGAGGTGGTCGCGCCCGCGACGCACGATACAGCCAGCGCGGTTATCGGCGCGCCAATGGCAGAAGGGTGGGCCTATATTTCATCGGGCACCTGGTCGCTGGTCGGCGTTGAACGCGAAAGCGTGTTGATTAATCCTGAGGTTGCGCGTCACAACTTCACCAATGAAGGCGGCGCGTTTGGTAAGATTCGCTTTCTGAAAAATGTCATGGGATTGTGGATTTTGGAATCCTGTCGAAAAGAATGGCAAGCCCAGGGCGTGGCGGTTGATTATGAAAGTTTGCTGGCTGAGGGTGAAGCGGATGAAGGGTTCGGCGGTTTGATTTTTCCCGATGACGCGCGGTTCTTTAATCCGCCAAGTATGCTCGAAGCGATTGCCGAACAGCTCCGAGAAACCGGGCAAAGTTTTTCTGCGAGTCCGCCGAGCCTAACAAAAATCATTTTAGACTCACTGGCCTTTCGTTACGCCTCAGTGCTGCGCGCCATCGAATCATTGACCAACCAGGAGATTAACGGCGTACAAATCGTCGGGGGCGGCAGCTTGAATGATTATCTTAATCGGGCAACCGCTGAGGCGACGGGTAAAACCGTGCTTGCCGGACCCGCAGAAGCCACCGTCACCGGCAATGTTTTAGTTCAAGCGATCGTTGGCGGCCGCTTCCCGACGCTTGCTGAGGCGCGACAACATATCGCCAGCAATGTGCGACTCAATAAATTTGCGCCGCGTCGTTCGCCTGCCCATAAGGAAGCGGCGAGACGGTTTGCAGAAATCGAAGCGCGATATACCAATTGATTCACAAGGATGACCTGTGCGCGTATCACTATTCGTCACCTGTTTAATTGACCAGATGTGGCCCGAAATCGGCACCAGCACGGTTGAGGTGTTGCGACGAGCCGGTTGCGAAGTCCTGTTTGATGAACGCCAGACCTGTTGCGGACAGCCGGCCTTCAATACCGGATATCGAAGCGAGGCTTTGCAACTGGCGAAACGCTTCATTGAAATCTTTGAAGATGCGGAAGCCATCGTTAGTCCGTCGGGGTCCTGCACGGCGATGGTGCAGCATTTTCAAGAACTCTTTGCCGATGACGACGGCTGGCGCAAACGCGCGCAAGCGCTTGCCAGGCGCAGTTATGAACTCAGCGCTTTTTTGATCAAGGTGTTGGGGGTGGATGATGTGGGCGCAAGTTTTCGCGGGCGGGTGACCTGGCATGATGCTTGTCACGGACTGAGGGATTTGCAGATTCACAGCGAACCGCGTCGCTTGATTCAACGGGTGCGCGGCGCAGAGTTGGTTGAAGTGGCGAACGCCGATTCCTGTTGCGGGTTCGGCGGAACGTTTTCAGTGAAGTATCCGGAAATCTCCGTGGCGATTCTCGACAGCAAAATTGCGGCGATTGAACGCGCCGGCGTGCGCGCGGTGGTTTCCGGTGACGCGAGTTGTTTGATGCAGATTGGCGGCCGATTGACGCGCCAGAAATCCAAGGTGCAGGTTTTACATATTGCCGAGCTCTTGGCGATGCGCGAATCATAAATGTGAAGCGCCAGGGATAACAGAGTAATGAACCATCCAACTTCAGAAACTTTTGATGTCAATGCCAAGCAGGCGCTGGCTGACGTGCAACTGCGTAGCGCCCTGCGTAACCTGGCGGCGACTTTCGGTGAACGGCGAAAAATCGCTATCACGACGGTTGCCGATTGGGAAGGATTACGCGACCAGGCGCGCGCCATTAAAGATGAAACCCTGGCGCATCTGGACAGCTATCTTGAAGCTTTTGCCGAAAGGGCCGAAAGCGCCGGGGCGCAGATTCATTGGGCGCCTGACGGGAAAGCGGCTTGCAACATTGTTCTGCAACTTTTGCGTGAGCGTCAGGCGACGCGGGTGGTTAAATCGAAAAGCATGGCGACGGAAGAGATTCACTTAAATGCGATGCTTGAAGCCGCCGGTATCTTTCCCGTAGAAACCGACCTTGGCGAATGGATTATTCAACTCGCGAAAGAAACGCCTTCGCACATTGTCGTCCCGGCAATTCATAAATCCAAAAGGCAGATTGCCGAACTCTTTGCTGAAAAAATCGGCATTGAACCCAGCAATGATGTGGCGGTGTTGACGGCCGCGGCGCGGCGCACCTTGCGCCAGCGTTTCGCAGAAGCTGAAGTCGGGATAAGCGGCGTGAATTTCGGGGTTGCCGAAACCGGCACGATTTTGATTTTGGAAAACGAGGGCAATATTCGACTGACCACCAGCGTTGCGAAAACCCATATCGCGCTGATGGGCATTGAAAAAGTGATTCCGCGTTTTGCCGACCTTGATGTCTTCTTGAAATTATTGCCGCGCTCCGGCACCGGGCAGCGATTGACGACCTATCAATCGCTCATCACCGGAACCAAAAGAAATCCCACGGATGAAGGGCCGGACGAGCTCCATATCATTTTGATGGATAATGGGCGTTCGCGTATGCTGGCGCACCCGGTGACGCGCCAGTCGCTGGCCTGCATTCGTTGCGGCGCCTGTCTCAATGCTTGCCCGGTCTATCAACAGGTTGGCGGTCACGCGTATGGTTCGGTTTATCCGGGTCCCATCGGCGCAGTCATCACACCGCAACTCATCGGCCTCAATAAAGCGGCGCAACTGCCGTATGCGTCGAGTCTGTGCGGCGCGTGTCGCGAAGTTTGTCCGGTGAAGATTGATATTCCTGAATTGTTATTGCACCTGCGCGCCGAGATTGCCGAAGGAACAGCAAAGCAACCAGAACCGGTGAAACGAAAGATGGGCGAGCGCCTGGCCTTTCGTCTCTATGCTTTCGCCTGGTCGCGCCCCAAACTCTACGAATGGGGGGCGCAAATCGCTCGCCTGTTGCAACGGGTTATCACGCGTCATTCACGCATCGGCAATGTGAGCGGACTACTTGGCGGTCTTATTCCGCCGCTTGGCGCGTGGACGGCCTGGCGCGACGCGCGACCCATTGCGCCGCGCACATTCCGCGAGCGGTGGCGCGAAGAGGCGAAGGCAAACGTAAAAAGGCAAACGTAAAGAGGCAAAAATATTGGTTGACCGCATTCAAAATGACAAAACCAAACGCGCCATGCTGGCAGCCATTCGCGAACATCTCGCGGCCAGCAAACCCTTCGATGAGGTGCATAAAGAGCTGCACAGCGCGCACGCCACTGAGCGTTTATTAGATAACCAACCACCGGCGCTCGGCCCTCTGCAACCGTCAACCGACACGGTTGAGCGATTTCGCAAGTCGCTTGAAGCGGTCAACGGGCATTGCCTTCTGGTGCGCAATGAGCGCGAAGCCGCAGAAGCCGTACAGCAAATCGTTGACCAGACCGGGGCGCGACACCTGGCCATTTCAAATTCACCCCTGGTCGAAAGCGTGATTAACCAGGTGAAGTGGGAGGGTGAGTTGCTTGAACATGCCAGCGCCTCCGCCTTGTTCGCTTCTGATTTGGGCCTCAGCGAGGCGCAATGGGGGGTAGCTGAAACCGGAACCTTGATACTGGAATCCGACCGCGAACGCCACCGTCTGGTGTCCCTGGTGCCACCTGTGCATATTGCGCTGCTTCAAGCTCATCAGATACGCGAAACGTTAGCTGAAGCGCTCAAGCTGGTTAGTGAAAACGGCGAAGAAGCGTTAAGCCGCGCCGTGACTTTTATAACCGGAGCTTCGCGCACATCCGATATTGAATTGACCTTGGCCATCGGGGTACACGGTCCCACGCAGTTACACGTCATCATCATTAGCAGATAAAAATCATGGGCGATAACCTCTTACTTTACGCTTCGCACATCAGCAAATCTTATGCAGGCGTGCAGGCGCTCAGGGACGCATCGTTTGAACTGCGTGCCGGTGAAGTACATGCGCTCATTGGCGAAAACGGCGCGGGCAAATCCACCCTGATAAAGATTATTACCGGCGCGGTCGAAGCCGATAGCGGTGAAATCCATCTGAGCGGGAAAGCGCTTAGCGACCATTCGCCGCGTCTGGCAAAAGCGCTCGGCATTGCCGCCATCTATCAGCAACCGGCGTTATTTGCTGAACTCAGCGTTGCCGAAAATATCGCCATTGGCCTTGAGCAACAGGGGCGCGCCGGGCGCATTAACTGGAGCGCCCGCCATCAGCGCGCCGCAGCGTTGCTCGCCGAGGTCGGCGCGCCGATTGACCCGGAAAGGGAAGCGGGCACGCTCACGATGCCCGAACAACAGTTAGTTGAAATCGCCCGCGCCCTCGGAGCCAACGCGAAAGTATTAATCCTCGATGAACCGACGGCTTCACTTTCCGAAGCGGATACGCAAAATCTCTTTGCCGTGATTGGCAAGCTTCGCCGAGAGGGCGTTGGCATGATTTACATCTCGCATCGTTTGGAAGAGCTGCCTGTGATTGCCGACCGCGTGACCGTGTTGCGCGATGGGCAAACGATTGATACGCGCTTAATGGCCGAGGTCAGTCGCAACGAGTTGATTCAACTGATGGTCGGGCGCGAACTCTCTGCGGTCTTTCCGAAAAGAGCGGTTGAGTTGGGCGAAGTGGTTATCGAGCTTCGCCATTTCGGTTGTTCCGCGCTGGGTGTTAAAGATGTCAATCTCGCGGTGCGCGCCGGAGAGATTGTCGGACTTGCGGGGCTGGTCGGCGCGGGACGCACGGAACTGGCGCGCGCCATTTTTGGACTCACACCGGCAGACCAGGGCGAAGTGTTGCTGGGCGGCAAAGCCGTTTTTATTGATTCTCCGCAAAAGGCAATCGAACGCGGCATTGCCTATTTGCCGGAAGACCGTCGTCGCCATGGCGTCATACTCGATATGCCAATCAGCGCGAATATGACGTTGGCTGCGCTTGAGAAGCTTTCGCGTTTCGGGGCCTTTGATTTTCAACGCGAGATGGCCATCGCCGCGGATTATACAGCGCGTTTAGGTATAAAAACGCCGGCAATTTTCTCACCGGCAGCGACACTTTCGGGCGGCAATCAGCAAAAAGTCGCATTGAGTCGCTGGCTGGCCATTAAACCTTCGGTGCTCATTCTTGACGAACCGACACAAGGAATTGATGTCGGCGCAAAATCCGAAATTCATGCGTTGATGGTTGAGCTGGCGGCACAGGGCGCGGCTATTTTGATGATTTCATCCGAGCTTGCCGAGATTCTCGGAATGAGCGACCGCATCGCCGTCATGCGCGGTGGCCAATTGGCGGGCCTGATGAATCGCGCCGAAGCCACGCAAGAAAAGATTCTCGCGCTCGCTTTGGGACACCAAGAGACAGAGGATGAAGGGGCGAAGAAGTGATAAAGAAATTTACGAATGCTCAAAACCGTATAATTTGCTCCGAAGGGAGATGCGTCAATCTGGCTGCTGCGGCTTAAATACGAATACCTCTTCAACCTTTGAGGTTGTCGAGAAAGCGGTCTTTGACCTCAGCCTTCGCGGTCAGAGGGGCTCCTGAACGGAAAGCAAATCTGGAACATGAAACTCAACCGTTACAAACGAGAATTATCTGCGGCGCTGGCTTTTGCCGTGTTGCTGGTCATCGTGGCGGTTACTTCGCCGACATTTTTCAGCGCGACGAATCTGCGCGATTTGGCGCTGAACAATGCGCCGGTTTTACTGATTGCGATTGGCATGACGATGGTGATTCTGATTGGCGAAATTGATATCTCTGTCGGTTCGCAATTTGCCGTGTGCAGCGTCGCGGCCGCAGGCCTGGCAAAAATCGGCTTACCGATGCCGCTGGTGTTACTCTGTGTGTTGGCGGCGGGTTTCGGATTAGGCACATTAAACGGGTTGCTTATCGGTCGTCTGGGATTGCCTTCGATTATTGTGACGCTCGCCATGTTGGTGGCCTGGCGCGACGGCTTGCGTTGGCTTACCGAAGGCGCCTGGGTGCAGGATTTACCGGCGAACTTTCAATGGTTTGGAATGGGACAGCCGGTCGGGCAATGGCTGATTGTTGGGATTGCCCTGGTTGCTTTACTCGGTTTTGGCTGGATGCTCAGAAATCTTAGCAGCGGGCGCGCCGTTTACGCCGTGGGTTCGGACGCGGAAGCGGCGCGGCTTGCAGGTATCGAACCGCCGCAGGTGATTTTCGCGGTGTTCGCTTTAATGGGAACCCTCACAGCCTTAGCCGCAACGCTCAATGCCGTGCGTTTTTCGAGTGTGCCGAGCAATGCCGGAATCGGCTTGGAATTGAAAGCCGTAGCCGCCGTTGTCGTAGGCGGCACCGCGATTACCGGCGGCCGCGGCCGCCTCGTCGGCACCTTCATTGGCGTTGCCTTGCTCGGCACCATCGGCACGGCGCTCACTTTTTTAGGCATCAATCCCTTCTGGGAGCGCGCCATTCAAGGCGCCATTATTCTGGCGGCGCTGGTTTCGGATGTGGCGCTCGGACAGCTTGACCGTTTGCGGATGGCCAATTTCAAATTGCGGAGCGCCAAATGAACGAACCCACTTCGTCTTCTGCAACGGCGCAATCGGCAACTGGCAATCTGCAACTCACGCCTGCCTGGCATGAGCGTTGGTTCCCGAATAACGAATGGATTTTACTTATCCTCCTATTTATTGAATGCGGCATCTTCAGCCTGACCGGAAACAATTTTTTAACTGCTACAAATGGGTTTGAAGTGACCCGACTCGCCGTCGAGATAGGACTTCTGGCGCTCGCGCTCACGCCGGTCATCATCACTGGCGGCATTGATTTGTCTGTGGGTTCGATGATGGGGCTAGCGGCCGTGGTGATGGGGACGCTTTGGCGCGACGCGCAATTACCGATGCCGCTGGCGATTGCCGTGACCTTGATTGTTGGTCTGCTGGGCGGCGGGTTGAATGCGCTGATGATTGCGCGACTCGGTTTTCCGCCGCTGATTGTGACGCTCGGCACCTTTTCGCTTTTTCGCGGCATTGCCGAAGGACTCACACGCGGCATTGAAAACTATTCCGGGTTTTCACCGGCCTTTCTTTTCTTAGGACAAGGTTACGTTGGCGGCATCATTCCCACACAACTCTTCATTCTTGTGGTGGGCGTCGCAGGGTTTGCGTGGTTGCTGCATCGCGCGAGTTTTGGACGCAGCCTCTATGCGATTGGCTTTTCCGCAGAAGGCGCGCGCTTTGCAGGCATTCCGGTGGCGCGCCGTTTGAGCGTGGTCTATCTCTTATCGGGGCTCGCCGCGAGCCTCGCCGCCGTCATCTATGTTGCGCATCTCGGACAGGCGAAATCCGATGCCGGAACCGGTTATGAATTGATGGCGATTACCGCCGTGGTGCTGGGCGGCGCTTCGATATTTGGCGGACGCGGCACCGTGCTGGGAACGGTGCTGGGTTTGTTTGCGATTGTGATTTTGCAAAACGGTTTGCGGTTGAGCGCGCAGCCGGCGGAACTCGCGGGGATTCTCACAGGCGGACTATTGGTGGTGACGATTCTCATTGACCGCCTTTCTAAAAAAGCGCAAGCGGAGTCGCGCGCCAAGCTAATTTCAAAGGAGGAAGAAGTGAAAAATTCGCAAGTTGCGATTTTGAGCGCTGTCATTCTGACGGGCGCATTGATTATTGCAGGCAGCAACTGGTATCTGGTCGGTTCGCTCAAACAAGAGTTCAAGCGCCCTGCCGATTCACAAAATTCTTCCGCACGACCTGCGCCCAACGGACAAAAGCCGGTGATTGCTTTGATGCCGAAAGCCAAGGGCGACCCGTATTTTGTCAGTTGCAAACAAGGGGCCGAAGAAGCCGCGAAAGAGCTGGGCGTTGAATTACTGTGGGATGGTCCGACCGACCTTGACCCGGCAAAGCAGAACGAAGTTGTCGAAGCCTGGATTACACGCGGCGTGGATGCGATTTGCGTCAGCGTCGAAAACGAGGTGGCGATTTCAACGGTGCTTCGCAAAGCTCGCGAACGCGGCATCAAGGTCATCACCTGGGACGCCGACGCGCAGAAAGATGCGCGCGATTTCTTTATCAATCAAGCCACGCCGCAAGGCATCGGTTATACGCTTACTGATGAAGCCGCGAGAATGCTTGGCGGCAAAGGCGAATTCGCCATTATTACGGCATCTTTGAGCGCCGCCAATCAGAATGAATGGATTAAACATATTAAAGCGCGGCTTGCAGAAAAGTATCCTGAGATAAAACTCGCAGCCATTCAACCCAGCGAAGGCGACCGCGACCGCGCCTATGCGGAAACCCAAACCGTGTTGAAAGTTTATCCGAATGTAAAACTGGTGATGGCAATTGCCGCGCCGGCAGTTCCCGGCGCGGCTGAAGCGGTCAAACAATCAGGCAGAAGCGATGTGAAAGTCACCGGGCTATCGCTTCCCAATATGTGCAAGCCCTACATTAAAAGCGGGGTCGCAGAAAGCATTGTGCTCTGGAATACCGTTGATCTGGGATACCTCACGGTTTATGCGGCAAACGCGCTCAGCAAAGGCGAATTGAAAAGCGGCGCCAGGCGAATTCAAAGCGGCAGGCTGGGGGAGATTGAAGTCGTCGGCGATGAAGTGCGACTCGGCTTACCGTTCATTTTCAATAAAACCAACATTGATAATTTCGACTTTTAAACGGATTGAGAAATCCTATGGCAAATGGTGATTGGCTTTACTGGGGTCAGCGAGAACCCTGGTGGTGCGCTTCGGCGGAGTGCTCTTTGAGGAGGTCGTGAGGGCTCAGGGAAAATCAATGAGAGGCAGTAAGGGTGAGCGGGCTCAGGGAAAATCAGCGAGTCGGATGTTCACCTTGGGGTTTCCCCGCTGATCAGGCTGATGGTGCCGATCAACGCGGATGCTTGACCCCTCACGATCAAGGCGGAAGTTTGACCCTTACGATCAAAGCTGATGCTTGACCATTAAAAATCCGCGTGAACCAGCCGTCTCCGCCCGATCAGCGGGGAAGCTGAGCCCTGAGCGTGAGCCTGATGGTATTCCTACGACCCTGACGGTTCCCGCAGTCTTTGCGATACCCTGAGCCTGGTGGTTTTCCATCACGGGCATCACCCCCTACTGATTTTCCATCTTGCTGGCGATATTTTCTAGCTCTCGAAATGTGGTGAGACGAGCAAATCTTCAATAATCTTTTTATTGGCTTTCGGGAAGGCGTATTTATCGAGGTCTTTCGCTCTCACCCAGATAATCTTCTGACTCGAACGGGGCGAGGCTTTACCGGTTTTGTAACGACAGTGAAAAGCGTGCAGGGTGATGCGAAAGTGCGTGAAAGAATGCGGCACCACTGAGAAACAGTTGCCGACTTCAATATCAATTCCGGTCTCTTCCAGGACTTCGCGCCGGCAACATTCGGCAAGGGTCTCCGGGCTTTGCAGTTTGCCGCCGGGAAATTCCCAGAGATTGCCAAGCAATCCTTCGGCAGGGCGCAAGGCAATTAAGACCCGCCCGTTTTTGTGCACCACGCCAATCGCGATGTGATGATGAGGCGTCGCTTGTTTGGGCGATTTTCGCGGCAACTCGGCGACTCGACCTTGCCGAAAGGCGCGACAGAAGCGGCGAACTGGACAGCGCTCACAGGCAGGATTTTTGGGTTTGCAAATCAGCGCGCCAAGTTCCATCAAGGCTTCGTTAAATTCACCGGCGCGGCCGGCGGGGACGAGCGAATCGGCGATGCGTTGAAACTCACGCTTGGCCGCCGCTTTGCGAATGTCCGATTCAATGGCAAAGACTCGCGATAAAACCCGCATCACATTCCCGTCAACTGCGGCGGCGTCCTGGTTGAAGGCCAGGCTTGCCACGCTTGCGGCGGTGTAGGCGCCGAAACCTTTTAATTCACTGAGCGCCTCGCGTGATGCCGGTAACTTGCCCCCATGTTTTTCAACAATGACTTGCGCCGCTTCGCGCAGGTTGCGCGCCCGCGCATAGTAACCCAACCCTTCCCACGCTTTCATCAAGAGATGGTCTTTCGCTTGTGCAAGGTTTTGAATATCGGGAAAGGCTTTTAAAAATCTGTGGTAATAGGGAATGACCGTTGCGACCTGAGTTTGCTGTAACATCACTTCGGAAATCCAAATCCTGTAGGGGTCGCGGGTCTGGCGCCACGGCAGATCGCGTTTGTTTTTCGCAAACCAGGCAAGCAAAGCTTCAATGAAATTTTTCTTGTTGAATTTTTTATCTGTGGCGTGTGGCGCACTCATCCTGCTTTTCATTTCTTTATGGGTTGTGAAAAAATGGAGTTTAACGAAGGCGCGCGCCTTAAACAAACGCGCTGGGAATTACCCTGGCTTAAAACGGTTTCGGACAATCAAGAGGGTTCCGGGGTGAAGCGCTGTAGCGGATTGAAGGATTTTCCGAACGACCGTTAAACTACGACACCAAAAACTATGCCTGAACTTCCAGAAGTTGAAACTGTGCGTCGCTCGTTGGAGCTCACCTTGCCCGGTCGCGTCATCACCGATATTTGTGTGCGCGAGTCGCGGTTGCGTTTTGCGGTTAACGAAGCCGAGCTTACGGATTTAATCTTGCGGCGTAAGGTTGTGCGCCTGTCGCGGCGCGCGAAATATCTCATCATTCATTTCACCAAAGGCAGTTGTTTGATTGTGCATTTAGGCATGACCGGACAAGTGCTTATCGTGCCCGCTGCTGCGCCGCTCGATAAACATGACCACGTGATATTCACGCTCAACAACGGCTTTGAGATGCGCTTTCGCGACCCCCGCCGTTTCGGTTGCGTCATCGCCGTTGCAGAAGAAAATTTACGCGAGCACGCGACCTTAAAAGGGCTGGGGCCGGAACCGCTAACTGACGAATTCACGCCCGACTATCTCTTCGGCCGGTCGCGCAAATCAAAAAAGCCCGTAAAGAATTTCATCATGGACCAACAAATCATTGTCGGCGTCGGCAATATCTACGCCAGCGAAGCGCTTTTCTTAGCCGGGATTCATCCGTCGCGCGCTGCCGGTCGCATTCGCCTTGAGCGCTGGCATAAACTTCATGCGGCAATCCGACAAGTCTTGCAGGAAGCGATTGCCCTGGGCGGGACGACGATTGATGATTTTCGCAGTAGTGATGGCAGCAGCGGTTATTTTCAACAGAAACTCCGCGCTTACGGACGCCAAGGCGAGCCCTGTCGGAACTGTCAAACGGCGATTCGTTCACAGACGCTCGCCGGACGTTCGACCTTTTATTGCCCACGGTGTCAAAAGTGATTTTTATTGGAGTTTTGCTCAGAGCGACCGCGGTGTCCGCCAGGAAAAGTATTGTCTGATTGCGCTCAAGAAGAGTATGCTGACTAGGTCACCTCTCCCCTGGCTGCACGGAATATTTATCGTCATTAAACTATTTTCAGGCTTAAAAGCGAACCCTCTCTCGCAATTTGCACCTGGTAAATAAACGAAACTCATGATTTCCAGTAACAACCGCAAAATTGACGAAACCTCATCGCCGTCTAACCTGATGCAACAGGTAAAAATTGATGATTCAACCAGTGAGGCGATCATCGCTCTTGACGGCGAGCAGCGCATTCTCTTAATCAATCGCGCCGCCGAAAATCTGTTTCAGTGCGCAGCCGATGAAGCAATCGGGCAATTGTTTGAACGATTTCTGCCCGTAGAGTTTCGCTCAACCTGCACGGCCGCGTTGCAATCCTTTGGTGGCCTAGACTCTGGATTGCTTACGCTAGGCGGCAGGCTGGCCGGTTTGGGGTTGCGCGCCGATGGCGAAAAATTTCCCATGGAGGTTTCGATTTCCCAAATTGAAATTAAAGAGCAGAAGCTGTATGCGCTTAGCCTACGCGACACCTCAGCGCAGCAGCGGATAGCCGAAGCCTTAAGACAGAGCGAAGAGCGTTTGCGCGCCCTGACCGAAAACAACGCCGATCTGATTGCCATACTGGATGTCAAGGCCACCGTCAATTTTGTCAGCCCTTCGATAAACCGCCTGCTGGGGTATACCGAGTCGGAATGGCTTGGCAGAAATGCTTTCGAGTTCATTCATCCCGATGACAGCGAGGCGGCTTTTCTGGCCATACAAAAAGGGATTCAGCGAGAAGACACCGGGCTTCCGATGGAAATTCGCGTGCGTCACAAAGACGGTTCCTGGCGACACCTCGAAGCGACGGATACCAATCTGCTTGATAATGAAGCCGTCGCCGGCATCGTCATCAATGCCCGCGATGTGACGGAACGCAAATATGCTGAACAAGCGCTCAAGAAGAGTGAGGAACGCTATCGGGACTTAGTCGAAAATGCCCACGACATCATCTACGCCCACGACCTGAAGGGCAATTATATCTCGGTGAATCAAGCCGTCGAACAAATTACCGGCTACTCGCGCGAAGAAGCGCTCAAGATGAACCTAATCCAAACGGTCGCGCCTGAATACCTTGAGAAAGCCCGGCAGATGATTGCCCGAAAGCTCGCCGGCGAGCAAATCACCGCTTACTACCTGGAGATTATTGCTAAAGATGGACACCGGGTTGCTATCGAAGTGAACACCAGACTCATCTTTCAAGATGGTGTTCCGGTCAGTGTGCAGGGCATCGCCCGCGATGTGACCGAGCGCAAACGCGCCGAAGAAATGCTTCGCGAAGCAGACCGCCGCGCCGTTAAAGAGTATGAGCGCTTGCTCGATCATTTGGCGAAACTTGCTCTGACCTTCGGGGCGACCCGCGACCTCTTGAGCATTTATCGCGGGTTGCGCGATTTCAGCCTCGCCTTAACGCCCAGCTTTGGCGTTGTCCTCTGCCTCTATGATGAGGCGCGCGAGGTGCGGCAGTGCGTCTACATTTACGGCAATGGTCAAGAATTCGATGCGCCGGCTGTTGCTCCTGTGCCGGTGCGCTCAGGACCCGCAAGTCGGGCTATCAAAACTCGCACGGTCAACATCTGTAATGATTACCTGAAAGATTTACGCCACAGCCAACCGCTCGCCGTGGGCTTCAACGAAGATACGAAAATCCCGCGCTCCGCGCTCATCGCGCCGATGACCATTATGGGGAGTGTCATCGGCACCATTGAAGTGCAGAGCCATGAACTGGGGGCTTATACGCGGGAACACAGCACCAGCCTGCAGATGGCCGCTAACCTGGCGGCTAACGCCATTGAAAATGTCCGCTTATTGAGCCTCGAACGTGAAAAAGAAGAGCAGCTCCGCCAGGCGCAAAAGATGGAGGCTATCGGAAGACTCGCGGGCGGCATTGCCCACGATTTTAATAACCTGCTCACGGTCATTAACGGGTACAGCGATCTGGCCATGCGGAAGTTGCAAACCAACGACCCCTTGCGACGTAATATTGAAGAGATCAAAAAGGCCGGCGACCGCGCCGCTTCGCTCACCAGTCAACTGCTCGCCTTCAGCCGCCGACAGGTTCTCCAGGCAAAAGTTTTTGATCTGAATGTGGTTGTCTCGGAGATGGAAAAGATGCTTCGACGATTGATTGGCGAAGATATCGAATTGCAGACGGTACTGGACGGGGAACTCGGAAACCTGAACGCCGACCCCGGACAGATTGAACAGGTCATTATGAATCTTGCCGTCAATGCCCGCGACGCGATGCCTCAAGGCGGCAAATTGATTATCGAGACCCGGAAGGTTGATCTCGATGAGGAGTATGCCAGACAACATCGGGCTATTCTTCCCGGCGCCTATGTCATGCTGGTGGTCAGCGACACGGGAGCCGGTATGGATGAGCAGACGCTCACGCGAATTTTCGATCCGTTCTTTACCACGAAAGAACTGGGTAGAGGGACCGGGCTTGGACTTTCGACCGTCTACGGAATTGTTAAACAGTCGGGTGGCAACATCTGGGTCGATAGCGAGATTGGCCGAGGCACAACATTTAAGGTTTATTTCCCTCGCCTGGATGAAAGCGCGCACGAGTATAAGCGCGCCTCTGAATCTGAAGCGGGATTGCAAGGCCACGAAATAATTTTACTCACCGAAGATGAAGAGAACGTGAGAAGCCTGACTCAAGAAATATTAAAGAGTTATGGCTATCGCGTGTTAGTGGCGGCCAACAGCCGCGAAGCGCTGAGCCTTTGCGAAAATCTGAAGGAGCCCATTGATTTGCTCGTCACCGATGTCGTCATGCCTGAAATGAGCGGGCGACAATTGGCCGATTGCCTGACCCAGTCACGCCCTGACCTGAAAGTGCTCTTTATGTCCGGCTACACGGATGAAGCGATCATGCAACATCGGGTCTTGGAATCAGAGCGCCACTTTCTGCAAAAACCTTTTACCTCAATTGCCTTGGCGCGTAAGGTTCGTGAAGTGCTTGACCTCGGTAAAAAGAAATAAGCGATTGAAATTTTGAACGGCGCTCGTGCCTTACGGGTTAAGCTGCTCAACGGCTGGGACATAGAAAAGGCAGCTGTTTACTGCCTTGTTTTCGCCTTCCGGTTGCGAGTTCGGCTTCCGACTTAAGGCAAGGATTTTACCTGCCTGATGGTTCGGCAGTATAGTTATCGCCGCGATTCAGGCGGCGCGTGGTTGCAAAAAACGCCGCAATCAAACGGGAAGAAAATCCGTGAGAAACGTCATTTATTAAATACCCTGAAAAAATAGGTCTACGAAGGCAGGTAGAGATTATGGAAAAATTGTTCATCCCCTTAATCGTTGGCACCAATCGTAAAGAACGTAACTCCATACATGTTGGTAATTGGTTAGTCGGCGAAATGCGCCAGCGCGAGGAAATCGAAACTCAGTTGTTCGATGTCAAAGATTTTGCTCTGCCACAGGATGATTACGGAACCGAAATCCAGGAGCAATTCCCCGAATGGCGCGAGGCCATCATCCGCGCCGATGGACTAGTCATTGTGGCGCCTGAATATAATCACGGCTATCCGGGAACGCTAAAAAGCGTCCTCGATTTATTGCTTAAAGAATACATTCATAAAAGTGTCGCGCTGGTCGGCGTATCGGCGGGCCCCTGGGGCGGCACGCGCGTCATTGAAGCGCTGGTCACCATGGTTCGCGAACTCGGGTTATGCGTAACCTTTACAGACCTCAACTTCCCGACCATACAGAGTAAATTCGACGCGAATGGGAAACTCCTGGATGACGCCTATGAGCGCCGCGCGCAAGGCTTTTTAGATGAGTTGATCTGGATGAGCCGAATTTTAAAATGGGGACGCGAGAATCTGCCATCCAAATACCACCCGAAATAGTTTTGTCAGCCCACGAGGTTGAAAAGAGGAACAAGATGCAAGAAACCCGAAATATTGAGCGCGAGCATCGGGTGATTAAAGGGCGCCGGGCGCCAAGCCTTATCGCGACCGCCTTGCTTAATGGCCTATTCATCGCCGGGATTTTGTTGCTTCCGGCCATTGCGCAAAACGATAAGCCTGCCGCAAGCGAGCCGTTTTCGCCGCCCACAGGCCCGTTTGCCGTCGGGACGCATGAATACTTGTGGATTGATCAAAAGCGCGACGAGCCCTTTACCAAAGACCCGACTGACCGCCGCCGTCTGCTGGCGCGGGTCTGGTATCCGGCTGAAGCCGTCGCGGGAAAAGAGAAGGCGCGTTATGTTTTAGACGCTAAGGAATTCCCGGAAAAAAGCATCTACAGGCGGGGAGAGAACATCAAGACCAATGCGATAACCGATGCGCCGCTTGCTAAAGGTAAGGCCCGCTTCCCGGTGCTGATTTATCAACCCGGCGGCGGTACGGCGCGGTTCATCGGGACTTTCCAGGCCGAAGAGTTTGCCAGCCAGGGCTATGTGGTCGTCGCCAGCGACCATCCGGGATTTAGCGAGACGGTGCTTTTTCCTGACGGCTTTCGATTTCAAGCCGACACCCTGCTGATGCCCAAGGAGACCGGGAATTTCCGCGACGATGTGCAAAAAAACTGGGACTGGCTTGGCAAAGAGGTCTTTCCCACCTGGGTTGCCGATGCCTCTTACACGCTGGATAAACTCGCCGAACTTGAGCGCACGCGCGGAGCATTATTTTATAAGCGGCTTGAGCTTTCGCAAGTCGGCATGATGGGGTGGTCATTCGGCGGCGCCACAGCCGTACAGATGAGCAGAAATGATCCGCGGGTAAAAGCTGTGGTTGACCAGGACGGACAGCTGTTTGGCGACGTGCGCGACAAAGGCACATCGCGCCCCTTGATGTTGATGCATCACGGCGGCGAGGATAAACCGCCCAAACCTGAACAGGCTGAGGTCATGAAAGAATTGATTGCCCTGACCAAAGCTTATGACCGCGCCTTGCTCGAACATTCGACCAATGATTGGTACGACATCACCCTGGCCAATACTCAACACGGACATTTCTCTGATTTCTTGCTTTTTTTTCCACCCAATTCCAAAGAGCTGAACCCGCGGCGCGCGCACGAGATAATTGTTGCCTATACCCTGGCTTTTTTCGATAAATACCTGCGCGGCAAAAATAGCGACCTGCTGGCCGCGCCGTCCGGGCGGTTTCCGGAAGTTACCTTCAAAAAGCGAAGGTGATTGGTGAAGACCAGGTCGTGATTGGCAGTCCATAACCTCAAGCGATTGACCTTTCCATTTGCTATATCCGGCGAGGCGTTGGTCGTTTGGTTACTTGATGAGGCTTACACCCGCAGAGCACAAGGCTTTTTGGCGGAATTGATCTGGATGAGCGCATCTTGAAATGGGGACGCGAAAATCTGCCCTCGAAATACCACCCGAAATAGAACCGTAGGCAATTGTTTATGTGGAAACAGCAGTGATTCAATTTTAAAATACTCTGCTTGGTCGCCGCCTGCGAAAGCTGCTTTACCGTACCCTCATTTGCAAGCCACTCTAGCCTGTCAAAAGATGCGCGATGCATAAAAGAAAACCGACTTCGCTATCATAAGAACTATTTTTTTACTTATAATGAACCGAAGCCTTGGGGTGTTTACACATTTAACAGATTAGCATCAACTGGAGAAACAAGTATGTCCCGTACAGCACAGACCTTTCTCGTAATAGTCGTCACCCTGATTCTTTGTTTAATCTTCATCAACTTCAAAGTATCACAAGATAGTTTGGCCGCTTCCGGAAATCCTGCCTCCTTCAAAGAGGCCTTACTTCAATATAAAGGGAAAAACGTTGAGATTGGAGCTATAGATAATGGCGGAAGGATTAAAGTGAAACTTTTGGAAATTGAAGGTGATTATATTGTAACGGAGACTTTATCAGGATCCTCTAACAGCAAATTAACTTATACTTCCTTTCTGAGCATAAATTCATTTACAAAATCTAGTGATGGGAGCGTAAGAATTTATACGAATGGTTGGGGATACTAAAAGTTCTTCGTAAAATCACGATTTGGCATTATTGAATTTTAGAGCTGTGACCCGCCCGAACCTTTAAGGCGCGCCAGATAATTTCTGCGCCAAATCTGTAGTTCAAAAAAGGCGATGCGTAGCCTCAAGTGCAAGAGGTTGAACTTCGAGAATTGCTCTACCGATTTGCTATACTCTTTCCGGGCTTTGGCATTTCATCCGTGTAAGGGATAAGAGATGAATGGTAAGCCATTCATCAAGTAAAGAACGGATTAATAATTTTCTATGTTACCAACTCAAGATTTAAACATCTCGGAATTTGTTCGCCTAAGATCACCGCGCGCCTTAAAAGACGATTTGCCGACACCTGAAGAATGTAATCGCACGGTCATTGACGGCCGCCTGACCATCCAACGGATTTTGCGACAGGAAGATTCTCGCTTTCTCATCGTGGTCGGCCCCTGTTCAATTCATGACCCGCGAGGCGCTATCGAGTACGCGGAAAAACTCGCGCATTTGCGTGAAGAACTCAGCGACAAACTGTATCTCATCATGCGCGTTTACTTTGAAAAGCCGCGCACTACAGTGGGTTGGAAAGGCTTGATTAATGACCCGCATCTGGATGGCAGTTATGACATTGAAGGGGGGCTGAGAAAGGCGCGGCAATTGTTGCTTGAAATCACTCGCCTGGGATTGCCTGCAGCGACCGAATTTCTCGATCCGATTGTGCCGCAATACATCAGCGACCTGATCAGCTGGGCGGCAATTGGCGCACGCACGACGGAATCGCAAACGCATCGCGAAATGGCCAGTGGGCTTTCCATGCCGGTCGGTTTTAAAAACGCGACCGATGGAAGCTTGCAAGTCGCCCTTGATGCGATGCAAGCGGCGCAAGCCCCCCACAGTTTTTTAGGTATTGACCAGGACGGCTTCACCACCATTGTGCGAACCAAAGGCAATCGCTTCGGACATGTGGTGTTGCGGGGCGGGCGGGCGCGCACGAATTATGACAGCGCCAGTATTAACCAGGCCATCGCCGCTTTACAACGAGCCGGACAAAATCCCTCGCTGATGGTAGATTGCAGCCACGCCAATTCAAACAAACGGCACACCGAGCAGGAAGCCGTCGCGCAGAGTGTGGTGGCCGAGCGCGCCGCCGGGAATCGCGCGTTGATTGGGCTCATGATTGAAAGTTATTTACAAGAGGGCAATCAATCATTGCCGGCGAATCTGGCCGATGTGAAATATGGAGTGAGCATTACCGATGCCTGCGTCAGTTGGCAAACCACCGTTCGCATATTGCGCGACGCCTACGAACAGTTACCGGCAATGTAAACAGAGCGCCTTTTACTCCGATTGCCAAACCTAATTTAACGCGATGCCTGAGAACCTGCCTCTGGTTATAGTTTCGGGATTGCCCGCAAGCGGCAAGAGTACGCTGGCAAGAAAACTCGCGCCGGCGCTGGCGCTTCCGCTGTTGGACAAAGATGACATATTGGAAGGATTATTTGAGGCCGTAGGAACAGGCGATGCGGATTGGCGGCAGCGCTTGAGTCGCGCCAGCGATGAAATCCTTGAGCGTCTGGCTCAACGTTCTTCCGGCGCTGTTCTTACATCCTTCTGGCGCCACCGCCAACTGCCGAGCGATTCCGGCACGCCAACCAGTTGGCTAGCTGCTACTTCGCCACGCCTTGTCGAAATTTATTGCGTGTGTGACCCGGCGGTTGCCGCCTACCGCTTTATGAATCGCGTCAGGCATCCGGGGCACCTCGATAAGACAAAGCGCGGGGAAGACCTGCTTTCACATTTTCAAATCCTTGCCGCCCTGGGTCCGCTCGGTCTTGGCAAATTACTCCGCATAGATACGGCTAAAGAAATAGAGTTTGACCGGCTTGTTTGTGAAGTGAGGACGCTTCTGGGCGAGACCTAACCTCTGCAACCCTTCATCAACCTGCTCGGTTGGCTTGCGCCTTAATTCGGAACTTTCGGGAAAAATTCGCCGCCAATTAAAGACTTTTGTAAGGCTTTGCCGCCATCAGGCGCACCGTCGCCCAACTGACAAAAGCAGATAGCTTGAGAGGTTCATCCTATGAGCGCGAGAAATCCTGACAGCTTTCCAACTTGATGAGCTTTGTTGACTTTGTGGACTTTGTGAGAACCGGCAATCATTGAGCCTAACAACGAAAGATTTCTCTCAAAGCTCACCAAACTCACCAATCGCCCGACCCCCGTTGGTGAAGCACGAACGAATATTTTTAGGCGATGGTAATACGGCATCTATTTCACGTCGCTTTGTATTGATAGGGAGTAAAAGGCTGTCGGTAAGGAAGGAATTTGATGGCTAGGAGGGCAGACCATATGAGAGAACGAATTTCGATAAACCGCAAGGCGCGAGCCTTGCTGATGGCGGCGTTATCGCTTGCGGCTTTTGTGACCTTTGTTGGCAATGGCACATTGGCTGAAGCTAAGAGCCGCGCCACGCCACTCTCAAAGGAACAGGCTAAACAACGACTACAGCGCATCCTCAACCGCGGGGTTAGAGTTCTCTATCCTGAATTTGTTCCCACCCGGTTCTCGCTGGTCTCGGCCAAGATCATTCCGGACCAGGAGTGCCGGAGCCGCGATTACGAGTTGGAATTCTGTGATAAGAATCACCTCTGTTTTTCTATCGCATCCTTATGCGCTGGACTTGGCGATCCCCCCGGCGGATACAAACAGTTGAGGGGAAAGTCGAAATTGCTCGGCTCTTTCACCATAGAGGTTCTCAAGCCGTGGGCTGAAGGCAATGGTTCGAAACATGTCTATTACATAAGCGACTGGCTGAACGAAAATGAGTGGGTGATCAATGGTAAAAAAGCGACTACCTCAAACTCTTCCACACAGCATCACTTCTTAGGATTTGGCGTCACCGACCGGGAAGCCCTAGCAATTGTCCAATCTTTAATGCCTCTGAAATGAGGGGCATTGTGCCGATTATTCGCTTCGCAATTTGAAAGGAACTTCCAGATGGAAAATAAGCCGCTTAAAAAATTTGTCGTGACCTTGTTGCTGTTGTTCGGTTCAACCGCAAGTGCCTTTGCCAGCCTGCAAGCCGTCGGCCAGGCCGCCGTCAAAACGAACGATGGTTATGTGGTGGTGTGGAATCAGCCGGACATTCATTTCACCCTGAACGTAAAGGGTAAGCAGGTTCGCCCGCTGAATGCAACGGGCACCGGCAGTATTGCTTTCGCTGTAGATGGTGTGGTTTTGCAGGTTCAGTCCGTTGCCGTCAGCGAATTTCTTAAAAATGCCAAAAAACAGAAATTGAGCGATCAGGCAATTCTTATGGCGCACCAGAATTGGGAAGTGCAATATCTCAAACAAACGCTGGGCACAGAAATAAATGTGACAACCCTTCCGCCACAGCCAGCAAGCGGCGTGGGCGAAACCCTGCTTTGGAAATTTGCGATGCCAAAGAATAAGGCGCAGCAAATCTATTTAACAGTCGTCAGCGGTAAGCAGGTCGTCATACTGAATGGAACGTTGGAAGGCAAGGCGCCGGTTGCTGATTCGACCATTCAAAGATTGTTGCTTGATACCCTCTCGACTTTACGAGCCAGTTCGCGCCCCATAGATATTACCGAACTGCAGGAATCCATTCGCCGGGGCCATCGCTAGGCGAGCCTATCGTGTAACCAGCACGGCACTCACTGCAAAAGAGGTGCTCAAAGTTATGGAATCGCTCCGTTATTTGCAGTAAACGAGCGCGTCAAATGATGCCAGGCTTCGGTAATGGGTCAGATTGAAAATAGGGGAATGAAATTATTTATCGGTAAAAGAACGGCGGTCTGTCGTCAGCGACAAGGTCATCTTCTGATAGGGCGGAAAAGACGGATGGCGATTTATCCGCCCCAGCCGATGGCGCTTTATCCGCTTTTTCCGCCTAATCAGAAGATAACTTTTTACTTGTCCAGAGATCACTGTTTACTGGTCGTTGGGCGGGACTTTACTTATTTAGCGCCAACCGCTGGCCAACCTATTTCTTCCTGACCCACTACTCAGGCTTCAGCACTTGATAGTGAAGGATACAGGTATGCATAAAATTCCGAGTATGGCTTTATTTCTGTTTGCCCTGCTTCCGGTTTCGACGCTTCAGGCTCAAAACGCCAAACCCCTGGAAGTGCCGATAGCAAATGTTTTGGGCGTGAAGCTTCGTCAATCACCGACCATGAAGGCGAAAGTGGTGAAAGAGCTGGGCGTGGGAGATATGGTTCTGGTCATCAGAAAAGCTTCGGGCGAGGGGGGAAATGTATGGGCTTTGGTTCAATTTTATCGCTCGATGAAGGGCGATAGTGACACGACCAAACCCAGAGGATGGGTTTTAGATAAAGCCCTCGGATACCCCAACCGCTTCCGAAAAATCACCTCCTGGAAGCGAGAGCGTACCGGCGGCACGCTTGGAGACTACGCCTTTACTCTGGTGGTTCAAAAGGACGGCTCTTTTGTTCACCAATATGCGCCCTGCGTGGATTGTGGAGAAAAGCCTGATTGCGACAAAGGTGAGAAAAAGGTTGGTAGTGAATGTGTCAGCCGTGGGCATTTGTACCGCTACGGAGACTTTGTGTGGGCGAAAAAGCCAACAAAATATCAGGAATATTTTTACGTGAATAAACGCGGAAACTTGCAATCGGTTTACCCTGAAGATAAATGAATATCTTGGCCTTACTCGCAAGACCTCAGACAACCCCGTAAAAAAGCGAGCATCAAAGGCCCCCGATTTTGGATGGTGAGGTGAATATGAAATTAGCGATGTTAGGTCTGGTTCTGTTAGTCAGCACGCCAGCGGCGTTTTCCAGCACGCCCCGACAAACAAATAAGCCCGCGAAAAAACCGACGGTCGTAGAGGCTGACGCAGTCTTTCCGATTACTGGCAACCTGACTTTTGAAGGCAAGGTTGTTCGCGGTTCGATTCGCAAATCGGAAATCGATTCCCTGCTCGCCCGCAGAGTCTATCTGGGTGGCAATATCAATGATGAATACGGGAAGTACGGTTTAGGGTTTATCTATGAAGAAGGCCGGTTGCCCGCGTTTTCCTGTCAGGAGTGGGCGCAATCGAAGCAACTCGGTCTGGATTCAAGTTTTAATACCTATGAACGGACCATGGATTCGTTCTTCATTGACACCTGTAGTTTTTTATATGCCTTGAAGGATGCCAGACCGGCCAAGCAAAGTTTCATCGCCAACCCCCAGGTGGGTGTAGCGAATTTGAATCTTTTGCCGGTTAAGATGCTGAACACCTTATCGGGAGACAACGTTGACGGCTTAGACGATACAACCGCCGGCCGCATGCATATCAGTCAACTGGTCACCAAACGCAAAGCAAAAATCTTGTATCGCTTGAAAAGCCACCTGGCAGTGGAATATGAATTCGATCCTGAAGAGAAACTCTATGGCTATCGCATGAATTTTGACGAACGCGGGCGCGCCGATTTTGATGGCGATGGCCTCGAAGATATTTTTATCTCTACCTCCTGGTACGCCACGCAAGGGACCTTTCGGGCTTATAACTACTTCCTCCTGACTCGACGCAGTCCGACGGCCGCTTTTGAAATCAAAGAGTTTGAGCTACCGGCCATCAAAGAAAACCCGCAAGCCAGCTTTCCCGGTTTAACCTTAAAATCCAATCAGCTAAAACGGCTAAAACTCGCCAAACAGACTTATGGAAAAGACTGGCCCTTCGATCAGGATAAAGGCGAATTGGCTTGCGCCGAGGTTGGTTCAGTAGCGGTTTTCTGGATTGCCGGCAACACGGCTTATCCGCTGAATGTCTGGGCCAGAGCCAGCACCATAGACGGCGTGGCGGTGGCCTCTGATACCAGCGAGGCAGAAAGCGGCAGAAATTTGGCGCCAATTTTTAATCGCGCCTTTGCGATGTGCCAGAGGGGCGCGGGGCAAAGTTCTCAGGAGTTGCAAAAAGCTAGCCGACAGGCGGTGCAGGGATTTTATAACCATTTACTTGGAAAGCGTCCGCAATACCCCCGCGCCGTATTAAGTCGTGAACTTCGACGGCGATTAAAAGAGGATGAAGAGGCCCAAGCCAGAAATACCGACGGGGGAATCGTCGGACTGGATTTCGACCCGTTTCTCTCTACCAACGGAGACCCTTACGAACATTATCTGGCTGGCCAGGTCACCGTCAAAAGCGACCGCTATTGGGTTGAGGTTTATGGCCGACCGTCCAGGGAAAAACCCGAAAAACCTGTCGTCGTGCCCGAGTTATTGTTTAAAGACGGGCGCTGGATTATTGTGAATTTTCATTATGGAAAGAGTGAATATCCAGTGAATGAAAACTTGTTGAGCCTTTTGAAATTCTTACGAGCGGACCGGCAAAAAAACTCCAAATAATTTCTCATCTGGGGAGGGAGAATTCAGCTATGAATATAAAAAATCGTTTGCAAACGCCAGTGGGTAAACCGAAGGGGTTCGCAAAAAGCCTGGCTTGCGGATTGAGCCTCTGCTTGCTCCTTGCCGCCTCCGCCGGTTCGCCCCGCGCCCAAGAGAGCGAGAGTCAGGATTTGCAAAAGTCCTGCCGCCAGTTCGTGCAAGGATTTTATAACTGGTATGTCAGGAAATTGACAAAAGAGAGCCCCAAAGGCGAGGCTTATGACCTCAAACGTGCAGCCTTCGACCCGGAACTCCGCCGGCAATTGAAAGCCTATGATACAGCCAACAGGGAAGGCATC
>JBIOWC010000242.1:0-16348 GCA_044868105.1 Blastocatellia bacterium
ACCCTGGCTTATTTTATTGGCTTTCGCATCTATCTGCAGTTTCGTAAATCTTCAGGCGACCATCTTTCGACCGGCAATCGTTTGTGGATTGTTACGGCCGCGGCCGTCGGCGCGGCGCTTGGCAGCAAGTTGCTTTACTGGTTTGAAAACCCTCAGCTTACCTGGCAAAACTGGCATAATCCTTTTTATTTAATGGCCGGCAAAACGATTGTCGGCGGACTCATTGGCGGACTCCTGGCGGTGGAATTCGCCAAGAAATGTTTGGCGATTACCCGGCGCACCGGAGACTTATTTGCCATCCCGCTTACGGTCGCGATTGCTATCGGGCGCATCGGTTGTTTTCTGTCGGGACTCGGCGATGAAACCTACGGCCTTGAAACCGCCTTGCCGCTTGGCCTGGATTTCGGGGATGGCCTCAAACGGCATCCGACACAGCTTTACGAAATCGTTTTTCTCTCGCTGCTGGGGCTTTATCTTTTTTTTATTTCACGCAAACCCCGGCGCGAAGGCGACCTCTTCAAAACTTTCATGATTGGCTATATGGGATTTCGCCTGCTGGTTGATTTTATCAAACCCGGCGTTCGGCTTGGCGGACTCACGGCAATTCAATGGGCATCTTTAGGCGTGCTGTTATACTACGCCAGAGATTTTCCATACCTGTTGCGCATCAAGGAGGCTGAAGGGGTATGACCGATCGCGTGCGCCCTTACCTTTATTATGATATTGCGATTTCGATTTGTTCGGTCTGTTATCGCAAAGTCGAGGGCAAAATTATTTTTCAAGATGAGCAGGTTTTTTTAACCAAACGCTGCCCGGAACACGGCTTTGAAAAAATCCTGATTGCTGACGATATTGATTATTACCGGCGCATGCGCGAGGTGTTTATCAAGCCGCCGGAAATGCCGCTGGTTTACAATACGCCCGTCAAATGGGGCTGCCCGTATGATTGTGGACTCTGCACAGACCACGAGCAGCATTCGTGTTTGACGCTGGTGGAAATTAACGATTACTGCAACCTTCAGTGTCCGATTTGTTATGCCGCAAGCGGTCCCGGGCGTTTACAACATCGCTCGCTTCAGGAAATCGCAGCCCTGCTCGACGCCGTGGTGCGCAACGAAGGTGAACCGGATGTCGTGCAAATATCGGGCGGCGAGCCGACCACGCATCCGAATTTTTTCGAGGTGCTCGATCTGGCAAAAGCGCGCCCGATTCGCCATTTGATGTTAAACACCAACGGCCTACGCATCGCCAAAGAAGAAGGCTTTGCTGAACGCCTAGCGGCCTATATGCCGGGCTTTGAAATCTATTTACAGTTCGATTCTTTCGAGCGCGAAGCGTTGATGGCGCTGCGCGGCGCGGATTTGCGCGAGGTGCGCGAACAAGCTCTGGAACGATTGAACCGTTTAGGCCTTTCGACCACCTTAGTTGTGACTCTGAAAAAAGGGCTGAATGATGGCGAGGTCGGACGCCTTATTGATTATGCGCTCGCGCAGCCTTGCGTGCGCGGCGTGACCCTGCAACCGATTCAAGCGGCGGGCAGATTAGAAGACTTTAATCCGGCGACCGATAGACTGACGCTTACCGAAGTGCGCCGAAAGATTCTGCAACAGACCGCAGTTTTTCGACCCGAAGATATTATTCCAGTGCCCTGTCACCCGGACAGTTTAGCGATGGCCTATGCGCTGAAACTCGGCGGCCAGGTCATTCCGCTGACCGGGATGATTGACCCGCAGGTGCTCATCGGCGGCAGCCGCAACACGATTGTTTATGAAGAGGACGAAGCCCTTCGGGCGTACATCTTCAAACTTTTTGCGACCAATCATTCGCCGCAGTCGAGCGCCACAACTTTGCGCGATTTGCTCTGTTGTTTGCCGCAAGCGGTTGTCCCCGATGGTATCGGTTATGAAAATCTCTTCCGCATTATCATTATGCAGTTTATTGACGCTTATTCATTCGATGTGCGTTCGGTGAAAAAATCCTGCGTTCACATTGTTCACCCGGACGGGCGATTGATTCCCTTTGACACGTACAATCTTTTTTATCGCGATGAGCTGGAAAAGACGCGCTTAGCTCAGTTGCGCCAAATGACGGAAGGAACAATCTATGTCTGAACCCGTTCAACCACCTGATCAACCGCCGTATGGTTCACCGCCGCCATTTACCGGGCCAAAAGAAGGCAGCGCCTGGAAGGGGTTCGGCCTCTCTTTACTGCTCCACCTTTTGCAGGTTCCTATCGGGGTTATTCTGTCGTTGTTTGAACCGGAATTGGTTATGTTTTCCATTCTTTTTATCGGGGTGAGCCAGTTGATTTATATGATTCCGGCAATCGTCATTGCGGCTAGCAAAGGGCACTCGCATCTTGTGAAAGGCTTAGCCATTGGCGCCTCTATTGTCTTTCTGCTGAATGCCGCTTGCACAGGCCTGGTTTTCTTCTCTTTATCCCAAGGGTCATTTCATTGAAGGTTAAAGCTCGCGAAAAATGAAAAGGCCGGCGCTTGAACCATTCGATACGACAAGCGCCGGCGTTGCTGGATATTTTAGCGGTGGGATCAGCGCGATTTAATTTTGAAATTGGTATCGCTCTCGTCCTGACCTGTCGTAAGGCTGCCGAAGGAGATGACGCGCACCCGCGCTTTCTTGGTTTGAATATTCGGCACGCGCCATTCAAAACTATTGGTGTCGGCGGATAGCCCGCTGGTGATGTCTTGCCAACTGGCGCCACCATCGGTTGACCATTGAATGTCGTGACGATAAATCCCTGTGCCGATGGTTTTCCAGGTGATGGAGTAAACCGAATTGCCTCTGAGCTTCATATTAATGTTGGGAGAAAGCAGTTGGACTTGCGGCTCTTCGGCTGAACGATTAACGATTTTATAAACCGTGCCGTTTAAGGAAACGACATAGAGTTCGCCTTCTTCATCTTCGCCAAAGGAAACCAGAAAGAGATTATTAATATCGCTGTCGTAGAGCAAGTTTTGCCGGCCGTCCTGATAAGACCAGATTTCGCCTGAACAGAGATCGCCGAAAATGAAGGCCCCTTGTGGCAGCGTGTCGCGGGGCCCGCGATAAACATAACCGCCGGTAATCGAACAACGGTGTTCCGTATGGTCATATCCGGCAACCGCTGCAACCGAGCGCAGCGAATCGCACAACGGCGCATCCAGTTTGGTGCATTCCGCGCCTTCAATCACGCGCCAGCCATAATTTTCGCCCGGGCGAACGATGTTCACCTCTTCGTGTTTGGTCTCTCCGACTTCGCCAACAAATAATTCGCCCGTCGAGCGGTCAAAAGCGAAACGGTAAGGGTTGCGAAATCCGTAAGCGAAGATTTCATCGCGGCCGGCCGGGGCGCCAAAAAACGGATTCGTGGATGGCGAGGCATAAGGTTTTCCATCGCTCGTATGGTCAACATCTATGCGAAGAATTTTGCCGAGCAAGGTATCCAGATTCTGCGCGTTGTTGTTCGGGTCGTTGCCGGTGCTGCCATCGCCGAGGCCGATATACAGATAGCCATCGGGGCCAAATTCAATTGACCCGCCGCAATGTCCGTCTTTATCTTTGGGTTGTAAAATCAAAACCTGTTCACTGCCGGGGTCTGCAAGGTTGGGGTTGGCATCGAGGACTTTATACTCGGCAGTGACCACGGCTGCATCACCGCGACGAACATAATGAACGAAGAAACGACCGTTGCTGCGATGTTCAGGGTGAAAGGCAAGTCCGACGAATCCACCTAAACGGTCGGCTAAAACTTTGGCTGAAATATCCAAAAAGACGGTCGGTTGCGATTCGCCGTATTGTAAAACTTTGACGACGCCATTGCGTTCGGCGATGAACAGGCGACGGCTGCCGTCTCGCGCATTTGTAACAAGTAGCGGCTGCGCTAACCCTGTGAGGAAAGGCTGAAACGAAATATTCGCTTCGGCAGCAGCCGCTACTTGTGGGGCCAGAGCCTGCGTCTTCTGTGGATGCAAACCCAGATTCGAGAAGAGAAAAATGCTTAGCGCAAAGCTATAGATTAGGGGCTTCACTGGTCTCATTACGTCTTTAGGAATATGGCTAAAATTGGATGGTTCCCAGAAAGCAGGCAAAATTTTTTCAAAAACCGCACTTGTTTTCCCTAATCAGGGAAGGCGCCAAGGTTTGATGCGGGTTGCGGCTAAGCCTTAGGCGGGGCGCTCGGCGGTCAAGTTTTTCAAAGTTTCCTGATAGGTTTTAAAGACCTCATTTTCAAAACAGACGAAAAAAACTTTTTGGATAGCCGGGTTGGTTTCGAGAAAATTGGCGACTTCGGTGATAGCAATCTGTGCAGCTTCCGCGACCGGGTAGCCATAGATACCACAGCTTATCGCCGGGAAAGCAATCGTTTCGATGTGATGACGCGCGGCAAGCGCGAGGCTTTCGCGGTAACAAGAGGCAAGCAGTTCCGCTTCCCTTTGCTGACCCCCATTCCACACCGGCCCCACCGTGTGAATGATGGAGGTTGCCGGCAGCCGATAACCTTTGGTGATTTTCGCCTCTCCGGTTTTACAGCCTCCAAGTAAACGGCATTCGTTAAGAAGGTCAGGGCCGGCGGCCAGATGAATCGCTCCGTCAACGCCGCCGCCACCGAGCAATGAACGATTCGCAGCGTTGACGATGGCCGTGGTCTGCATCTTGGTGATGTCGCCCTGCACAACTTCCATGCGTGTATTCATAAATTCCTCCGCTGTTCAATAACTCTCTCTCACCGGTTAACAATTTATTAGCCTAGCGCGCCCCCGTCAATTTTTTGGCTTCAGGCGGGGCGCTTGAGCAAACCAAGATTAAATGAACAGCAGAGAAAAAGCGTCCATCTTTGCACAACTTTTTGCAGTCTTGGCCGTTGCTTGGCGGCCGGGCGAGAAATCCCACCCTGGTTCTCGCCAGGTCGCCGGGTATCGCAAAGCTCGCAAACGAGTGGCCGGCTTAATTGTCATACCCCTTTAGTCAGCCTTTGCTTGGTAAGTCCGACTTTTAATTGCGCGCCAGGTAATCCCATTTGAAGTCTCGCAATTGATTTTCCTTCTCAAGCAGTAGAAAATAGCCTGCGCTTTAGGTGATGGAGAAGCCGGGAGCGATTAGCTCTTCCGAGCTGGTTCCATCGTTCAGCTTTTTTCTATTTTAAGCGAGTGAGGTAATCAGGCTATTTTTGGCAGACCATCTTTTCTGCGAACCTTCTTGTGGGCAGCCTTGCTGCTGGTCTATCCGGTTGGGGTCTACAAGGCGAAGGCCGAGCAATTGCCAATCAAAGCCTATACGATTGCTGATGGTTTAGCGCGCGACCACATAAATCGTATTAAACAAGATTCGCATGGCTTCATCTGGTTTTGTACGAATGAAGGGGTTTCGCGATTTGATGGTTACGAATTTACCAATTATCAACTTGCCGATGGCCTGCCGCACCGCATCGTACAGGCTTTTCTTGAAACCCGCGACGGCACCTACCTGTTTGGCACCTTTAGCGGACTCGTTGAGTTTAGTCCCACCAGCACGAATGCGAAGGGCTCGCATTTCACTCTCATCCCAACCGGAGAGTCCACAGAATCACAATATATAACCAAACTCCTTGAGGATGAAACCGGCGCGGTATTGTGCGCCACGGCAAAAGGGCTTTACAAACTCAGGCGCGAGGCCAGGGGCTGGCAAGTTACCCTGGTTGATGCCTTTTCGAACCTTTTGCTGACCTCTCTGGCTTTTGACCATCAGGGCGTCTTATGGGTTAGCGCCAGTACCGGGCTTTATGCCCTATTTGCGGATGGTACGGTCGAGCATTACACAACTCAAAATGGCTTGTCGTCAAACCCCACCCACGCACTCCTGGTGGATAACCAGGATAGGCTATGGGTGGCCACCGGTGATGGGTTGAACCTGTTAGTCAATGATACGCGCGCAAAGCGAAAGCGGGTGAGCCAGGTTTTCAAGGTTCAAGAAGGCCTGTTTTACAACATGATCAATGTCGTGTTCCAGGCCTCTGACGGTCGGATATGGGTGGGCACGCGCGGCGGTTTGAATTATCTGGTCGAGCCAAAAAACAACAATGGGTTATCGTTTCGCGGCTATAAAACCGAACAGGGATTGCTGAATGTAGATATATTGGATATCACCGAAGACCGCGACCACAATCTCTGGCTGGGCGCGGAAAGCGGCGGCGCGATGAAGATTGCGCACGCCGGATTTACCTCTTACTTTGAATCGGACGGACTTGGCAACGGCCACATCAGCCAAGTATTTTCCGACCTTGACGGCAGCGTCTATGTTTTAGCCGATGGCTTCTTCAACCTGATTCCCGTCTTCATGCGGTTCGACGGACACGGATTCGTCAAAGCGCAACCGAACCTGCCGCCGAAGGTCGAACTCACCTGGGGATGGAATCACTTAGTAGTGCACGACCACGCGGGTGATTGGTGGGTGCCGACAGCGCACGGACTTTATCGGTTTTCGGGATATAAATCTTTTTCCGAACTGGCGACGGCAAAACCGACAAGGGTTTATACGGTCAAAGATGGAATGAGCGCCGATACCGTGTTTCGGCTCTTTGAAGACGCGCGCGGCGATTTATGGTTTTCAACCGTTGATGACTATCGTTGTAATCAACGTTGGGAACGCAGCTCGGATAAAATCTATTCTTATTCGCCGCCAGAGTATGAGGTTCCGGTAGCCGCAGGAACCGCCTATGCCAATGACCCGGCCGGTAATCTATGGGTCGGATTTTATGTTAACGGCGTTGCCCGCTATGCCAATGGAAAGTTCAGGCTGTTTGCCGAAAAGGATGGCATGTTCACAGATTTTGTGCGCGCTATCTATGTTGATAGCAAGCAGCGTTTGTGGATTGCCACCAATAGCGGGTTGGCACGCGTCAATGACCCGCTTGCCGAAACCCCGCAGTTTATCAAGTACACCACTACAGAGGGACTCGCGACCAATCAAGTAACCGCCATCGTCGAAGACCGTTGGGGGCAAATTTATCTGGGCACGGGGCGCGGCATTGATCGGTTAGACCCGGATTCAGGAAAGATCAAACACTACAGTACGGCCGATGGCTTAGCCGACAACTTTATTAATGTTTCCCTGCGCGATGCGCAAGGGGCGTTATGGTTTGGAACCCTGAGAGGGTTGTCGCGCTTTGTGCCTGAAGAAGAGCGCCCGCTGTTGCCGCCGACCGTCATTATCAAAGGGTTGACGGTGGCGGGCGACAAACAAACGATTTCCGAACTCGGGCAGACCGAGGTACAGATAGCGGCATTAAATTACCGACAAAATCAGGTGCAGGTAGATTTTCTGAGCATCAGTTATGCGCCGGGCGACGTGTTGCGCTATCAATACAAACTCGAAGGGTCTGGCAATGATTGGAGCGCGCCGAGCGAACAGCGATCGATCACGCTGGCCAATCTCGCTTCGGGAAATTACCGTTTTCTGGTTCGGGCGATCAATTCGGATGGGACGCTCAGTTCACAACCTGCGAGTGTGACCTTTCGCATTCTGCCGCCCTTCTGGTCGAGTTGGTGGTTCATGACGCTGACAATCTTGTTAACGGCGGTTGCGGTTTATCTGTTCTTTCGCTATCGCGTCAATCGCTTGCTTGAAATCGAGCGGGTGCGAACGCGCATTGCCGCCGACCTGCATGATGACATCGGCGCGAGCCTCTCGCACATTGCCGTGGTCAGCGAGGTCGCCAAGCTGCAACTGCCCGAACAGGATTCGCAGTTATCAAAAAACCTTTCCGTCATCGCCCGTATTTCCGGCGAAGCGGTTGATTCCATGAGCGACATCGTCTGGGCAGTCAATCCGCAGCGCGATCACCTTTATGATTTGACCAGGCGGATGCGCAACTTTGCGAGCGAGCTTTTATCGGCGCGCAACATCACCTTCAGTTTTAATGTGCCGGGCGAAGCCGAAGACATTCGCGTCGGAGCCGATGTGCGGCGGCAAATCTTTTTGATTTATAAAGAGAGCCTGAACAATGTGGCGCGCCATTCGGGATGTACGCGCGCCGAGATTGAAATGCACATCGAAGGCAAACGTCTGGTCTTAAAAGTGAGCGACAATGGACGCGGGTTTGATATGAACAACGGAGTGCGCGGCAATGGCTTGAAGAATATGCAAAAACGCGCAGAGAGTTTAGGCGGGGAGGTCCGGTTAAGCTCAAGTCAGGGCAACGGGACCACCCTGCGCCTGGAGATGCCGCATCACCCGACGCATAAATTTGACAAGCCTTGAAGACCAGGTCTGTTCTTATCAAGCGCCGGGGAGGTAACGGGCCGTCTTCAAGCAAATAATTTTTTGATTTCAAGCAAATAATCCATTGATTTAATGACCACCTGACTAAAGTCTGTACGCTAAACCAGGGTTACTCACCTACACTGGTGAGTGACACGTCCATATCATTGGGATACACTGAGACTGGACCTGGAGCGCATCTTTAGGTCCAGCAAGGGTTGGGAATAATGATGAATTTATATATAGCGCCGGAACCACAACCGATGTCGGAAACCAGAGTGATTAAAGTCGCCATTATCGAAGACCACGACGATATTCGTGAAGGCATCGGCTTTCTCATCAACAACACCGCCGGGTACGAATTGATGGGCAAATTCGGTTCCATGGAAGACGCGCTCAAACACTTACCGAAAAATTTGCCCCATGTCATTCTCTTCGATATTGGGCTTCCCGGCATGTCCGGCATTGAAGGGGCGCGCATTTTGAAAGACCGCTACCCGGAGGTCTCTTTGGTTGCGCTGACGGTTTACAGCGACGATGACCGCATCTTTGAAGCGATTTGCGCCGGCGCCTCCGGTTATTTATTAAAGAAGACGCCGCCCGCGCGCCTCATCGAAGGCTTAAAAGAAGCCGTGGCCGGGGGCGCACCGATGTCGCCGGAAATCGCCGGTCGCGTCATTACGCTATTTCGCAAATTCAGTCCCCCCGAAAAGTCCGATTATAAACTCACGCCACACGAAACCCGGTTGTTAAAGATGCTGGTCGAAGGGTACAACTACAAGACCGCCGCCGTCGAACTCGGCAGCAGCATCAACACGATCGGCACACACATGCAGAGCATCTATCGTAAATTGCAAGTGCACTCCAAATCCGAAGCCGTCGCCAAAGCTCTTCAAGAAAGACTCATCTAAAATTCCTGGCCCGCAGTTAATCGTTGATCCGCCAATTTACTGATTATTCAGGCAAGCCTCGCCTGCGTTCACCACGGACACCGCTAATCCGACAAAAATTTAATTCACATAGTCACTTGTGTAGGTGATTGTTTCGCCTGCGGTTTTAGATTATTTATTTGGCGTGATGAAAAACGACTATAAAAAATCAATGAATCAAGGAGAAACCACAATGAAGCGATTAACACGAACAATGATTGTATTACTGATGATGCAGTTTTTTCTTGTAGTCACCGGAAGCGCACAAAGCAATAAACCGCAACTTGGCGCGAAAGGTCAGAGCGCTCCTGCGCAAAACGCCGCTGTAAACGGTGGCGGAACCTCTGGACGGATTTCAAAATGGGTAGGCGTGAGCGGCGCCAATACTTTTGTGCTTGGCGACTCCGGCATTTTCGAAGACAAATTTGGCAAAGTCGGCATCGGCACCACGACGCCAACTTCACCGCTCACGGTCGTCGGCATGATTGAGACGACGCTGGGCGGCTTGAAGTTCCCCGACGGCACCGTGCAGACGACCGCCGCAGTGAATGGGTTGCAATCGGTTTTTCACGACGCAACCTTAAAAGGCAACGGCACGCAGGGTTCGCCGCTGGGCGTCGCGGTGCCGTTAATCTTAAGCGGCACGGTCAAGGTGACCAACACGGACACGCTCAATTTTTCGAGCGCCATCATCGGCATCGGCCCTGAGTCCCCAACGGGGACTGGGGGCACCGGCATCGAAGGCGCCGGCGGCCGGAGCAGGGAATTTGGCAACGGCGGGCAGGGCGGCACCGGGGTGAAGGGTTTCGGTGGTGACAGCACGCTCGGGCTGACAGGTACGGGCGGCCCGGGCGTGCACGGCATTGGCGGCGTGGGTAAAAACGTAATGGGCTACGGAGTATGGGGGACCGGTGGTCGCAGGACGGGTGAGCCGGGCCCGGGCGGCATCGGCGTCCTGGCGCTCGGCGGGGACGCCCACGGAGCAGGTTTTGTTGGCGGTGCCGGCCTATCGGCGGTCGGCGGTGAAGGGATTGATGGCGGCATCACCGGCCCGGCAGCCAGTTTTTTAGGTAGTGTTGATGTGACCGGCAACCTTTCGAAAGGCGGCGGCTCATTCAAGATTGACCATCCCTTAGACCCGGAAAACAAATATCTCTATCACTCGTTCGTCGAATCCCCGGATATGAAGAATATCTATGACGGCAACGTCACCACGGATGCCAACGGTGAGGCGGTGGTTGAGATGCCCGATTATTTTGAAGCCTTGAACCGCGACTTCCGCTATCAACTCACGGTCATCGGTTCGTTCGCACAAGCGATGGTCGCTGAAAAAATCAAAGGCAATCAATTCCGCATCAAGACCAACGCGCCGAACACGGAAGTCAGCTGGCAAGTGACCGGCATCCGCCAGGACGCTTACGCCAACAAGAATCGCATCCCGGTGGAAGTGAATAAGACCGAGAGCGAGCGCGGCTTCTACCTCCACCCGAAAGCGTTCGACCAGGCTGAAGAGCGCGGCATCGAGTGGGCCCTGAATCCACAGCTCATGCAACAAATCAAACAGCAACGCCTTGAGGGCGAACGCAAGCACAAATCGCAAGAGTAACTCAGCATCGTGTACGAGAGTAACTCAGCATCGCATACAGGCCCCGGCGCTCGTAACCCCCGGCTGGGGCTAACCTAAAATTAAGAGAAAGCGGAGTGACCTGAAAGCGCAAGGCTTAACCTAAAGCCAGTGCCCGGTTGGGGCGCGGTGTGCGCTGATGATGAACTTTAACGCGCCGCTTGCAGGTTGCTCGGCTACGCAGAACGAAAACTCACAAAGCAGGCATCGCCTGAGAGCGAGAAAGGATGAATTGAAATGAAAAGTCTAAGAAATAATATTTATATCGCCGTTGCCTTTGTCTTCCTCATTGGCGCCTTTTGGTTAACCAGCCTCAACACCACACACGGCGCCCCGCCACCGGACAAGGAGGTCAAAGTCATCAATACAACGGCAGAGCCGGTGCCGACAGTCGCCCAGGGCACCACGGCGGTTTCCGGAACCCTGCAGGCGCAACAAAGCGGCGCCTGGAATGTGGGGATTGTCGGGATGCCTGTGGTCAAGGTCGGCAGCGATGCGGCAAATCCAATTTATGTGCGCGACGTTGACGGCGCAAAGCAACCTTTCCAACAGGAAGTTGAAGTGACGCTGGAGCCCGGTATGACCGCGCAGAACGGCGGCATTGTGGTACCCGTGGGCAAGTTGATGGTCATCGAACAGGTTTCGGCCACGGCGGCTCCTCCGGCGGGCCAGCGCTTCTTATTCTCTTTGCTGACGCACGTGGCTCCTGACCTCACCTTGCGGCAGAACTTTTTGCAAGCGACTCACGAAACCGTAGGGCCGAGCACCTATTATCTGGTCAGCCAGTCGGTTCGCATCTACGCCGATACGCCGTCAGCAGCGGTGCGAGTAGATCGCATTGCGACTACGGACACGGTGACCGTTACCTTCGTCGTATCGGGATATTTCATTGACAAATAGCCAGCCCGATTCAGCAATGAAGAGATGAAGCGTTGAGCTTCACTTGGCAAGACAAACGGATTACGACCAGCACTCTGATTAAATCAAATTCACGAAAACGGCAACACCGTTAACCAGCAGGATTTCTCACTTACTGTGGCGAGAAGAAGAGTATTTTGTCTTGCTGAAATTGATCACTGAACTATCTACCAAAGGAGAAACAAACCATGTTTGACTTGAAACGATTCCATACCATCCGTGTGCGTATCCTGGCTTCGCTTCTGTTGGTGGTCGCTATGACAATGATGGCCAGTCCCACTTTCTCAACGGCGCCACGAGCGGCCAGCCGTCCGATGACAAACCTGACTCCTGAACAGATTGAAGCCGCCGTCGAAGAGTATTTCGATGCCGTCGGGGCTTTCGATGTTCAGCGCTACGTCAATACCTTCGCCCCCGACGGCGTGCTTGAAGATCCGGTTGGCACACCCGCGTATCAGGGGACGGCGGCGATCACAGCCTTTATCACAGGGATTATTGCGCCCTTTAGTGAAATCAAGCACAAAATCCAAGACCTCAATGTGTGCGGTAACGAAGCCGCGGTTAACTGGAAACTCCATCTGAAAACCACAACCGGAAAAAAAATCACCATTGATGGTATGGGCATATTCAAGGTTAACGAGAACGGAAAATTGCAGTCCGTAAGACAGTTCTGGGATTTAGAAGCCTTTCTGGCCGAATTGTAGGATGGAGCGATTAAGTCACCAAAAGAGTTTGCAGAATTTGAAGTTGCCTGAGAACGCCAAGCGACCAAGGCGCTCCGGCAAGTCACAGGGGTGGATTGTGTTCCGGCCCTAAACCATTAACCAAAATAAAAATTGAAAACTCAAATAATAGGAGAAACAGATTATGAAAAAAGTATTTTCAACAATGATGATTTTAATGTTTGTCACGATGATGGCAATGACAAGTATTGCAGGCAGCTTTACGGGCGGACAAGTCGGCAAACCGGAAAAAACTGAGGCGCCCGAACAAGACCCTTATGAATATATCAAAGTTCAATGCACGGCAGTCTTTCAAAACAAGACCAGCCCTGTATCTCTCAATGAACCAACCGCGTGGTACTTTCACGGTTATATCACCAACAAGACCGGGCAGGTTATCCCCAAGGGCGCGAAAATTGTCTATTCGTTTTCCAGCAGCAAGCCCGGGTACTTTAAAACCAATAGCGGCGGCGTTCCGGTATTAAACCAGATCTTGATTTTGAAAGAAGCGCTTGCCGTCAATGAGGAATTGTATGTTGGCGGTTTGACCTTCGTCACTACGAAAAATCCTGCGCAGGTCAATGGCTCGGCGATTTACTGGAAGAAGAAAAAATAACCACCCAACAAAAGAGGGCAGGGCAAAGCTCTGTCCTCGGCTTTCTATGGCGATGCGAAGATACAGAAGGAGGGATAAAAATGAACCCCGCAACGAAAACAAATATCACCCCTCACCCGCAGGCCCGCTTAGGGTCGCAACGCGACCGGGCGATTGATTTCCAAGACCTGCGAGTGAACGACATTCTTTTGATTGGCACACAAAATACCTGTTACAGCTTCGTGGTCAGCAGCGAGCGCGGCATGTGTGGCGCGCTGTCCGGCGATTCACCTGATAACTTTTTTCCCGAAGCCGTGTTAATCGGTTCATTGATTAAAGAAGGTGAACAGGTTCATCTGCTGATGTCGAAACTGGAACCGCATTCCCAGGCGCTGTTTTTTGTGAAGCACGGTGAGCGTCTGCTCGAAATGATGACTTCTTCCATTCTTAGTCTGTGTTGTGTCAGACCTATCTGAGCATCAAGGCGAGCCTGGCGAGCAACTGGAGTAAAGGGCTCGCAAGAATTGCATCACCATTTATAAAAGTCAGTATTACGACAGGCTAAAGATTCTCACTGAATTAAGGAGTCCCCCTGAATGAAGGGTTCGCTCTGCATTCAGGAGAGTTGCAGTCTAAATGAAGTATCCCCATCAGGCTCGATGCCATGGCGCGGCGTTCTATCGCCTGCACCCCTCGTCGAGTTAAACAAAACATTCAAATTAAAACAGGTTTATTTAAAGGAGAAACTCATGAAACCCACTTACCAGATAAACAAAATTTTATCGCTCGTATTGAGCCTTCTATTAATGGCGGTGTCGGCGCTTCCGCTCGCGGCGCAAGAGGTCGCGCCGCAGAGCAAACCCGGCGATTTGGACTTCTCGTTCGGCAGCGGCGGCAAAACCAACGAGTCATTTATGGTCGGCACCGTCGTGGCGATTCAAAAAGACAACAAGATTGTGGTTGGCGGATTTGGCGATGTTTCGCTGGCGCGATTCAATGCCGACGGCACCCTGGATATGAGCTTCGGCAATGGCGGCAAGGCAAACGAGGTACTTTCTACTATCAACACGGTTGCCATTCAACCCGACGGCAAAATTCTCGTTGCCGGTTATACCTCCACTGGCGGGGAATCCGATTTCGGACTGGCGCGTTACAACGTGGACGGCACGCCGGATAACAGCTTCGGCAACGGCGGCATGGTGAGCACCGAATTTTTCGGCTTGAATGACGAAGTGAAAGCAATTGCTATTCAAACAGATGGGCGCATTGTTGTTGGCGGATATGCGAGGACGAGTCAATCCACTACCGATTTCGCGCTGGCGCGTTACAGCGCAGCGGGTGTTCCCGATCCCACCTTCGGCATCGGCGGGCGCGCCAACACCGATATGTCGGGAGGTTTTGAAGACATCAGAGCGTTAGCCATTCAAGCGGACGGGCGCATCATCGCGGCCGGGGCGGTAAACAGCCGTACCGTCTGCATGCGCTATAACGCCAATGGCACCCCGGACGGCTCCTTCGGAGTTGGCGGAAGAGTGAACATCCTGCCCAACGCCTCTAACACGCCTACGGGCATGGCTATTCAACCCGACGGCAAGATTCTCGTCGGCGGGGGCGCCGTCAACGGGCAATTCGATTTTATGCTGTTGCGACTGCTCCCCAATGGTACCCCGGACCCGGCCTTCGGCAATGGCGGTTTGGTCTTTACAGATTTCAACGGCGCATCCGATTCTGGTAATAGTCTCATCCTCCTCAAGGATGGTCGCATCTTGCAGGCCGGGGAGGCTAATGTTACTCCGGTCAACGACTCTGAAAATCATGATTTCGCGCTGGCTTGTTATAAATCCGATGGCACGCTTGATCCCACATTCGGCAACGGCGGCAAGATCACAACCGACTTTTTCAATAACGAGGATGAAGCCTATGGCGCCGCCTTGCAATCCAATGGCCGCCTTATCCTGGTCGGGCGTACGGTCAAGGGAAATCACCGACTCGGCATGGCCGGTTACCTACTGAATATCGCTGCTAATGATAACAATCCGGTAATTGACAGCGTCAAAGTCAAAGGCAAGAAGTTGCTGGTGACGGGGACGGGATTTGAAGCGCCGTCATTCGTTTATCTCAATGGCGAACGGCAGAAGAAGAGCGCCAATGATGAAACGAGCCCGACGACCGTAGTGATTGGCTTGAAAGCCGGCAAACTCATCGCCCCGGGGCAGACCGTGACGGTGCAGGTGATGAACGCCAGCACCAATAAAATCTCAGCCGAATTTATCTTCACCCGCCCGCTGGAGTAAAAGGCGGTCGCCTGTGACAACACCTGAAAATAATTAGGCACAAATTTATCTAATGTTGTTTCGGCTTGGCGCATCGGCAAGCGCAAGGCCGGAACAACATTGAATAAGAGGAGAACATAAAATGAAACGAGCAAAAATTATTAACCTGTCAATTGTACTCTTGCTACTAGCTATCGTTGGGCAAGCGCAAAATCAAGCGGTTCGATTAAAGCCGGGAACATCGCAAATGCCCGCAAGCACCAATCTACAAGTTGCCCCTGCCGCAGGGGCAAACCAGGTGACCGGCAGTGGGACTCCGGGGCAACTTGCAAAATGGTCAGGCGTCGCTGGTTCAAATACCTATGTGCTTGGCAATTCAAATATCTTCGAAGACAAATTCGGCAAAGTCGGCATCGGCACCACGACGCCAACCTCGCCGCTCACGGTCGCCGGCATGATTGAAACGACGCTGGGCGGTTATAAATTTCCCGATGGCACGGTGCAAACGACCGCAGCCACCGGTGGCTTGCAGGCGGTTTTTCATGATGCAACTATCAAGGGCAATGGCACACAAGGGTCGCCGCTGGGCGTTGCCGTGCCGCTTGGTCTGCTTGGCGTTGTAGCAAATAACAGCATTCTCTTTGTTCAGAATAATGGTGAGGGCAGTGCTGCGACCGCCATTGGCGGCCATTCTGGCGCTGGCGTTGGCGGCGATGGCGTGTTTGCACGAGGCGGCTCTTCCAATTCCGGTATTGGCGGCAATGGCGTCCAGGTCATTGGCGGCAACTCCACTACAGGTATTGGCGGTAATGGAATAACTGTCCTTGGCGGCGACGCTCCTAGTGGTAATGGAGGTGCCGGTATATTTGCTACAGGCGGCAGCGGGTCGCTTGGCAACGGGAAGGCCGGAATTTTTGATGGCGATGTCGAGGTCACCGGCAACCTCGCGAAAGGTGGCGGCTCATTCAAAATAGACCACCCGCTCGACCCCGAAAACAAATATCTCTATCACTCATTCGTTGAATCGCCCGACATGATGAATATCTATAACG
>JBIOWC010000243.1:0-9982 GCA_044868105.1 Blastocatellia bacterium
TCGCGGCGCACAACGATTTCCACACGGTGGTCTAAATCGGTAATCGTCGCAATTTGTGTGAAAAGACCGAAGCGGTCTAACAATTGCGGTCTGAGTTCGCCTTCTTCGGGATTGCCTGAACCGACTAAAACGAATCGCGCAGGGTGACTGACGGAAATACTTTCGCGTTCGACAATATTGCGGCCGCTGGCGGCCGTATCCAATAAGACTTCAACCAGGTGGTCATCCAACAAATTGACCTCATCAATGTAAAGAAAGCCGCGATTCGCTCTGGCGAGTAAGCCCGGTTCAAAGGCCGTTTTGCCTTCGACTAGCGCGCGTTCAATATCGAGGGTGCCGCAAACCCGGTCTTCCGTTGCGCCGAGCGGCAAATCAACAACCGGAACTTCGCCGGTTACGGATTGAAGTTTTCCCGTTTGCGATAATAGGCTGGCGCATTCGTCACAGAGTTCGTTCAGCCGTTCTGGGTCGCAACCATATAAACAACCTTTGACCTTTTTGATTGGCGGCAACAAATCGGCGAGTGCGCGCACCGCCGTTGATTTACCCGTGCCGCGATGCCCCATAATCATTACGCCGCCGATGTTCGCATCAATGACGCTTAGGATAAGCGCCAACTTCATCTCCGCTTGTTCAACAATTGCCGTGAAGGGGTAGATGGCGCGGTGAAATTTATTGGCGGGAGATTTTAAGTGATTATTTTTTGAGCTTTTTTTATTCGCCATTCGCGCTACGAAATATAGAGGCTGTTTGATAAAGATGGCAACGCACTTTTTATTCCGTTTCGATTGAAACCAAATGATAACCGGATGCGCCGCTCGGATCGGGCGAGGTGATTTGTGACGTTTGCAAAGCGCCGCGTCCATCGGTGGCGCGAACTTTAATCGCATACTTACCAGCTTTTTCAGGTGTCCATTCTTTTTTCCATAGGACCCAGGCGAAAGGCGACAATGCCGGCTTGATTTCGGCTTCTTCCCAACTTTTGCCACCATCGGTTGATACTTCAACTTTAGTGATATTTCTATCACCGGCAAATGCAATACCGGCAAGGGTAGTTTGACCTTTAAATGTCGTATTGGGGGTGTCAATACGCGACATGGTTTTATACTCGGCTTTGTCATCCCAACCGCGCTTTTGCCAGTACCCTTTGAAATCAAAACCGACGGCTTCAAGTCCGGTTATCCACTTAACGTTTTTCATTCCGAAGATTCCGGGCACGAGCAGGCGCAAAGGAAACCCGTGTTCTTTGGTGAGCGCTTGGCCATTCATTTCATAAACCAGCAACGTCGCATCAGTGGTTGCCCGTTCAACCGGGATTGAATCCGTGTAATTATCGCTGGCGCGAAATACTATATCCACAACGCCATCTTTCAAACTCGCGCGGGCAAGCAAATCTTTCAACCGAATGCCGCGCCACAGCGCATTGCCTATGAGGTTGCCGCCCACTTGATTATCAATGCACTCAAGCGTCGCGTATTGTTCAACCGCAGGTAACCTTTTTAATTCTTCGTAAGTCAGAGAGAAAGGCTGTTCGACCAACCCGGTGATTTCTAACTTCCAGTTTTGTGCCGCCACATCGGGATCAAAGGGATTTTTTGAAACCACATAAAAATCTTCGGTTGGCGTGATTTCAAGCGCCAATCCATTGAGGTTTGGAAAAATGCCGTTACCATTTTTGACTCGTCCGCTACCGGCTTGAAACCAGGAACCGAGCAGAGATTTGCCGATATCATAAACCCCAATGGCTACCAGCGCGAAGCTGATGCCGCGCACTACCTGACGACGGCTCAACCGCCGGTTGTTCACCTGCGCAATGTCGGGCTTTTCCTGATAGCGCCTGTGTACCAAACCAAGAGTTGCAACGTAAATGGCATAAACAACGAAAAGCGACAGAGAAGAGAAGCGTACGCCGGGCCGCAAATTACGCCCGAAGAAGCCACCGCCCAATAACGGAATGATGACCATCATGGTGAGCAACCAGATAGAGATAAGAAAGCTAAGGTGCGAAAATATTTTCTGGCACGGCGAGAGCCAGTATTTTTGACCGCTGCGAAGAAAATAGAAGGCGGCTGAAATTAACGCCGCAAGGTAGATAATCACGAAGCCTAAAAAGGCTAAATGTTTTGCGAATGGCCCCAAGAAGCCAACAACGAAAGCAATCAAATTTATTGGCAAAATCGCAAATAAAGCTCGTGCCATCAGTTCCGGCAAGAGCGGCGCATCAAAAATAAATCGGGCAACAAAACTTGCGGCTAAACCGGCTATGGCGGCAAGCAAGGCGACTTGAAAGCGCGCCTCATTTTCAGTTGGCGTATCAGGCTCGGTTTTCGCTAAATCGAGTTTCAGAATCTCCATCATTGCTCCACAAAAATTATAGCCGTCTGAAATTAGATTGCCGAACCGGGGGAAATTATTCCCGGAGGTTTATAGAGATTTAACCTTCGATTTGGTTTCCGCCAATTGCCTCTTCGGCAAGTCGAATAGTAAGCTTCAACTTCAAAATTTATCCCCTATTCGATAAGTGAATAGCCAAAAATTGGAGCGTGTGAAAAATAGACATGACCGCCATAGTCGAAGAAACAGAGGTTGCAACGGAAGAGAAGAAAGAGCCGCAAAGTCTCGCAGAGATTATCGCTGAACAAATTGAGCTATTGCAGAATTATCACGCAGAGGTTCTCGCGACCCAGGAGGTCGAAGCCATACACAAAATGCGTGTGACAACGCGACGGTTACAAGCCTCTCTGGATTTATTACAAATCGGCAAAGATGAATTCGGCATCCGCAAAGTAAAAGGGAAACTCCGGCGACTCCGGCGAAAACTGTCGGACGTTCGCAATTATGATGTCTTTTTAATTTTGCTGGAAGAGGAAGCTGCCAAACGCAAAACCGTCAAACAACCATTCGCTCACTTAATTGATGAGTTACAAAAACGTCGTGCCCGGCGCGCCCAGCGGGTTCGCCGCTATCTTGAGAAAACCGGCATTGAACCGATTATTAAAAAATTAGAACTGGATTCACAAAGAGATGATGATTCGGCATTTTCGTTGTCACACATTGCCGATGATAAGGCGCTGGCGCGTCGGACTGCCGATCGAATCGAGCAACGGTTTGATGAATTTCAAAAGCTGGTCGCAACCGTTCACCCAACCACTCAGCCAGAAGAGTTTCACCAACTGAGGATTGCCGCGAAGCGATTGCGCTATCTGTTGGAGATTACTACGGAGATGGGAATTAAGGGCAGTTTAATGGCGCTTGACTGGCTTCGTTCATTGCAAGACCGCATCGGCGATTGGCATGATTATGAAGCCCTCGAAGATGAAACCATCAGCATTATTGCCAATCCCGAATTTGTGAAGAACCACTTGCGTGAAAGCGATTCGATATTGGCGGCGGCTGTCCATTTGCGAAAGAGAAAACAGGCGCTCGTCAAACGCCTCTTACCCGTTCAAGTTCATCAAACGGTTGCCAACGCTTCCAGCCGAGTGGCAAAAGCCTTGCGTAAAAAGTATAAATTAGACCGTCATCTATGAGCCGAGAATCAGAGGCTGGAAAGCATAAAAAAATCGTCGAATACACTATTGCTGCAGCCTGCATCCTGGGTGTTGCCGCCTTCATTATCATCTTCAACGGCGGCATCAGTATGGGTTATTCAAACCATACAGGGTTGATACCGGTTGTCCGGCGTCTTCTTGACCCGAATTATTTACCCAATGATTTCAATATTCAATTGCGGCTTTATCATCATCGGGTTTTTGCTTACCTCATTGCCGCATTTACAAAACTAACTGGCGAAGACAACGCACTGATTGCGTTAAATATCATTGGCTTCACCCTGCTTAGCGCCTCACTCTATTCCTTGTGTCGAAGCTTAAACCTCTCGCGTTTGGCCTTTGTAGCCGTCGGGGTTTTGCTGGCCACGAATGTTGCCTGGATTGGGCGCGGCCTAGAAACCAATACTTTCGTGGGCAATCGTGAAATCAATCCGCCAACCTTCTCGCATGCCTTCGCCTTGTTTGCGGTGGCCACCCTGTTACGCAAACAATTTAAGCTCACAGCGCTCTTAATCGGAATGACGGTGCTCTTTCATTTGCAAATCGGCATTGCGCTGTTTCTGATTTTATCGCCGTTTTATGTGGCACAGTTCAAACGCTTCACCGCGAAAGATTGGTTCACTTGCCTGGGGCTTTTTTTGATACCGACATCATTGACTCTCTTTGACGTTGGCGAAATGTTTCAACGCGGGCTGGTGAATTTACCATTCACCAGAGCCGATATAGATTTTCGCCAGGCGCATCATTTTGAACTCGCCTCAACAGAGGCCGCCATCTGGGTGGCTTTGCATTTGATTTTGATAACCGGCGTCTATTTTTACATACGCAATAAGAAAAGCGAGGAGCGAGAAAAGCTATTTGCCTTAGGGGTTATCAGTTGGTTGGTCGCGGTGATTTCGCTCATTCATTTTCTCGATTATTACATGCTGAACATCGGGTCAATCATGAAAGTACAGTTGGTCAGAATGAGCCTTTTTATTCCAGTTTTTGGAGCCATATTTCTGGTTTTAGGGTTGAACATTTTAGTGCAAGGGAAATCCCATCGCGCCACAATTCTCACTAATCTCGGCTTAATCGGGTTAGCGTTGTTGCTTTATGCAATTCCGGCGACCCGGCAAGGGGTTGCCTATTCTGTAGGCATTAGGCGACTCGGCGAACAGAAAACCGATTGGGTCGCGGTATGTGATTGGGTGAAAGAGAACACGCCGCGCGAGGCGCTATTTGTTTCGCCACCGGGCAATGAAGGCTTCACTTATCTGTCGAATCGCTCAAACATCGGCGAATTCAAAATCAACCCGGACGGCCCGCAATATTTGCTTGAGTGGTATGAACGCTTGCGGGATATTGCGGGCGGCGAATTACCGAATGGCAAAGGCTTCGCTAATAATCGTCTGCTGAATCAGGCTTATGCCGCGCTTTCTGAAGAGCAACTTTCTGAATTAAACAAAAAATATGGGGCGACCTATGCGCTATTACCGAAATCATCGGCTGTGCAAACGAACCTGTTATATGAGAACGAAACTTACAAAGTAGTTGAACTTTCAACCCGCTTTTGAGTTTCAAATGAACTTGATTCGCGCGCGATTGATTTTTGCAATTATTTTACTTCTACGGGGAAGCATTACTTTGAGCGTGAGTCTGGTGGTTTCCTACGATCCTGACGGTTGCCGCAGTCTTTGAAGCCTCTGAGCGTGAGCCTGTTGGGGAGCCTTGACTTGTGCCACCTTTCAGGATTCCGATGAGCAAGCGGCTCTAAAAGTTGAAAGTCACTGCGGGATAAAATCACTCGGGTAAGTTCAAGGTCACCTCTTTATGACCGGTCATCACATCGCGCCCGAACTCGGTGAGGCTCACGGTCGGATAAGCGCTCTGACCGACGGCGATGCAATCGGCTTCAATCAAGGCCTTAATGTATACGGTAATATCGTCTTGCGAGAGCTCGGTTAGAATGCCGTAAGTAGAGAGTTGATGCAGATTATTTTCGACTATCTGTTTTGATTTTGAACCTTTCAAAACAGCGGCAACCGCGCCTTTGCCATACTTGCCGCGCATTCTGGCGACACAACTCAAAATCTTTTTCACCACGATGGTTTCTGCTTCTGAAAGGTTGCGATTGAATTTATGCGAGGCCCGTTTTTTATTGGTCTCTTCAAAGAGTTTGATTTTGTCTGATGAGGCCCTTAGCTTGGCTCTGAGCGCCGCGCCCGTCGGCGCATTATCAATGAATGACCGCTCTTCAATAGACGGCACCGGCAATGGTTTAACCGCTGAAACTTTCTTTTTTCCTACGGGGGTTACTGGATCGGCAGAAGAGGCGGGCGGTGTTTTTACAGGTGATGTAGTTCCGCTAATGGTCAAGGTGCCGGCTTTATCGAATTTACTCTCACGCGGCGTACAGTTGGAACAAGTGCCGCAATTGTGCAGGTGTTTCCGTTCGCCAAAATAGTTCAAAATATACGAGCGCAAACATTTTTCGTAATAGCAATAATCGAGCATCTTGCGAAGTTTGTGACGTTCAGCGGCAAGGCGAGCTTCAATCTCTTTGGTATCTATCCGCAATAATTGCTGCGGTTCTTTATCGAGCAAGTGAATCCCGCGGCCTTGAAAGGCATTGCGGTACTCGATGACATCCAGCGCCGAAAGGGTTGATAACCCGCGTCGCGCTTCATGATCCGTTAGTCCCAGCGACGCGCACACCGTGCTTAAATCAAACTCTGTTTGCTCGCGGTCATTCACGTTGCGGGTGAATATCAAATCGCGCAACAGACCGCCTTCATTTCCCTCATCAGAAATCGTATTTAAAGCTTCATCCAAGGGTTTTTTGAGCATTGCCAGAAGCGCCGTATTCGAGGGGCGACCGCGTTCGATATGCCCGGCTTTTTCGAGAATGACTAAAGCCGAATAGATTGACATCTCGTTTTTCAATCGCAAGCGGCCGGCAATTTCGCGCGGCGTCAGTTCAAGATACTCCTGCCCGGATGAATAGAGTTCCTCATAAACATCAGCGATGAGTTCTGTCGGCGGATGACTGCCTTCGAGGAAAAATTGATGGGTGCGTGTATCCGCATAATTAAAGAGCAGAACGCATTCGGCGGGAAGGTTGTCGCGTCCGGCGCGTCCAATCTCTTGATAATAAGCTTCTATCGAACCGGGAACTTGAAAATGGATAACGAACCGAATATCCGATTTATCTATTCCCATACCGAAAGCGTTGGTCGCAACGATAGCCTGGCACTCGCCATTCATGAATTTTTCTTGGGCGCGTGAACGTTCCTGGTCGGTCATGCCGGCGTGATAGGCTTCGACGCTGAGGTCAGCCATTTTAAGTTTGGCAGCGACGGTTTCAACGGCTTTACGGGTTGCGGTGTAGATGATGCCCGACCCGCCGGAATTTTTGAGCAGGGTTTTAATGGTGACGATTTTCTCTTTTTCGGTTTGCGGATGGGCGACTCGCAGATGCAGATTGGGGCGGTCGAATCCGGCGACAAAGATACGGGGATTTTCCAGCCCAAGTTGTGCAATGATGTCATCGCGGACTTTTTGTGTAGCAGTAGCCGTGAGCGCAATGATTTGCGGATTGCCAAGCAGTTCGACGGCTTTTTTAAGGCGTAAATAATCTGGGCGAAAATCATGACCCCAATGCGAAATGCAATGCGCTTCATCAATCGCTAAAAGCTTGACCTGCACCTCGGCCATCGCATCGGTAAAGGTTTCACTGCGAAATCGTTCGGGCGCAATATAAACCAGCTTGTAAATTCCTCGACGGATTTCGCTCAACCGTTTTTTGGCTTCGCCATAACTGATTGAACTGTTAATAAAAGTAGTTGGAATGTTGAGGGTCTTGAGTGCGTCCACTTGATCTTTCATCAAAGCGATGAGCGGCGAAACCACAAGCGTTACGCCGTCCAGCATCATGGCAGGCAATTGATAACAGAGCGATTTGCCGCCACCCGTTGGCATGATGACGACGGAGTTCTTGCCAGCCAAAATAGACTCGACAACTTCGGCTTGTCCTTCGCGAAACTCGGCAAAGCCAAAATGCGTTTGCAAGGCTTCGCGGGCTTTTTCCTGAACGCTCAAATTTCAGACCTCGATTGTTTAGCTCATTCAAAGATAACACGCTACACTTAGCCCTCTCAAACGTGTGTATCCTAATCGCCGGATAATTTATAGCGGCGGGAATCATAGCAATTTAATGAAGTAAAAATGACCTTCCCGTGATTTCATAGAGATATGATTTCTTAATCAAAACAAGATTGCATTTAGGGTTGAGTTTGAAAAATTGGTTAACCGAAAATGCTTTGCCTAATAATAAAAATTTGCATACTATCCCTGTGGCTAAAGATAAGTTTGTGTATATGATGGTAATGTTTCGCCGTTTTATTGGTGATTTACAAAAATACTAAATAAAGAAAACCGAAAATCAGAGAATCGTTAAATAAAAATTTCCCCTATGCTGATCATTCGTCAAGAACAGATGGATGCTTTTCGCCAGGTTGCCTTAGCCGCATTGGTGAGTAGGATAAGTGAGCACCTGCGCACCTTACATGGAAAATGCAAGGTTCAATTTCCTAATCATACTACGACCGTCGCAGAGATTCCGGATGAGTTGCTTCGCGACATGGTGCAAAAGAGCTTAGAGCTTGCAGGTGAATACCAGATTGATGCCGAGCCGAGTCTCACCGATTTTGTCAGCTTAAGATTTGTTCACGCTCCGAATTTCGATGAACACCCGTTGATTCGCAGAATTTTGATTGATGACAGTATTGAGCCGAATGCGCGGATTGATGCCCTCTGGAAGCAAGCCACTAGAAAAAATTGGCAGATGGTTGAGAAAAATTATAATCCGCAGGATTGGGCAGTGGTATGGAATTTCATCAAGTGAGTCATCGCGATGAAGCGAAAAGTAAGAACCTTTGATAAGGATAAGGAGAAGTCCGCTGATAAGGGTAAAGATAAGTCCGCACAATCGTCGGATAAAGATCAGCACGCGGTAAAAGCCTTAAGGCGAAGCAGTCGAAATGAAATCAGATTAACCGCACGAGAGGAAACCGGGGTAAGTACAGCCATCAGTAAATTAGATGCGGCGCTCACCTCTTCCCTGGATGTCACGAAAAAGACCGTGGCGATTTCTGGCGATAAAAAAACGGTCAGCGGTTTTGCCGAAGTTGCGCCTGAGGGGTTTGACCGCGCCACCACCGACCAGGTTCGTGAACTCGGTGATAGTTTCTTTCCAAAATTTAACTTTCCCAACGGCGGCGCAAACGACCAGGGTGAAGTAGGCCGCTATTATGCCAGCCACGCCGAAAAACAGATGGCGGTGCTCAAACCGAACGAGCCCATCGGGGTTTCCAAACCGATGTGCAAAAACTGCCGAAACTTCTTCAGCCAGTTGGCCATAAAGCGGGGAAAAGAACAGATTGTCTCTGACCCCAATGTGACGCGAGTCTTTCATACCGATGGAACGGTCACAGAAATCTTTCCAAGTGGTACGACCCATTATTCCGATGACCCGGACATTGCAATTGGAAAAGAGCCTAACGTTTCGGCGGTTGTCGCCTGCCCTGATCGGTATATGTTGGACCCGGATAGCGAAGGGGTAAATAAGGCAAATCAAAATGAAAATAGCGCCCTCAGTTCAGCGATGGAAATAGCTGAGAAGACGGTAGCGATTTCGGAGGGGCATAAGGTCGTCAGCGGTTTCACAGAAGAGCCGCCTGAGGGGTTTGAAAGAGCCACTACAGACCAGGTTAGAGAGCTGGCCCACGATTTAAACGAATATGAATTTACGAACGGCGGCGCCTCGGACCAGGGTGAAGTAGGTCGCTATTATGCCAGCCATGCCGAAAAGCAAGCGGCCGTTCTCAGCCCCAATAAACCCATCGGAGTTTCCAAACCGATGTGTTTGGATTGTCGAAAATTCTTCAGAGAACTAGCGAAAGAAAAAGATAAGATTCAAATCGTTGCCGACCCTGAAAAGACGAGAATTTTTAAACCAGATGGCAGTATCATCGAAGTGAATCGCGAAGGCAAAGTGACTGGCAAGAAACTGCCGTCATCAGACCCCTAATGCGCTCTTCAAATGCAGAGCCTCAATCACGTAAAGGGAAAGCAAGGGGGCTTAAAGACGGATGTAGATATCTACAGTTGTTGGGGTTCAGCGTTCCAGAGAAACTCTTATCTCAGTTGCCAGCCAGGTCGCAGAATGGCGGTTTTGCAATATCTGCATAGCGCGGTGCTTGAAATCGAACAATTGTTTTCTTATAAATCAAACCTGAAAAGGAAGAGGTGAAATGGCAATTCCAGCAGAACTTCAATATGCGATTCAAGACGCCCATCGAGCGTTAGCAAATCATGAACATGGACGATTGTTGTTGCCCTATCGAAAACGGATTTGGGCAGCCTTGGGGCAACGTCTAATTGAAGGCGGG
>JBIOWC010000244.1:0-3236 GCA_044868105.1 Blastocatellia bacterium
AAGGTCCGACGGGAAAATTATTAAAGAAGGAATTGCGTGAGATTAATTAATCCGGCGTTCAATTAATCATGGGGCCACAGGCTGCGCGCCACGACATAAAGGACGCCGACGCTGACGACAAACCAGATGCCGCACAGAACGATTTCATAAATCTTGAGCGCGCGTTCACTCATCGGGTTTTCACGCGTTGAACCCCAGTAAATAAATGAAGCAATGAAATAGGTGCCGACTACCCAGACGATGAGGCCGACAACCAGACCGACCAGGGAAGCAATCACGTACAATCCGTATCCTCCAACAAATGGTATTTAGCGCCCGGATTTTACCCGCTCACCGCTGCGATTCGTAAGCCTTTTTTGGCGTGAGTTCGTCGGTGGCAATGTAATAAATGATTTCGTCATTGAGTTGCCAAACTAAAAAAACGAGGTCGAGTTCAGGGTCATATTCAGAGACCGCCTGAGCGATTTCACGGTTTGGCCAGCCGCCGAGTTTTGCCAATCGGTCGCTGCTTTCGCCGACGTAATAGGATGGCAGTTGCAAGCCTCTGGCGTTAAGCGACCCGTGTTTTAAATCAATCAACACGGCGCCGCGCCCTTCTTTTAAGTAATGCGCATAAGCAAAGCGCGCAAAATCTTTCCATTGCCCGCGCAAAAACGTCTCATGCATATCGGGGGTGTCCATCTCCTGCAATTTTTTCAGCAATTTCGTATCGTTCATTTTTTCAGTCATTGGTACAAGGTTCCCAAGCTAAAAATTCATTCCTGCGGCTACAGGCTTCATTAAAAGAACCCGCTTCAGCAGTCCAAATCAACTTAGCGTTTGGTTCAAGCAATTGGCGGGCGCTTTCATTATTCTCCGGAAAGAAAGAATAGCTTTCTACCTTTCCCGGTTCATCTTCTGTTTGCCACAACTCATATTTCATCATATTCGAAAAAACTTCTTGAGGTATCTCGTTTTTATTTATTTCGAATACCTAGCGATGCGATTAAAATTTTCACCGGCTGGAAGAATCTCTTCTTCTATAGTCTTTTTCAAAGCCTCAATCTCAAAAAGTATCGCTTTCGTTTTCCAATATAATTCGGGGTTTTCTTGCCAGAACTCGGGCTTGACATCGAGAACATTTTTCAAAAGGTCGCCCGGATAAAAATCACCGCTTGCCAAAGGGTTTTCAGCTAACTTTTCAAGCGCGAGCGGAATTAAGAATGATAATCCGATATTTTGCCCGACCATGATTCTCAAATCTTCAATTGAAAATTGAGCAATCGGTTTTCTTCGCAGTTCGTAACAGGTTGTTACCAGATAAGAGCTAAAGTTTGGCTCTCCTCAGTCTTTGCCTTCCAGTTCCTGTAAACTTTTATCTCGGTCAAAGTCATATTTCATAACTTAACTTTAATCCGCAACATTCTCTCTATCACCGTGACTTTTCGGGCAAGAGACGACCAGAAAATTCACTTCCGTATCGGCATCGTTTCTGAATTGATGCGCCGCGCCAGGTGGAATTTCAATCCCTTGACCGGCTTTCAAGGTGAGGCGTTCGTTGCCTATGACCATCACTGCTTCGCCGCTCAGAATATAAAAGAATTGCCGCGCCTGGTGATGCAGATGCTTTATTTCAAACTGACCGGGCGGCACGCGCTCTTGAATGACGCTGAAGTCATCACGCTTGAGCAAATGCCAGCCGTCGCACCCCTCGCCCCAGGTGTAATGGTCTGCATTATTGAGAGAAATCGCTTTCATCATCATCAATTCAATTTTCTATTATCGCTTTTGCCGGCGAAGGAATATCTCGAAATTGAATATCGCGGAGTTGTCTCCCGCCGTTTGCCTAATAATCTAATTGCTTAGCAATCTAAACCGCCGCCAAATTTTTCCGCAAATTCGATATAGTATCCATTGGGGTCTTTGATATATAACGAGCGCGTCCTGCCATTTCTGTTTTTCCATTCTATGGGCTTGCCGTTATATTGAATTTCAATGCCGAGATGTTGAATGCGTTGGATGGTCTCGTCAAAATCCGAAACATAAAAGCCGATATGATTAATGTGCAGGGCGCTCGGATCAAATTCTTTGCCTTTCAATTCATAGAGACAAAAATAAAATTTTGAAGCCAGACCGATGATGGCCCAGCGGATACCTTTATTCTTACCCGATTGTTTAATCTTCGGATCGGTCCCGAATACTTTATGGTAGAAAGCTATGGATTCTTCGAGATTTTTTACGAACATATTGACATGGTCTATACATTCGAAGGATATCGGATTTGCTTTTTTCATTATCAAGGTCTCCCTGTTGTCCTTAAGCATGTGCGCAAATAGCGGTGCACAACTCCGGTTCGTCCTCACTAGTTTCAAACAGATCAATCTGATATTGATTGGCCATTAACCGTTCAGCAATAAATCTATCAAATCGCACTTCCTGTTCTTCTATACGCTTCGGACCCATTTCAAGGGCAATCGAACGGCACCTTAATCTTTTAGCATGGCTTGCAAAAGAATCAAGAAAGTAAAGGTAGTCAGTGACCTGTTGGTAGACAGGCTCTGTGAAATCAAACGTCTCAAGGAAGCCGTTCACTTCGGGCAGAGGCCAAGCTAGCGGTTGCTTATGGGTGGTTTGACAAGGATGCGTTTCGTCCAGTAAAGCCGCCAGTCGCTGTTTGGCGGGATTCTGATTTGAGCCAAAAAAAGGCGGCGAAGAGACGATGGCCAGATTGGACTCGGCAAATGTGGTTATGTCACTCAGGTTCATCGTCAGGAAATCACCGCAATAAATCTGATGGGCGGGAATCGCCTGAGGACGAGATGAAATATCTATCTCCATCTCTGTGAAAAGCCTGGCAAGCTCCGAACTGAAGTTGTCCATATCCAAGCTTATCCCTTCATGCCAATCCACTCTAAGCAATACGGCTGCCAACATAAATTGCAGGACGGGCGCCAAAGGTGCGGAGATAATATCGGGTAAGGTTTTACTGACAAAGTAATTTAACAACTGTTCGGAGTTGTAGTTGGCGATAATCACTTTTATATGTTGCAATGCTTCCTTAGACGGAGGGGTAAGCTTTAGGCGGGTGGTCGCGACCGCCAGATTACTGATATCGCAATTAATCGTTTTCATTCCTTTTTCGACACAAACGATGGGTGTCGTACCGCAGCCTACAAAGGGGTCATAAATCACGCTGGAAGGTTTAGCCTCAATAACCTCTAAGAGAAACTCCACGGCGGCGGGCTGCCAGCTATCTA
>JBIOWC010000245.1:0-2726 GCA_044868105.1 Blastocatellia bacterium
TTGCAGAAGGATTTAGAAAGAAAGGCAAAAATGATAAGGCAAGATTTCTAAATATTGCCCAAGGTTCCCTGGAAGAATGTCGTTACTATCTAATTCTATCGAGAGATTTAGGTTATGGCGATTGTCAGGATTTACTTTCTCAAATTGAAGAAGTGAGCAAATACTTGGAGCGGTACTGTTCTGCCATTCTGACTTCTGGCTCCTGACTTCTGAATTCCTTTATAAAATTATGCGAATCGGCATTGGCTATGATATTCACCATTTAGTTGAAGGGCGCAAGCTCATCTTGGGCGGCGTGGAAATTCCTTTTGAGAAAGGTTTGCTCGGACATTCGGATTCGGATGTCTTGACGCACGCCATATGTGATGCATTGTTAGGAGCCACTGCCCTCGGCGATATCGGCGCGCACTTCCCCGATACCGACCCGCGTTTTAAGGGCGCTTCAAGTCTCGATATGTTGGCACATGTCGTTGAGTTGTTAGCGCAAGCCGGTTACCGTATTGCTAACATTGATTCGACCATCATCACGGAAAAACCGAAACTCGCGCCGCATATCGAAAAGATTCGCGAGCAACTTGCAACCGTGATGCGCGTTGACGTCACACAAGTCAGTGTCAAAGCCAAGACCAATGAAAAGCTCGATTCCGTTGGGCGCGGCGAAGCCATGCAGGCACAGGCGATCGCCTTGATAATCGCGATTTGAGCAAACTAACTTCCACCGTTATAACTCACATGAAACCCTTGTGAAGGAACCCATGCCTTACATGCCTGAAGACAACAGAGGAATCTTTGAAGTTCTAATCGCTGATGGTCGTCCGCTGTTATTGTTTTCGGGGCTGGCCATTGTCCTTTCAGGCGTGGGCGCCATCTTCATCGCGGCGACCGGACACTTCCTGCCGCAAGATGTTCAGTACTTAGGCCTGACCTCTGATCAGCTCTGCCAATTACATCAATGTCGCATTGTTCACTTTATGATTCACGACCGCATCTCGTGGGGCGGCTCGCTCATCGCCATCGGCGCGCTCTATATGTGGATGGTTGAATTTCCGCTCAAACGAAAAGAGACCTGGGCCTGGTGGGTGCTTTGTGTCACGGGAGTCATTGGGTTCGGAAGCTTCCTCGCCTATCTCAGCTATGGCTATTTGGATAGCTGGCACGGCGTGGCAACCCTTGGACTTTTGCCAATCTTTCTAACCGGCATGATGCGTTCCTATATCAGCTTGCCGAAACCGGCGAGTATTCGTTCGCTCTTCACTCCGGCGGTCAAACTTGACCTAAAATCGCGCCAAGGCCTGGGGCGCCTGCTTCTTCTATTCACCGCGCTGGGAATGATTGCCGGTGGGGCGACGATTTTAACCGTTGGCATGACCTCGGTCTTTGTGCCCCAGGATTTAACCTTTATGAAGGTCGTTGCTGATGATTTGCGCGCCATCAATCCGCGTCTGGTGCCGCTCATTGCGCACGACCGCGCCGGGTTTGGCGGCGGCATTTGTACCACCGGCCTCGCGGTTTTGTTTTGTGTCTGGTGCGGCAAACCATCTCGCAACCTCTGGCAAGCGCTTTGCCTGGCGGGCAGCGTCGGTTTCGCAACCGCTATCGGCATCCATCCGGTCGTCGGCTATAATGATTTCGTGCATCTGGCGCCTGCTTGCACAGGCGCCTTGACGTTTCTTACGGGCATCGCGCTTTGCTACAAACCCATGAATGCGCCATCGTCCGTTGGCAATTTGTCAGCCGGGTTCATCAAGGAGCAATCATGAAAAAGGTTTTTCTCAATTCCACTTTAATGCTTGGCGCACTCAGTCTGGTCCTGATCTTCACCGCATCGGTAACGCCTTCAAATAAAATTTCCACTGACCCTTTCAAGGCTTCTGAGGTTGCAGGCTACCGAAACTGGACACGGGTCAATAAAAATCCGGTAAAACTGGATGCGCAAACCGCAGTGATGTGCGCTCCGGCATCGGCCGCGCGAGCCAACGATAACCCGCACACCAATAAATTCATCTCCGTTTATGTGAATGACACGGGCAAAGCGGCGATGTTGAAAGAAGTCAGTCCACAATTTCCGCAAGGCGCCATCATCGTCAAAGAGAAATTGGTCAACGCCACCGCCACCGCGCCGGAATTGTTGACCGCGATGGTCAAACGCGAGTCGGGCTATAATCCAACGAGCAACGATTGGGAATTTATGGTCTTAAGCGGCGACGCGAAAACCATTATCGAGCGCGGTAAACTCGTAAGTTGCATGACCTGTCACACAGCAAAACGCCAGCAGGATTTTGTTTTTCGCAACTATGTGGATCCGGCGGATTGGGGAAAGATGAAATGAGAGCGGTTGACATTATTGAAAAGAAACGCGACGGACGGGAGCTCACGCGCGACGAAATCAGTTTTATGGTTCAAGGGTATACGCGCGGCGAGGTGCCGAATTATCAAATATCGGCGCTTCTGATGGCCATATTCTGGCGCGGCATGACGATGGAAGAGACCACGGCGCTCACGCACGAAATGCTCAATTCGGGCATCGTCGTTGATTTATCACACCTCGGTCGTCCGCGAGTTGATAAGCATTCGACGGGCGGCGTGGGCGATAAGACCTCGCTGGTCATTGCGCCGGTTGTCGCTTCAGTGGGGGTGCCGGTGCCGATGATTTCCGGGCGTTCGCTGGCGCATTCCGGCGGCACGCTCGATAAGCTTGAGGCGATTCCGGGATTCAATGTGAACCT
>JBIOWC010000246.1:0-8837 GCA_044868105.1 Blastocatellia bacterium
CGCTTGACGCTTGATTTTTGCGCCGCCCGCTATGGGGTCTATCGCCAGCGCCGGGATACCATTTTTCAGCGCCAGCACCAATCCATGAAGGCGGGTTGTTAAAACTAAATCCATGTGCGCAATCAATGATTCGACTTCGCTCGGCGTGCGCAGCCCTGTGCTGTTGGCATCTAAACGAGTGTCAATCGGCACGGTCGCTATTTGACGCGAGGCGATGAGTTGGTTAATCGCATCCTGAACCACTTGATGCTTCCCTTCGCCTTTGTACTCGGTTTGTGGCGCGACCAGGATGACGCCGACGACCGGGACTTGAGGCTCAGAAGACAGGAAAGTGATATCCGGGCGGGAAGCTGTTGAACTGTCACGCTCGAATAAAAGATCGAAAGGGTTCCAAACCTCAAGCGCTTCGAGCATGGAGAGATCAACCCCGATCAACCGGCAGCCTGCAAAGCGGCGCAATAATTTTTTAATCGGCGGCCCGTTTCCGAAGGGCCCGCAAACAAAAATAAGCTGAGCATAATCCTGCGGAGCGACGAACCGCCAATCGACACCGCCAGTGAACGGCTGGGCGAGGGCAACCTCATAGGGGCGGCCAGCCTCTTTGAGCCACTGGCAAACCAGGTCTCGCGCCAGGAGATCACCGGCTGTGGCTCCGGTCCCCTTAAAGCTGAACCACCCCGCAACCAGCGTTTTTGCCCCACGCTTATTCGAACCATTGGCGCTGGCGAGGGCTTTTTTCAATGCATACTCTGGGGGGCTCAATCGGGTAATCAAGCAGGTCACCCAGTCGCCCTCGTTGTAGCAATCCAATTCGACGGTTTCGCCCAAAATCTCGGCAATGTCATACTCGGCCGTTCGATTCCAAACCACCAAACGACCTTGCTTGTTCGCAAAATTCCACTGTTGCGTGCCTAGATAGCCGCTCTTCTCTGCCGCGTTCGTCTTGTGTTTAAGCAGAACCTGCCCCGTCTCTTTGACGATCGCAAGCATATTCTTAATCGTCAACACCGGATCATAGCTCGAGTCGAGAGCGTTTCTTGCGAAGGCAATGTCATAGCTTTCGGCGCCAAACTGCGCCAACAACTGTTCACCTTCGCCAGGCACAGTGGCAATCGGCGGCGTGATGCCGCCCGCTTGCAACATTTGATTGTAGAGGTCGGCCAAGGGATCAACGGCGGTAATATTCAATACTTTTCCCGGATGGGTCTTTCCTAAAACGGTAAGCGGGCCGGCGCCAACATCCAGAATAGAGATGGAATCGTCAGGGCTCTCGCGCAGGTAATCAATGATCACATCTTCCTGCAGGGGTGATTGCGGATCGGTTCTTATTTTAAATTCGTCTTGCCAATCCCCTCCTCCGGTCTGGATATATTTCTTCCAAAAATCTACTTCTTTAAGTTTGGCCATCTCCCAGTAGGCTTTAGCCTGCTCGCTCGCTTTAGCCTGGCTTTCCTTTGCAGGTATCTGCGATGGAATTGCTGCCTGGTGGCGTAGCGCCGGAGCAATATAGGGTTCGCTGCGGCCGATACGTTTGACGCGCCGCTGTGACGACCATAAGGCCCAAGGGCCTGCCAGATTGCCGGCAATCTCCAGCATGATGAGCGACAGGGGGTAAGCACTGTGACCGAAAATCCGGGCTTTGGCTCGGGATAAATAGGTTTGTGGTAATTTGATGAACAACCGCACCAGGGCTCGTTTATCGTGATCCCTGGCGAGCGTTATCAAGTGATAAGCCACATGGCCTTTGCTGTAATTATAGATCTGGCGGCGTAAGCCATTTTTACTGGGACGATGTTTATGCCAGACATATGCGGCGGGCTCATAGACCAGCGTGTAGCCAGCTTTAAGGGTTTTGTAAAAGAGATAGGTATCCTCACTGCATCCGGTTGGGGTGCCGGCGCCGAGCGCTTCATCCAATAAACCGACATTGGGGTTACTGAAAATCGTCGAACGAAAAGCGGCATTGGCGGTGGCGCCGAGCTCCCAGGTGGGTACGGCCGTCCTGAATTGATTAAACCAGTTCAGGTTTACTTCACGCCGCTCAAATCCGCGGCCCAACCCGCCATAAGCTTCAAATAAAATTTGCGCAGCGGTTTCAAGCTCGGCAGGAAAGACGTTACCCGTAACGATGCCAACGCTCGGATCGGCGAACGGCGCCACCAGCTTTTCCATCCAGTCGGGTGGCATCGTCACATCATCGTCGGTAGATATAATGATCTCCCCGCTACTATGATTTATCCCTTTATTGCGAGCATACGATAATCCCTTGTTGTGCTCGGTAACCAGCACAACATTCGCAAACTCCGCTACAACGGGAGCCGTCAACCCGGATGACGGGTGGTTATCGACAACAATTATTTCAACCCGCCGGCTGGTGTCCTGAGAGGTTAGACACGCTAAACATCTGCGTAACTCTTCAGGTCTGTCAAAAGTTGCGACGACCACAGAAACCGGAACCTGGGCGGGTAAGCTCAAAGGCGGGATAACCGTCGCTTCAGAATTCGCGAACTGATAATGTTCGACGAGTATCGGCTTGAGCAGCAGGGGTCCGAACTTTTCAACGATGGCATCCCGCAAACGGGTCGCGCTAATCGCCTGATAGTTATTGCTGATTTCAACCACACCCAAAGGTATATTGTCCTGCATGAGATAGACCTGTGTGCGACCATATTCGGATACCTTCAACAACTCAGGGACCGGCTGATGCAGATCAATTGTGCGAATGGCTATGGCGTCTTCTCGCATCGTATTCCTCAATGGGATAAGGCTTTTCTTAGGGTCACACTCGGTTATACGTGATCAGGTAATTGAGCAATCTTTTTGGCGTTTCGCCTTGATTTCCGATAGCGAAACAGACCCGAAATTGAGCCTCGTAGTTCGGCGATGATGAGATCGCGAGGAAATCTTTCAGGGTCTTTAAACGAAATTAGTAAACGACGGATGTTCCACCACCATAACCACCATATTCCTAATTTCAAAAAAGCCAGGCGCTCGTCAGGATAAGCCAGCGCGCTGCGAACTATATAAGCAAAGAAGCCAACTCCGTTATTGGTTAGCTGAGTTTGCAGTTGCAGGTAAGCTCGCCGATGGCGATGGTAAACAATGGCTCCCGGATCATAGACGAGCGTGTGGCCTTCTTTGAGAATGCGAAAGAACATCTCCAGATCGCCGCCCCCATTGGTAATCGTGCCGACATCAAGCGCCGGGTCAAACGTCCCTAGCTGTTTAAAAACCCGGCGGCGATAAGCCATATTTGCGCCGGTGCCGAACATTCCCGCGCCGCCATAAAGACTGGCGACACGCCGGCCGCTCTGTGGGGCTACAGCATACCACTGGCGTTTAAACCCGCGTCCGAAGCCGCCATACTTCTCAAATAGGGCTTGGGCTTCGGTCTCAAGTTCAAAGGGCACGACGAGCCCGGTCACGGCCATCACTCCGTCATTTTCTGAGAAGACTCTGACGATTGCTTGAACCCATTGCGAATCGACGACTGCATCATCATCGGTGTAAGCGATAATCTCACCTTGGGCCTCTTTGATGGCGCGGTTACGCGCCCAGTTGAGGCCGGGTCGCGGTTCGCGAACGTATCGAACGCCAGGGTATGCTGAACGAACCAACTGTTCAGTCGCATCACTGCTCGGAGCATTGTCTACGACCAAAACATCGAGAGCCGGATAATCAAGCCTCCGGATGGAATCAAGGCATCTGGCAAGGTCAGCCGTACGATCCCGCGTACAAACGGCGACGGTAACTGGAATGGTCGTCTGTTCCTGCAGCGTTCTTTGTGAAGCGATGAGTTGATGAACGTCTGCGGCAGGCCAGGGGGTAGAAGAAAATTTGTGACCGATTATCCGGTCAGCGATGAGTGCACTGTATCTTTCTAAAATGGCCTGGCTAAAAATTGAATCCGGGCAATGAAGCTGATGAGACGGAATCGTGACATAGCCAAGCGGTTCACCCAGAAATCGGACAAGTACGAGAACTGTTTGATAGCCGACTAATGATTCGATGCTCTCACGAGCATCCTTCAAATCAATATCTATTACTTTAATGGGGCGAAACGGTGAACTCATTTTAAGAAGAAATTTTATTATTCTTTGTCTTGAGCTTCATCCCGACAAAATCATATCAAGAATTCAACTTTCAGGCAGCAATCATTTGTACATCTTTTGAAGTTCCTTTGAGGCGCTAGAAACCGCAGACTAAGATAATTCAATTTATCCTGTGCGACACGAGGTCGTACGAAATGAGGGGAAGCATAGCGCGGCATCGGCCCGTTGCTTTCTCACCACAGTTCGCGTCGTCTGCCAGAACACCTTAAATCAAGCCATCAGCAAAGGTGGTAAGAAAGTAGCAAATCTTTTCAAGCCGTTACCACCTGCTCGATCTCTAGGCCTTTGTTCATATCCAATCGAAAGGTGCCATAAGGGCCCGACAGGAGGGAAGATGCGATATGCGGCAATAAGCAGTCCTCATCTGACCGGGAAAGCCCGCATCGCCTCCGCATCCTCACCCGCGACATCCGACAAAGCCAAATCTCGATAAATTATCCGGCTCTTTTCCTGCGTGCCCGCTAAAAGGTTGAAGTTTAGGGCTGATGATTCCTTTCCTGATTAGATAAGTGATGGCTAATAAATTGCGACACGCAGATCGGTAGTGAGCAGTCGGCCAGTGTAGAGTGCTCGTCAAAGGCAGCCGCTGAGTGCATTGGCGATTTTGCGTCAACCGAAGAAGCCTTCGGTTGTCCAGATTTCAGCGTCACGACCCGGGCACTTTGCAGCGATCCGCCGTATGCTAAATTGATTCGGGGTAGCTCTGTTTGCTAAAGTCGTCGTCATGTCCGAGCCTTCCACCGAGCCGATACGCGAATTGCTTGACTCCCTTTATCGCGTGGATTCGAGGCGAATCCTGGCAACTCTGATCCGCTTGCTCGGTGATTTTGATCTTGCCGAAGAAGCGATGCACGAAGCCTTTGCGGCGGCGCTCGGCCTGTGGCCGACGAGTGGAGTACCCGATAACCCGCGACCATGGCTGATTTCGACGGCCCGCTTCAAAGCCATTGATACGCTGCGGCGACGAGCAAAATTTGATGCGTCTCAAGACGAGCTCGTGCGCTATCTCGAAGCGCAATGGAGTTCGGCGGAATGGTCCAATGAAGAGGACAGCCTTGAGGATGATCGGCTGCGCCTGATCTTTACCTGCTGTCATCCATCTCTCGCGCCGGAAGCGCGCGTTGCGCTCACCTTGCGTGAGGTGTGCGGGCTGACCACCGAAGAGATAGCCAAGGCCTTTCTCATCACTCCGCGTACGCTGGCGCAGCGCATTGTGCGCGCCAAGGCAAAGATTCGAGAGACCCCGATTCCGTACGAGGTGCCGACGTCGCAGGAATTGCCGGAGCGACTGGGCGCGGTGCTTCAGGTCATCTATCTCGTCTTTAACGAGGGTTATTCGGCGGCAGCGGGAGCGGAGGTCATGCGGGCCGAGCTAACCGGCGAGGCGATTCGACTGGGCCGGTTGCTGGCCGAACTCCAGCCAGAGCCTGAAGTCATTGGGCTGCTTGCCCTGATGTTGCTACAGGAAGCCCGTCACGCCGCGAGAACCTCTCCGACCGGAGAGCTGATTGTGCTGGAGAATCAGGATCGTTCGCTCTGGAACCGCGAGCAGATCGCCGAGGGAGTGGCATTGGTGGAGAAAGCTTTGAAGTCACACCGCTTCGACTCTTACACACTGCAGGCTGCGATTGTGGCCGTTCATGCGGAGGCGAAATCGGTCGCAGCGACCGACTGGCGGCAGATTGTTGCGCTTTACGACCGCTTGGTACGAATTCAGCCTTCGCCGGTTGTTCAGCTTAATCGGGCCGTGGCAATTGCCGAGCGCGATGGGCCAGAGGCCGGTCTGAGGCTTATCGACGCGGTGTTGGAAGATGGCGAATTGACCAATTATTACCTGGCGCATTCAGCTCGTGCAGATATGTACCGCCGGCTAGGCCGGACAGCAGAAGCCCGTTCCGCTTATGAGAAAGCCCTGGAGCTGACCCAGCAGGAACCCGAGCGGCAATTCCTGCAAGAGCGGATTCGCGAGCTGAAATAAAAAATCAAAAATCAAAAATTTATTTTGAGCGGTTCGGTCGAATTCCGGTCTGGCCGTTCGACTATCTCGTGAAGGCTGGGCAAACGGCCCGCCCGAAAACCATGACAGAGAAAAAGGAGAAGACAATGCCACATTATCTGGTTGCTAACTACCTCCCCGACGACTTCGACCCGTCCGTCGTAACCGAAGCGATGATCGAGGAGATCCACGCTATCAACCGCGAATTGATTGCTGCCGGCGTGAGGAAGTTCGCCTGCGGCATTTCCCCGGCTGGCAGCGCGAAGACGCTGCGGCCCCAGCCCGACGGCAAGGTGCTCGTCACCGACGGGCCGTACCTTGAGACCAAGGAACACATCGGCGGTTTTTGGATATTGGAATGCGCTGACCTGGACGAGGCGCTGGCCTGGGCGAAGAAGGCGGCCATCACCTGCGAGGTGGCCGGCGAGGTGCGCGAGCTTTTTTTCCAGCCGGCCCCGAATGAAGCAACGGAATAGTCCGGCCGCCGCAAAGAACTGAGCGGTACGGCAACAGCGAACTGGCGCTGTTAGATGGCGTCTTCGAGACTCGGCTGGCGACAGACTTAAACAAACGAAGAACTACAGGTGAGCGGCGACAGGCCGCCGCACGTTGAAAGACGGCATTGCCTGAAAAGACTGATTCTCAGGAGGGGAAATTATGCGTGAAAACAAGGTTGGCGTAATCATAATCAAGAGCTTCGCCCTGCTTGTTGGGCTCGGCCTGGCGCACCAGGCGATGGCCCAGGATGCCAAGACACCTTATCCGAAGATGGCCCCGATCGAGCAGTATCTCATGGACCGAACTGCCGAGATTGCGCTGGCGCGCACCGCAGCACCGAATTCCATCTCAGCCGATGCAGAGGTCCTGGTTCTTGGACGTCATGGTTTCGAAACTGCGGTCAAAGGTAAAAACGGTTTCGTGTGTATCGTGGGGCGTGGATGGTCATCTGCAGCCGATCCCGACTTCTGGAATCCGAAAGTGCGGGTTCCGATGTGTATGAATTCACCAGCCGCGCGGACGTACCTTCTAGCTATCACGAAAATAACCGACCTGGCTCTGGCGGGACGGAACCTGGCTCAGGTAAACGAGGCCATCGCCGACGCCATCGCCAAAAAAGAACTCCCGGCAATGGAGCCAGGCGCGATGTGCTACATGACGGGGAAACAAGGATATGGTGGCGACGTCATTCCGCACTGGCCTCCTCACCTGATGTTCTTCTATTCCGACACCGACCCAGCGATCTGGGGAGCCAATCTAACGGGTTCTCCTGTCATCGGGATTGCTGATCCACTGTCGCACCTGACGCAGTTCGTGATCGCCGTCGAACGTTATTCTGACGGAACACCGGCGCCGAGCACAGCGAAGCACAAACATTGAGAAAACAAAGGAGAAATCTTTTGTATGAACGTACAAGAACAAATCCAAAAGTATATTAGCGACCAACCTGAGCCAAAACGCAGCGACATGCAAGCGTTGCATCGCTTGATTCTGCAAGTAATGCCAGCCTGTAAATTATGGTTCTTGGATGGTAAAAACAGTGAAAATAAAACTGTTTCTAATCCCAATATTGGATATGGACTTTACGCAATGAAATATGCTGATGGAACAACCAGAGAGTTTTATCAAATTGGTTTGAGCGCAAACCAAACCGGGATCTCGGTCTATATCCTTGGTATCGAAGATAAGAAATACTTAGCTCAGACCTATGGAAAGGTACTCGGCAAGGCAAGCGTGACGGGATATTGCATCAGGTTCAAAACTCTAAAAGATATAAACCTTGAAATTCTTGAAGCGGCAATACGAAATCGGGTCGAGGATCAGAATGAAAAAAGTTGATTTGAAATAATCAAACTTTTCAACAAAGGAGGCGACATAATGAGAAAAATAATTGCATGTGAATTTATGACACTCGATGGTGTTATACAGAACGAAGAGAATGACGGCGACGGCTTCAAGCACGGCGGGTGGTTTTTCGGCTATGCGGACGAAGCGACGGGAGCTGTAGTCCAGCAGCGACTGGCCAAGCCGGCAGACCTGCTGTTAGGGCGCAAGACCTTTGACGGTTGGGAATCGTATTGGCCGACCCATTCGAACTTTTGGCCGAACGTCATGACCGCAACGAAGTACGTCGCCTCGAATACACGTGACTCAAGCGAATGGCAGCCCACCGTCTTTTTGGGCGGGGACCTTGCGGAAAAAGTCAGGCAATTGAAACAAACGGACGGGCCGGATCTGCACGTGATGGGAAGCGCAGATATGGTGCAGACGCTCTTTAAAAATGATCTTGTCGATGAGCTGCACCTCATGATAATTCCGATCACACTAGGCACCGGAAAACGTCTGTTCACCGACGGCACCATCCCGGCGTCCTTCAAGGTAACCTACAGCCAGGTCTCCCCAAATGGCATTATCATCGTAAACTATGAACGAGACGGCGAGGTAAAAACCGGCGCGCCTCAGATAAAAGAGAACGAACAGTGATCACGTACAACACATCTCGCGAGAGCGCGGCTTCCGTTTAGGACGTATTCGCCACCTGAGAAAGATTATCAATTGGAATCCAAATATGAAGACAACCGCTTTTTTCCTGGCGCTGCTCCTGACCATGTTCTTGTCGGGGGGCGTCTCGGGGCAGCAAAAACCAACTACGGGTTATGCGCCGGTGGGCGGACTAAAAATGTATTATGAGATCCACGGCAGCGGCGAGCCTGTGGTGGTGCTCCACGGCG
>JBIOWC010000247.1:0-7160 GCA_044868105.1 Blastocatellia bacterium
CGGGCGCGGCCACCTTATTGACCAGTGAACTGGGCAACAATCCCAGAGGAATTGCTTACGATGGTTCAAGAATCTGGACCGCGAACGCTTCGAACATCTCGATCTACAAATTTATCTGTGTGCCTGGGAGTTGCGTGACCACCGTGACCACAGGCTTCAGCACGCTGGAGGGCATTCTCTATGATGGCTCACACATCTGGGTGACAGACCATGATTTCACCGGCGATGGCGCCGCGCTTAAGAAATTGAACGCGGATGGTTCAGTTGCCATGAGCCTACTCATGGGCAATAGCCCCCGACGTCCAATCTTTGATGGCACGAACATTTGGGTGCCGAACTCTGGTTCCAATTCGATAACCGTGGTACGGATCAAAGACGCGCTCGGCAATGCGCTCACCCAGCCATTCGTTCTGGCGACGTTGACCGGCAACGGTCTCAACTCGCCTAATAGCGCCGCCTTCGATGGGCAACGCATCCTGGTCACGAATCAAGGTGGCGATAGCGTGTCGCTGTGGAATGCCATGAACCTGACGCCGCTTGGCTTCTTCCCGACCGGGACTAGCCAACCCACCGGGGCCTGTAGTGACGGTCTCAACTTCTGGATCACGCTAAGCGGTACCAACCAACTGGCGCGATTCTGAATGCTTTGGCTGAATCGGTTTTCACCATGAAAGCAAAAACGCTGTGAAGCAGGCCGAGCATCTCAAGGCAGGTTGGTAATTAAGATGGCGTCACCTTGTAGCTTGCCACGGGCGACGACGAGATTTTTCCGATCTCTCGACCAGGCGAAGTTGAAAAGACGATCGGGAAAATCAAAGAGGGTTTGCGGTTCGCCATCCAGGGGTTGCCGCACGAGACTCGATGAATTGAAGGTACCGGCGGCGTAATCGAAGGCCGCGGAATCGGCCGACCAGTGAATGATTGGGCGACGCATGGGCAGGTCGAACAGTTTGGGTTCGCCGTTGCCGCCTGAGGGAAGCACCCCGATTCTGATGCGCGGTTCCTCGCTTGCGGCCTCCGGATGGACGGCGACATGACGATAAGCCAGCCATTTGCCGTCGGGCGAGATGGATAGGAATCCTTCAGCCGCCGCGTCTGTCAAGTGTGAAACCTCAGCGGGGATTCCACCTTCAATAGGAAGTTTCCAGATAGCCGCCGGGCGCGCTCCATATTTGATGAAAAAAACTTCCGCGCCATCCGGTGATAAAGCCGGGTACTGGGCGCTCTCTTTTTGGTCGCCGTCGAAAGTCAACTGCTGTTGATTACGCCCGTCATTGCCCATTCGCCAGATTTGCCAGGTGCCTGTGCGGTTCGACGCGAAGACAATGTAGCGACCGTCTGCAGTGACCACCGGATAGTTATTGTCCCGTCCGGCATTCACGGTCAATTGAATTCGATTGCTGCCGTCGGCGTTCATCAGATTTAGGTCGGTGAAGTTATCGGCGAAACCGCTAAAAATAATCTTGCCGTCCGGCGCCCACGCAAGTCCAACATAGCCATCCAGGCTGCGCCCGCCAGTTGTGAGTTGCCGGGTCTTCTTCTCTTCGCCATTCGGTAATAGCCACAAATGCGTGACGATTCTCTGTTGCCGTGTGACTAACATTCGCCCATCTGCCGAAAGACTGATCCAGAAATAAGATTCAAGGTCGTTCGTCAGACGACGAAAGCCCCCGTCAGGATAACTGAGCAGCCAAAGTTGCGAGGTTGATTCGTTCAATTCTCGCGCCGAGACGATGAAATAACTGCCGGTCGGGTGCCACAAGGCGCGCGTAATCCCGCGCCATTTCGGAGTCTGCAACTCGGTCTCTTTTCCGGTTTGAACATCAACGGTATAGAGTTTAGCTAGAGCGTCTTGTTGTGACCCGCCTGAAACCAGAAGCTTTAAGCCGTCCGGCGACCAGGCAAAAGCGTTGCGATAAGTGAGCGGCGTTTGCCTGACGCTCAGTTCGCGTTCATCGTTACCATCCAGGTTGGTCAGCACCAGCACGTACGCATTGTTGCGTTCGCTGTCGCGGCGTACAAAGGCGACCTGCTTGCCGTCGGACGAGACGGCGAAATCGCTCCACACGCGCTCGGCAACTTTTTTCGGCGGGCTTCCGAAAGCCGAGGTCTGATAGATATTGCCGGGGTCCGATTTTTCGCGGAAGAATAAATATTTGCCGTCGGGTGAAAACGTCAGCGCCCGATAGCCCTTGCGCGAGGGCTGCAGGGTCTGCACGGAACTGCCGGTGGCAATCTGTTTGACCCATACGCTCTCACCCTGGTCTTCCAGGCGAACGAAAGCCAACAATTCGCCGCTCGGCGAGAGCGTTGCGTAAACGACATCGCCGCTGTCGGTCAGTCTTTGAAAACGGAGCTGTTCAATCGGCGCAATTGTCGTTACCCCGTTATTTCGACGAACAACCAGGCGATAAACCCCCAGGCTGAGCAAGGCCAGTATCAATAGGCCAACGCCCACATAAAGCCCATACCGTAATGCCGATTGCGGTCGAACCTTTTCCGGCAAGGAGGGGACAGAGGTTAAGGCGAAGGGTTCCCCCTGGTTTGCGGCCGGCTGACTTGTCGAAGGGAAGCGCGGGTTTTCCTGAGCTTCTCGTCCCGAAGCCGTCCCGCTCGACGGCCTGACAATTTCGTCGGTTGGCTTTGACGCATCGCTTGCGACCTTGTTCAAAATCTTAACTGGCGCGGCAAAGCGGTAGCCGCGTCGCGGAACGGTTTCGATAAACTGAATACCTTGTTCGTTAACCCCCAAGACGCGCCGCAGGGTGTAGATGTTTTGCGATAGGTTGCTCTCTTCGACAAAGGTCTCTGCCCAAATGGTTCGCATCAATTCTGACTTCGAGACCACACCTCCCTCTTTTTCAATCAGTACGAGCAAAGTGTCAAAGACTTTTGGAGCCAGGATCAACGCCTCATCGCCGCGCCACAACAGCCGTTCGTTAACGTCCAAACGAAACTCGCCGAACTCAAATAACTTGTTAGAAGGTAGGGACATAGCACAGTTGAGAATTTCTTGAAAACTAATTGAGGGTTTTCTTGAAGACTTTTTTTGCCCACTTCACTTAGCCTGTTTGAGACAGAACCAGTGGGCTGCATTTTAATTTTTTCGGGCCGCGATTGGCAACCAAGTCGGGGATTTTTCATGAAAGGTAAGGTAAAACAACAGCAGTTTTTTTCGGTCGCCCTGGTCTTGCTGGCGCTCAATGCCGGTTGTACCAAAGTCACAAGCGGGCGAGAGTCCATCACAGAGCCACTCGATGTCGTGGTGGCCTCTGAGCGCAAAGAGATCATCGCCCGACAGGTGCTTGCCGTTCAACTCGCCGCCCACCAGGAGTTTGAAGACCGAACGAACTTTGCGCCGACCGAAGTGATTCCTGCCAGCCTCTATTTGACCGACGCGCCATACCTTGAATGGCGCTGTATCTCGGCTTTTCTGGTCTGCGAAAAGGGTGTCGTTGAAGAGGAGAGCATTTCCCTCAGTCCAGACGATAAGCGACAGGCGTTTGACTTTCGCTTCATCAAAACGCCTCGCCCGGCGGGGGCCTATCAAATCAGGTTTGTGGAAATAACGCGTTCGACCGGGAAACCTGTGTTGTTAGCGCGGCTTTTTTTGAATGTCGAATGACCTCTTGAAGATGAGGAGAAAGGCTGGCTAAGGGTTGGCCTGCGCTTAAAGGGGACAGGTGTTTATGCGGACAGTTGTGACAGCCGGTGTCGGTGGCGCGACCCGGTTAACCGCATTTCAATTTTTCAGATTGGGGAGAGCCATTTATCAAAGTGAAGAGTGGAGTGGCTAAAGACATGGACTACAAAGCAATTACCAAAAATTGGAAGGACTTTAACCCGCGCGATTATTTACATGAGTATTACGCGGATGTCGGCCCCGAAAATTTCGCGCTGTTGCAGTTTGCCGTGAAAGCTTTTCGCGCCATTCCGTCCGGCGGCTTGATGTTGGATTTTGGCGGCGGCCCGACCATCTTTCCCCTGATTGCCGCCGCCAATCGAGTGCGGGAAATCCACTTTTGCGATTACCTGGATGCCAATCTCAAGGAAGTTCGGCGGTGGTTAAACAACGAGCCTTCGGCTTTCGATTGGCGCGAGTTCATCAGGGTTACGTTGAGCTTGGAAAGCCCGGGCAATTGCACCGGCCAAGCCGTTTTTCAGCGCGAAACTTCAATACGGCAACGCGTCACTCGTACATTCACGTGTGACGCGAATCACCCTCAGCCGATTGCTGAACCGCGGGCTTACGATATTCTGGTTTCCAGTTTCTGCGCCGAGTCGGCTACGGATAATTTGGCGCAGTGGCGGAGATTCTTTCGCAACATCATCTCGTTGCTCAAACCGAGTGGTTATTTAATCTTGTCGGCGCTCAAAGGCGCTACCTGCTACAGCGTGGGCGAAAAATTATTTCCCGCCGTCAGCATCAGGGAAAACGATTTGACTCAGACCTTAATAGAAGAAGGGTTTGACCCGCAGAGCATTGTCCTTGAAAGCATACCGGCTGACCGCCCCTGGCGTCGGTATGAAGGCTTGATGGTGGCGATGGCGAAAAAGCGTGGTGACCAGTGAATAGTCTGACAGCGCCAACCAGGCTCTTGATGCTCATTATTGGCATCACCGTTCTATCAGGTCTAGGTGATTCACAAGGGTTTATACATGCCGCCAAGATGTGGCAAGGCGGCCGACTGGTTTTGAGCGAGTTTGGCAAATCGGCGCTGGGGTTCGGTATCGGCATCGGCAGCTATTGGCTCGCCGTAAAATACCTCAAAGAGTTGGGCGTTCTTTCCCCGGAAATTCAAACGCTCATCTGGTTCGCCATAACCCTGGTCGGCGTAGCTTTTATCAGCGGCAAGTTTCTTAGATGGCAAATCATCGATCAACTCATCGCCTTCGCCGTGCTTCTCGGCATCGGTTGGCTTTTGTTCCGCACCCGTTCTTGACCGCGAAAACGGTAACTCTGGCCTGGTCGTGTGCAAATGAGGTCGGAAATGGGGTTAAGTCTTCGGGCACTTCTGTTCGACCAAGCGTTTAAGCGACTGGGCGTCCTGGTCTGTGGGCGCGGCTTGCAGAGCTTTGGTTAATGATTGATTGGCATTGGCGCAATCATTTTTCAAAACCGAAATGCGACCGGCAAGGATGTGCGCCGGCGCCAGCCGAGGGTTCCAAAAGAGCGCTGCTTTCAGGGCATTCATTGCTCTTTCAAAATCGCCGCGCCGTTCATAAACTCTGGCCATCAATAAATGCGCGTCATAATTTTGCGGCGCGATTTGCAAAAGATTTTGACTGAGGGTCAAGGCCTCTTCATCCCGACCCGCAAAGAATGCGGCGCGGGCTTTTTCAAACATGGCCTCGGCTTGTGGTTGCGTCGGATTGTTGGCATTGACCGCATTGATGCGTTCATCCTGGTCGCGTTTGAAGCGATAATAGTTTGGCCGGCTGAAGCTTTTTTTCATGCGCGCTAAAACCGGAGCGCCTTTGACTTCCCATTGCGCAAAACTGGCGAGCAATTTTTTGGCCTGATTTGCCGCCTCGGTTGCGCCTTGCTGGTCGCCGAGTCCGGCAAGCGCTTTGCTCAAGATGTAGTAAGCTTCGCCATCATCTGTGCGGCGTTCGAGTTCGCGTCTGAGCAGACCTGCGGCATTGGCATAATCTTTGGATAGATAATAGGTGTAGCCCAGATTAAACAAGACATCCGTATCACGCGGCGCGACGTCAACGGCGGGTTTCAAATGTTGCAGGGCTTCGCCAAGCTGTTTTTGTTTGATAAGCAGCACGCCGATGTTGTTATAAACTTCGTATAAGGGGAGCGCCGCCGCGAGCTTTTGTTGTCCTTCGATGGCGGCGTCGGTTAGCCCCAGAGCATTTTGTGCGACTCCGATGTAAAATTGCGCTTCGTCATAACGCGGGTCTTTATCGCCGACTTTCGAGAGCAAATCAATCGCCTCTTTGTATTCGCCCGATTCGTAACGAACCCGACCCAATTCGAACATCGCAGAGATGTAATACCCGCGAATTTTATCATTGAACTCTTTGATGGCTTTTTCGAGAAACTCGATTTGCGTCTGCCGGTCACGGGTGAGCGTGCCTTTGATGTAGTTTTCGAAGGCGCCAATTGGCGCAAGCGTGGCCTGGGTGGTGAGTTCAACCTGCGAAAACGGCAAGGCGGGATTACGTTTGTAAAGAATTTCATAAGCGAGGGTGCCTTGAAACTCCTGAAGTTTATACAAATCGCCGCCGAGATTGAATTCACCAATCAACCGCCCTTCGCGAATATCAACCAATCGCGCCGTAATGGCGATGGTTCTTTCAACGGCTTTTTCCTGATTGTCGGTCTTGGGTTGTGGTTGTTCGGGTTTTTCTCTATCGCGGTCGTCGGATATTCGATAGGTGCCAATGACCACCAGAGTGGCGCCGGCGCGTTCAGCGATTTTAATCATGGTGGCGCGAGTGAGAATGGCGGTGGGCGGCAACCCTTCCTGTTTGTAAGCGACATTGCGCTCGTCTGGGCGAATCGCCACCAGACCCGGCTTATCTAAAAGTTCGGAAAGGGTAGCCGCAAAACTTTCACCGATCCAGTTGTACTCCGTGCGTCCCGAAACATTCTCGAAAGGCATAATGACGAGGGTATCGCTGCCAAGCAGGGGGCTTGATCGGGCATCGTTACGCATTGCCAATGCAAGGTGACCGGAGACGAGTAAGATAAGAAAGGTTGTGAGAATCGTTTTAATCATACGCAAACGCATTCAACGTGAAGCAGCTCGAAAAGTTCGATAAGTATGTTTCGCTGATTCACTGAAAGAGCCGGAAGCTATTTCCCGCAAGCCATACCAAAAACCGAGCCGTCCGGTGGGCTTTCAAGGTCGCCCCGCAAACTTAAATTTTTGATTAAACTATCGGCACTGTCAACTAAGTGAAAAGCCTGGTAAGGGGTCAGATTGAAATTAAGGGTATGAAAATATTTATCGTTAAAAGAATGGCGGTCTGTTGTCAGGGATAAGGTCATCTTCTGATGGGGCGGAAAAGGCGGATAAATCGCAATCCGCCTTTTCCGTTTAATCCGGAGAGCACTGTTTACTGGTCGTTGGGCGAGACTTTACTTGTTTAGCGCCAACCGCTGGCCAACCTCTTTCTTCCTGACCCACTACTAAAAGCCTCCT
>JBIOWC010000248.1:0-35671 GCA_044868105.1 Blastocatellia bacterium
GGAAGTCTCAATGTCGCCGGAACGCTGACGGGAAACTTTACGGTTCCAGCAACCAACATCTCAGGTGTTTTGGCGAGAGCAAACGGCGGCACGGGACTCGGTGCGTCCGGCGCGGCGGGCAATTTCCTGCGCAGCGACGGAACGAACTGGACCAGTTCCGCGCTGCAAGTTTCCGATATTCCGGGCGGAAGTTCCAACTACATTCAAAACATACCGGGGGTTGGTCTGCAATCCGGCAGTTTCAACATCAACGGCGGCGGCAACGCCAATATTTTTAACGCGACGACGCAATACAACCTCGGCGGCAACCGCGTCTTGAGCATTGGCGGAACGAATAATTTATTTGTCGGTATCAACGCCGGAGCGACGAACACCACGGGTAGCGAAAATGCCTTCTTCGGCTCAAGCGCCGGACTCTCAAACACCACAGGCGTTAGCAACGCCTACTTCGGCTCGAATGCCGGTATCTCAAACCTGACCGGCAGCGCCAACGCGTTCTTCGGCTGGGATGCGGGATTCTCAAACACCACAGGCGGCGCTAACGCATTCTTTGGTAAGAGTGCCGGGTTTGCAAATACCACAGGAATCGGTAACTCGTTCTTTGGTCTACAGGCCGGAGCGAGTCACACGACAGGCGACAACAATACCATGATCGGCCGGTCAGCAGACGTAGGCGCGAGCAATCTCTCCAATGCCACCGCCATCGGCGCAAACACAATCGTTTCGCAAAGCAATTCCCTGGTCTTGGGTAACAATGCTGATGTCGGTATTGGCACCTCTGCGCCTCAGCAAAAACTTCACGTTGACGGAAGTAGCGAGATTCTTTCAACCGGAACCGGCGCCGGATTCAAGTTCCGTGACCGCGCCAGCACGTCTTTCGCTGATGATTGGGTTTGGTATTCTAATGGCAACGTCGCGCGCCTCTTTCGCTCTGGAGTGGGCGACCTGTTGACCATACAAACAAATGGCAATGTCGGCATCGGCACCGTTACGGCGAATGATAAACTGGAAGTCAACGGGATACTGCGCCTCATCTCGCTCGGTTCAGCAGGCGGCACCCAGCTTTGCCGTAACCTTACCAATCAAATCTCCAATTGCTCATCTTCGAGGCGCTACAAACAAAACATTCAGGGGTTTCGCGTCGGACTCTCGTTAATCCGACAACTGCGACCGGTGTCGTTCAATTGGCGAGGCAGTAATCAAGCCGATTTGGGACTGGTTGCCGAAGAGGTCGCCAAAGTTGAACCGCTGCTTACAACGACCAACGACAAAGGCGAAATTGAAGGCGTGAAGTATGACCGTGTGGGAGTTGTGCTGGTCAATGCCGTACAGGAACAACAGCAGCAAATCGAAATTCAACAAAAACAGCTTGATGAGCAAAAACAAATGCTCGAAAGTCAGCAAGCGCTCCTGCAAAAACAACAGACAGAACTCAAAGCGTTGAAGATTTTGTTGAGCTCCAGAAAGTCAGCCGCAAGGACTATCAAGCCGAAAAAGTAAGCGGAAGAAAATCGGCATTTCGTTTACAATTCCAGCCCCTGAAGGTGCGGATGGTCTGCATACTAGATGAGAGCGATTATTAAAATCAGGTGCTGTTAGCGGCGTCTGGATTTTGCCGTTGCAACTTGAGCCTTTGCAAAATGATTCTTCGTGCTTCGTCGGATTGCGCTTTGGTGGCTTGCTGCAAGTAGCGCTCGGCCAGACGGTCAGCGGCTCTATAGGTCGGAATTTTTTCTTCGCGGGCGACGGCTAACACCTTGAGCAGGGTGTCATATATGCCATCAATCTTTTTCCAGGCAAACGCCTCGTCCCATCCCAACATGGGAACGCCGCCGCCGATGACGCCCCCCGCATTGACTAAATAATCCGGCGCATAAACAATCCCGCGACGTTCCAGTTCATCACCGTGACGCGCTTCAAGTAATTGATTGTTTGCCGAACCGACGATGGCTTTGACTTTAAGTTGCGCAATCGTTTCATCCCGCAGAATGGCGCCTAACGCGCAAGGCGCGAAGATGTCTGCCTGAACGCCATAAATTTCAGTGGGCGCAACCGCTTCGGCTTTGAACTCGTTGACGACGCGACGGGCGCGTTGCGGGTCAACATCCGCGACCACTAATCGCGCGCCGGCCTCATATAAATCTTGCGCCAGACAATAGCCGACATTGCCGCAGCCTTGCAGGGCAATGATTTTCCCGGCCAGTTCGTCGCTCTCCCAGATGAATTTTGCGGTGGCTTGAAGGCCGCGCAACACGCCGCGCGCGGTCCAGGGCGACGGGTCATCGTTTTGACTTCCCAGTCCTGCAACGTAATCGGTCTCTCGATGAACGATGTCCATATCGGTCGTGCTGGTGCCGACATCTTCGGCGGTGATGTAGCGCCCGCCCAGGCTTTCGACAAACCGGCCGTGGGCGCGAAAGATTTGTTCGCGGTCTAATTTTTTGCTGTCGCCAATTATGACCGCTTTGCCGCCGCCAAACGGCAGTCCGGCAAGCGCGCTTTTATAGGTCATCCCGCGAGACAGTCTGAGCGCATCAATGATGGCCTCTTCTTCGCCTTCATAATTCCAGAAGCGCGTGCCGCCAACCGCCGGGCCAAGCGCCGTTGAGTGAATCGCCAGGATGCCGTGATACCCCGATTTAGGGTCGTTGCAAAAAACGATTTGTTCATGCCCGCTATCAGAGAGGGTTTCAAATAAATTCATTTTTCAAACCTTTCCTGCAACACCGCCTGTCAATCTCGATTTTCCAGGCAATCTCGGTGTCCCGGTGGCTTTTCTTTTTCACCACTGAGACACTGAGATTTCTTTGCCGGCCTTGACGCGCAGTTTCACAAAGAATAAAGAATTACTGTTTTTTATTTGCGCTATCGGGCGGGTTAACCCAGAAAGTTTTAAAAGGCCCTACGCCGTGAATTTGAATTACCGTTTCGCCTTTCGCCCAGGCGAAATGACGCATCTCTTTCGGCAATAATCCATAGGTGCCAGCGGTCATCGGATGCGCCGCCGCTTCATCAAACTTTTCACCCATGCCCATGTAAAATATTCCTGAGATTACGGTCAGATGTTCATCAACCGGATGCCAGTGCGGTTGAACTTTGGTTTGGTCGCGCAGTTTGATGCGCAGAACAAACAAGTCGCCCTCTTTTTGCGGATTGCCCGATAGCACAGCGACTTCCATTCCCTGCCCCATCGGCGCCCATTTAATCGAATCCGGCGACACCAAGGTATGGGCAGATTGTGATGCGGAAAATTCTGCGGCGTTTGTCGCCCTTGCAAATTGCAGCACAGCGGTAGCAATCATCAAGGACACACAGAACAGACCAATAAGCATTTGTTTTTTCATGTTCGTCACCTTTCTCTTGGGTTTTTGCAAAGCAGATGTTAGCAGATTAATGGAAGCGGCTCATCAGGAAAGCCCTAAACGGAGCAGTAGCGACGCGTAACGCGCGTCGGATTGAAGCCTTTTAAATCGCGCATCGGTCTTTAATTTCGTCAATCTATCGTCGCGCTCGGCCAGGGCTTTTTCCAACCAATCAAATGCCTGTTCTTGGTCATTCATCGCGGCATAGAGGGTCGCGATAACATAAGGGCTGCTCTGCCCTTGATGATAAAAATCCTTCAACTGGTTAATGACGTTCTTTGCTTCATCGGTCTTCTTCGTTACGGCGTAAATATAACCGGAAACCAACAGGGATTCGCGGCTGTTTCCCGCGAGCGCGCTGACTTTGTTAATCTCGGCGAGCGCTTCACTGAATTTATCGTTCTGAATATATGTCCAGGCAAGGTTGGTTCGGGTTTCAACGTCGTTCGGGTAAAGATCCAGGGTTTTTCGGTATTGCTCTTCCGCTTCGTCCAAGCGTCCCATCACCAATAAGGTTTGCCCGACTGTTTGATTGATGTTTAATGAGAGCGGGTCTAAATCCTGTGCGCGTTTCGCGAGCCCGAGGGCTTTATCAAATTGCCCGGTGATATTCAAAAAGGTGGCGTAAATATCCAGCCCATCGCTCCAGTTCGGATTGAGTTCAATGGCGCGACTGAGTTCGGTTTCCGCACCTTGCCAATCCCAATCGCGCCAACGGGTGATGCCGAGCGCGGCGTGCGCTTCGGCAAGCGAGGCGTCCAATTCCAGCGCCTTTTTTGCATAATCTTTGGCTTTCTGTTCGGCTACCGCTTTTTCAATAGCGCCGCGCCGTCCCAGTTGGTCATAGGTTCCCGAGACCCAGGCATAAGCCGGCGCATAGGCCGGGTCTTTATCAATCGCCTGATTGAAATATTCCAGGGCTCGTTTTTGCCCTTCGACCGTCCAACTCATAAACAGGTGCCGGCCTTTGAGCAGCAGTTCATAAGATTCCGAATTTTCGGTGCTGCGTTTTGCCAGTTGTTTTTGCTCATCGCCGGTCAATTTCACATTCATCTTTTCGCTGATGTCTCTGGCAATCTCTTCTTGAACGGAGATTAAATCCTTGGCCCGGCGGTTATATCGCTGGCCCCAGATTTGGGTGCCGTCTTCAACATTGACGAGTTCCGTTTGTACCACCAGACTATCGGCGTTTTGTGTGACTTTGCCGGTCATCACCACATCCACTTTCAATTCTTTGCCGACCGTTTGCGCATCCGCCTCTTTGCCTTTATATCGAAAGGCCGTGGTGCGCGCGATGACTTTGAGTTTGGGAATTTGCGAAAGATTGTTAATGATATTTTCGGTCAGCCCATCCGAAAGATAGTCGCTGCTAGGGTCAGCTTTGGCATTCGCAAGCGGCAAAACCAATAGAGAGTTTCGGCGAGGTGGCGGCGGCGTTGCGCCTTTTCCGCTCAACCAATAAATCACACCCACAAGGCTGGCAATGATTACAGTCGCCGTGGCAATTTTATAAACCAGGGTTTTATCTCTTTTTTTGCTCGCGGCGAAGCGATTGACGATGACGCCCGCGTCGCTATCGCGTTTGAGATTCTTTAAATCAATGAGTAAATCGCTGATGCTTTGATAGCGGCGGTCTTTCTCTTTCTCCAGACACTTGCGGATGATGTGTTCGAAGTCAGCCGGGACCTGGCTGTTGAATTCCGAAATCGCTTTGGGTTGCGAACTGGCAATATTGACGATGGTTTCGCTGATGGTTTCTCCGGCGAAGGGCAACCGGCCGGTGAGCATTTCATAAATCACCACCCCGAGCGAAAAAATATCGCTGCGCGCATCCACCTCTTTTCCCAACGCCTGTTCGGGGCTCATATACAACACCGTTCCCATCATCAGTCCCGGGGTGGTCTGCTTTAAGGTGGCCAGGTCGCTGTTGGCGTTTTGAAATTTATCGAGCGCCAGTTTGGCGAGTCCGAAATCCAGCACCTTCACCTGCCCGCGCGGGGTTATCATCAGGTTCGCCGGTTTAATATCGCGATGCACAATGCCTTTTGCGTGCGCCTCATCTAAGGCGTCGGCCGTTTGAATAGCGATGTCCAGGACTTCCGCATACTTGAGCGGCTGCCCGTTAATCTTCGCATCGAGTGAGAGGCCTTCGACATACTCCATCACAATGAATTTTGTGCCATCTTCGGTTTCGCCCAGGTCATAGATGGTACAAACATTCGGATGATTCAACTGCGACGCGGCTTTGGCTTCGCGGATAAATCGCATCACGCGTTCTTCATTTGCCGCAAACTCTTTCGTGAGGATTTTCACAGCCACCGTGCGATTGAGTTTGGTGTCTTCGGCCAGAAAGACTTCACCCATTCCACCGGCTCCCAATTTTTTCACAATCGTATAGTGAGAAAGTTGTTGCTGCATTGAAGGGTTCCCACCTCGGTTGAAGTGACACGAAGGTTACTGAGAAAAGTATTATCGGCTGGGAACAAAATCGCGGTTAGTTAGTGGCGCCTGAATTAAAAAAGTTTCACGGGTGCGGGTAACGCCACATCTGCCAGCTCGGCAGCCTCCGAGGATAAGCCCGGTGCTTCGGCTAGCGAGCTTTTTCATTTAACAAAAGCGCTTGGGTTATTGAAAGCGCAAAGGAGCCTGCGAATTGATTCGCGGCTCCTCTGGCTTAAAGCATCAAACTCACACCTATTTCGCGACCCGTTTAATGGGCAATTCGCGAATGCGTTTGCCGGTAGCGGCAAAAATCGCATTGCAAATTGCCGGTGGAATGGGCGGCACACCGGGTTCGCCAACGCCTGCAGGCGGCGCCTCGCTGGGAACAATATAGACATTGGTTTCAACCGGCGCTTCGGGCATTCGCGCCACTTGATAATCGAGGAAATTGCTCTGTTGAATCTCACCGTTGGCCGCCGTAATTGCGCCAAGCATGGCGATGGTTGTACCGAAAACCGCGGCGCCTTCAAACTGCGATTTGACGCGATCCGGGTTGATTACCCTTCCGGCATCTACGGCAATATCAACTCGTGGAATACGCACCTTGCCCGTGTCATCCACTTCGACTTCGACAACCGTAGCAATGTAGCTCAGAAAACTATAGTGTGCGGCGATGCCGAGCGCGCGCCCTTTCGTCGGTTTCTTCTTGGCCCAACCGGAACGCTCGGCGGCTATTTCAATGACATTGCGCAAACGTCCGGTTTCGAGCGGAAACTTTTGCGCCATCGCGTCGCGCTGTCCGAGGTCAACCTTGCGCGGTTGACCAATGACATCCAAGAGGTATTCGACGGAATCGCGTTTGGCAAGTTGGGCAAGTTCATCAACGAATGAATGAACCGCATAGGCATGTTGAATATTGGCTACCGAACGCAGCCACCCAATACGCACGTGGGCTTGCGCCGGGCCGTTTTCGGCGCGCAGATTTGGTATGTCGAACGGAACATTGGTCCATCCCATACCCAATTCAAAAGACTGTCCGGTGTTTGCCGCGGGGTTGAACATCGCGCCGATGGAGGGAAAAGCGCAACGTTGCAGCCAGGCGGTCGGCTTCCCTTTCTCGTCAAGCGCGGCTTTCATGTACATCGCCGCCACCGCATGATAATAATCAAACCGAAGATCATCTTCGCGACTCCAGGCGACTTTGACCGGCTTGCCCACGGCTTTCGAAAGTAAGGCCGCTTCCGCAACATAATCGGGTTTCGATTTACGACCAAAACCGCCGCCCAGCAAGGTGACGTGACATTCGACATTCTGCTTATCAATGCCGAGCGCTTGCGCGACGGTATCTTGAACGGCTTGCGGATTCTGCGTCGCGGCATAGATCATTGCCTTGCCGTCCTTAAAATCAACAACCGCGGCGGGCGGTTCCATCGCTGCGTGCGCGTGATGCGGAACATAATATTCGGCTTCGTGCGTCTTGCCACCTTTAGCAAATTCCCCGTCTACGTCACCGACATTGCGAGCGACTTTTTGCGGTTTGCGGACCGTTTCAAGCAAGGCGGTTTTGTATTCGGTTGAATTATATTTGGTATTGTCGCCCGCTTCCCATTCGACTTTCAGTTTTTCGCGTCCCTTCATCGCCGCCCAGGTGCTGTTGGCAATCACCGCCACGCCGCCCAGGGCTTTGAAGCCATAGGGCGGGGTTAGCGGCGGCAAAATTACCGTCTGTTGCACGCCCCGGACTTTCAGCGCTTCTTTGTCGTCATAACTCTTCATCTTGCCGCCATACACCGGCGAGCGTTCGATAGAGGCATAGACCATTCCGGGCATTTTTGCGTCGTACCCGAAAACGCCTTTCCCCGAACAGATGTCATCCCGGTCAACCATCGGCACATCTTTACCGATATAACGGTATTCGGCAGGGGTTTTGTATTTAAGCATCTCCTTTTTGGGAATCGAGTGCTTGGCGGCTGCCGTAACCAGTTCACCAAAGCCGAGCTTTTTACCGCTGCTTGTATGAACCACAAAGTGATTCTGCGCCCGACATTCGCCGACCGGCACATTCCAGGTTTCAGATGCGGCGATTTCCAGCATCAAACGCGCCGTCGCCCCGGCTTCACGCATGGCATCGTAAAAATCGCGGATTGAACAGGAGCCATCGGTATTTTGTGAACCGTATTTCTTATCGCCAATCGCCTGTTCGATGCGTACGCGTTTCCAATCGGCTTCGAGTTCATCGGCAACCACCATCGGAAGACCTGTGCGAATGCCTGTGCCCATCTCCGACCGATGCGCCACAATGATGACCGTGCCGTCGGGTTCAAGCCCGAGATAGACGCTGGGCGTCCAGGCAGCGGTAGCGGCGCTGGTTGAAGTTGAGGCTTCATTTGCTGCCCAGGTGTCAGGCAACAGACGCGCGCCGAGCACTAAAGCGCCGGCGGAAAACATCCCGCCCAAAAATGTGCGACGAGTGATTAATTCGATTCGGCTCATTTCGTTTTACCTCCCGCAACTTTTTTCGCGCCGGGAGCCGTCTGTGCGGTCGGCTTGGTGTTGGCGGCGACTTTAATGGCGGCGCGGATGCGTTGATAGGTTCCGCATCGGCAGATGTTGCCTTTCATCTCACTTTCAATATCGGCATCCGTCGGTTTAGGTTTCTTCTTGAGTAATGAACAAGCCTGCATAATTTGTCCGGGCTGGCAATAACCGCATTGTGGGACATTGATTTGTTGCCAGGCGAGTTGTACAGGGTGTTGCCCCTGCGGATGCAAACCTTCGATGGTGATTATTTCCTGACCGGCGGTCTTTTGCATGGGCGTTTGGCAACTGCGAACCGCAACGCCGTTCAGGTGAACCGTGCACGCGCCGCATAATCCTTGCCCGCAACCGAATTTCGTGCCCGTGAGTTGCAATTCGTCGCGCAGATACCACAAAAGTGGCATATCCGGCTCGCCGTCATATTGGCGGCCCACACCGTTTACTTTCAGTTTGATCATTCTCAACGCTCCTTTAATCCCGATTTCTGTCGAGCAGTCTTCACTAGACCTGGAGGTTCAGGTCCAAATCTCTGCGCTTACCAAAGTAAGGCGAGTCTATCCCCCGCTTGACAGCGTGTAGATTCTCCACTGGATCTGAGTTGTGGCTGATTTCAAATCGTCAGAGGAAAAGATAACAGAATTACAAAGCGTGCTTCAAATTTTTAGGAGCACTAAGAGTAGCGCAAGGCTGAGACATTTCTAGGCGCGGAATGATTAGAGAAGTGTCGGCGAAATGCGCGTCTAGAGTGCCCGCGGGCACTCTAAGCGTCAGCTATTTGGCGAAGTACCCTCTACGGGTTTTGGCGATTGCCCCTTCGCGATGTGCTTTGATGACAAGTTTGCGAAATTCTCCGCTCCCCATCTCTTTTTTCGGAGAATAGGCCAGGCTGTAAAAGAGGTGCAGTTCGGCAGCTACGCGTTGATATACGCCAACCAAATCTTCTTCGCGATTGGCCGTAAACATCGTCCCGGCGGTCGCTTCGGCAATGGTTTCCAGTTGCTGGCGCGCCAAATCGTACAACTTTTTCTCTTCCAGATAATATTTCTCGCGATAACCCTTATCATCGCCGCCCAAAAGTCTGCCGAGAAATCCCCCGTCGGATGGAGGCTTCAGCGTGTTCAGGCAAATGGGATACACCGAAGCATCCTCTTCCGAGGCGCGATCTAACAACTGTTCAAAAGAGTGGTCGGTCGCCAGGTAAGAGTAACTACCGCGATTTTTATAGAGCGAACTATCCACGCCGTCGGTTAAAACAACGATCGCCTTCCGCGTGTCCTTTATCGTGCGCAGTAAATCCAGGGTTTTCCACATCGCGTCATAATAGCCGGTGCCGCCGCCGATGTTGTCCGTATCGTCTATGCGCTTGCGGAGCAGTTTGCGGTCGGCAGTGAAATTTGAAATCAGATGAAATTTTCTTGTAAATCCAACCACCGCGATTTGGTCGTCGGGATTTAACGCTTCAATAAATTTCTTTGCTGCTTTCAGCAAAATTTTTCTTTTATCCTGGGTGCTGCCACTAAAATCCAAAAGCAAAACCAGATTGACCGGCGCGGTGATGGGTTGAAAGAAGGCAATATCCTGTTGAATGCCGTCTTCAAGAATAACGAAGTCCTCTTTAGTTAAATCTATAATGGGACGATTGGTGTTGTCAGTGACTTTGACATTGAGATTAACGAGATTGGTTTTCAGATGAATCGCTGCGGCTTCATTGTCTTGCGCCTGCTCAGTAGTCGGTTTGTTCGGTGGTTCGGTTTTGGTCTGCGCAATCGCGAGAGCGTTTACGGCAAGCAGTAGCCCAATGATGAGAATTAACCTTTTCATAATCTCCTCTATACTGATTGAGATAAATTCGCGCAGCCTAACTTCTGCGACGCGATGGCGAAAGGTCTCTCCGAGCTAGCCCTTCTTGAAAATTCAGTGGACATATATGTTTTACCCGACCGGCGAGTTTTTCGTCAATCTATGTGGCAAGGCGGTAATGGGTCAGTGTGAAAATAGGGGGATGAAAATAATTATCGGTAAAAGAACAGCGGTCTGTTGTCAGCGACAAGGTCATCTTCTGCTGGGGCGGAAAAGGCGGATTGCGATTTATCCGCCCCAGCCGATGGCGCTTTATCCGCCTTTTCCGTCTAATCCGAAGATAACTTTTTACTTGTCCAGAGATCACTGTTTACTGGTCGTTGGGCGAGACTTTACTTTTTTAGCGCCAATCGAATACCAACCTATTTCATACTGACTCACTACTGGCAAGGCGGGTATTGTTTCAGGCGATGGATTCAGGCGTTAGTCAAGCATCAATTCGTAGCGTTCTTCGGTCAGCAGATGCCCCCAGATTAAATGGGTCTTCTCCTCGGTTTTTACAAAACCGGCGGCTTGATAGAGATGGCGAGCCGCGTCGAGGTTGCTAAGCGTCCAAAGAATAACCGACTTGAATTTCTGCTGGCGACAAAATTCCAAAGCCTCATTGATGAGTCGGTGCCCCAGACCTTGCCCGCGCGTTTGCGGATGAATCAAAAACCATCGCAGTTGCGCGACCGCTTCGCTGTAGCCGACGATAGCGATGGAGCCCACAATCTGCCCGTTTAATTCAGCTATCCAGATGCAGTCCTTTTGCCTGTCCGGCGACTGAGCAAATTGGCCCAGAGCGCTCGCCACATAACCCTCAAACTCCTGCGTTAGTCCGTACTCTTCGTCGTACAGCTTGCCGTGCAGATAGATGATGTAACCGACATCTCCGGGTTTGAGGGTGTGGCGAATGGTGATGGCCTGTTGTGTGGCGGGTTCGTTCATCGTTGATTTCCCCAGAGGGATGATGCATAAACCACCTGGAAACTTCAACACCACTAGTAAGGGAAAAGGGCTATTTTTGCCGCTCCCAATTCAATGTTTCAACATAGACATCTTTACCGCCCTGGCGCATCGTCCAGATGGTCGCCATATGGTCTAAGTCCTGGAATTTATAAGTGACTTTGTACATATGCGGCGCATCCGGGGTTTTCAGGTTGGTGATGTCGGCCAGAGAAAAAGTCATCTCGCTCAAATTATCAGCGATGGCAACGGTGCGCAGACGCGGTTGATTACCCATCGAACAAAAATGATTGGCCATCAAAGCGTCGCGGTCTTTGAAATAGATGGTGATGAGGTTGGAATGGGCTTTATCGCCTTCATCAACAAATCGCTCGTGCAACGCCGTGCCGTTTGAAACCGTTTCAAAGTAGAGATAGGCCGCTAAGCCCTTTTCGGTTTTCGCTCTCCACTTGCCGACTAAAGTTTTGAGTTTATCAAACGCCTGATTGAGTTGAGGGCTAGCTTTTGAGCTTTCATTTTGTGCCTGCTTAACTTGCGCCGGAGAGGTTAAACAAGCCAGTAAAAGAATGTGGAAGATTAACAGATAATTTTTGAACTCTTTCATGGAAGTTCTCCTTGTCGTGTGTTGGGATTTCAGGGTTGCAAAGCTTTGCTTACAGCTTGCCGGGTTTGCGGTCAGTCGGATGAGTTGCGAATTTTAGATTTTTACGGAAGCGGAATCGAGAAGCGGATGAATTAATCCTGTTGGCTTCTTGCTCGTACCTCTTCTGAAGTGAGTCCGTAAATCGGCGGCGTTGGGATATCGAGCATGCCGAGATACAGATAAAGTTGTCCGCGATGATGAATCTCGTGTTCGGTCATCGCTCTGAGCCATTTCCAAACCGTAATCGGTGTGCCATTCGGAGTCAGGCATTTTTTCTGCAAATCCTCGGTGCTCAGCCCACGAAAAATTTGCATGGATTCATCGTGCATTCGATGAAAGAAAGCGAGCGTCTCTTCAAAGCCCTCCGCCAGTTCTGTGCCGTGACCCGGATAACGACTGGGCTTACCTTGTACGGTTTCGCCGTACATATATCGCTCAATCGTCGCCAGGTGACGAATCAAATCGCCGAGCGTGAATTTACCTTCTTTATAGGTCCATTCAATTTTATCTGGTGGAATACAGTTGATGACGCGCAAGGTGCGCGCGCGAAGGCGCTCGTAATACGCTAAAAATGTTTCGATGCTGAGAATTTCCATACGTTACTTTCTGTGGATGAATTATTCAATCACGCGACTTCGACGTTCAAGTAAAAGCACATCGCGCCAGATGCCGTGCATTTTGCCGAGGCGTTCGCGGCGACCGACTTCGCGAAACCCACAATGTTTATGAATCGCGATGCTGGCCTGGTTTTCAGGAAAGATTCCGGCTTGCAGCGTCCATAGGCCTTCGCCTTCCGATGCTTCAACCAGTGCTTTCAATAAGGCTCGCCCAATCCCCTGCCCTTGCGCTTTTGCCGCCACATAAACGCTGACTTCGGCAACCCCTGCATAGACGCATCGCCCGGAAACCGGAGTGAGCGCCGCCCATCCGAGAATCTCTAGTTCGCGCCGGGCAACCAGGCGACAACATTGCAAATGTCCGGTTGTCCACACCTCCCAGGCCGGGGCGCGGGTTTCAAATGTCGCATTGCCCGTTGCCATACCCTCTTCATAAATTGCCCGCACCGCTTCCCAATCTGAAGCTTCGAGCGGCGCAATGGAAAAGTTCAGAGAAGCGCTCATTCAGATTAACCCTTTCAGATATTTTTGCCGGAGTTCTTCGGGGAATCTTTCGATCGCATACCGGAGCATCGTGCGCGGCATCTGCCGGTAATGCAACCGCAAGAAAGCATCTTCAACCTCAAAATGGCGCTTGCCGACTTCGCGCAACATCCACCCCACCGCTTTATGAATCAAATCTTCGCGGTCTTTAAGCAACAATTCGGCAACCTTGAAGGTCGCTTCAAATTCATAATTCCTGATGAAATAATGGGTCGCGACCATGGCGATGCGACGTTCCCACAGGCTTGCGGATTTTGCCAATCGGTAAAGCGCTCGTTTATCTTTATCAAGCAAAAATGCGCCGACCACATGGGGAGCCGAACAATCTACCAAATCCCAGTTATTAATGCGGTCGGTGTTCGCCAGGTAAAATTCGTAAAGCGCTTTTCTTTCAGGCTCTCCGGCTTTGGCAAATTGCAATCCCAGAATCAAGAGCGCCAGCGCCCGCTCTTCGTGAAATTTCGATTTCAATAATTTCAATAGAATATCGAGGCTTGCCGCTTGATACTCTTTTGCCAATTTGCGCAGCGTCGGCGCATCAAGGCCAAGAAAAATATCGCCTTCGCCATATTCGCCGGGCGCCGTCTTGAAATACCATTGCGCAGCCGTTGCCCGCTCTTCACTACCGAGGTCGCGCATTCGGTTTTGAATCTCTCTTGCCGTCATAGGCAGAATTTTTACCACAGAGAGAGCGCAACCTGAGAAGGGCAAACGAAAAAATATGCTGTTGCAATTGGGCCGAGTAAATTATCGCGGCTGCACATTTTTACTTTTACCTTTTGCCTTCCGCTTTGAGTGGCCGGTCTTTCAAGCGATAAACGAATTTCAAAGCTGACCACTCCTCATCTATGGCGCAACTCTTCGTATCAACCAGTCCGGCTTCAAGGCCCGTCGTTTGCGCGAGATTAAAGTTCAAATCCGTTGCCACTCCGGAGGCTTTTTTCGGATAGGCAATCCACAGCATTCCGTTTGGCAAAAGCGCGGCGGCAAGTTTTGCAAACTCTCTGATCAATTCGGCGTGCGACTTCGTGAAGAAGAGTATTAAATCAAGCGGCTCTTTTGCCGAGGGCAAGATTTCTACACCCGGAGCGAGCTTGCCCAGTGTGTTCTCAAACTCCGGCGGGGCATTGATAATGGCAATGCGAAAATTTTCTTTGATACCGAGTTTTTTTACGAGCGGCGTTGCCGAATAATCCGTCATGGCAGGCTCCATCAGTTCGGCAGTTCGACTTCGACTTGAGCGCTCAGTTGCAACTGTCCCCAGGCAACTCTCACTGTCGCATTGTTCGCCGCATCTTTTTGCGGGGTTATCGTAACCGTGAGTTTCTCTTTAATCTCGACCGCTTTTTCAATGGTCATTGGCGCAGCTATATCAACCGGCGCTTCATTAATACGAAACGCATCATAGATGCCGGCGGCGCGGGCTTTTATCGGGTCAATAAATACCATGCTCCACTGGTTGCCATCCGCCGAACGCTGTAAACCCAGGTACCAGGTGCCCGCCCCGACACGCTTGCCGGCGACTTTCAACGGCACATAGGTTTCAAGCCGCGACCAAAAATTCGAACCCATTCGCCAGATTTTGCCCTTGGTAAAGGTGTCAAACACTTTCGCGTCTTCATACTCTTTTTTCCAGACCGGGGTTCCGTAATCAATCGCCGCTTGCTGGATAATCTTCTTCACATTGTCGAAATATTCAATGCGCACACAAGCCCGCTCATCCGGTTTGCCGCCAAAGACCGAATATCTCGGCTTGCTATCCTGAGCTGAACCCAGGCTCGTTAGAAACCCGATTAAAATTAAAATCGCCGAAACTATTTTTTTCATACTCACTTTTGCTCCAATCTAAATTAGCGAAATTGAACCAGCCGAATAATTTACTGCGTGGGTATTGGCTTTGGTTCGGCGCACATCGGCAGGGCAATCATACAAACCGTCAGAGTGAGCGCCGCGCAAACAGTCAGATAGTTTTTCAATAACGAGAATTTCAAGCGGTTGTCTATCTGGTTCTGGAGATTTTTACTGGCCGGGATCCGTAGGATTCTTTCACACGTTGAGGAAGATTTGCCAGTGGTGAAGGCTTTCTTGAGGTTGGAACATGGTGAACGTTGATGCGTTTGGTGAAAACCCCGCTTGATGATTCGAGCAATGAGGGTTTCAATGAGGATTTCTCACCAGGTTCAATAAAGCCACCAGGCGCTTTCTTCCCCTCAAATCGTCACCCTCATTTTTGAAGCATTATCGTTTGCTTCAACTTTTTAACTTGAGCAGAAAATATTTTACCGGCTGAATAATATGCCAAAGGCGTTCAGCCTACAAAGCAAGCAACAATCTTCGTGGGGCGACGAATTTGAAAAGCGCTCAGGTGAGCGACCTATACATAGGAGGCTTTTCAAACCGGCTCACAAAAAATTGCCTTTACTTTTTTACAACCCAGCGTTGGAAGCTACAAACGCCTTCGGCAATCTTCATCAAGGCAAAATATTTCCGTTAATCACTTGCCGCGTTTTATTTCAGTAGTGATGCAAAAACTTTATTGACCTTTTGGTGCAAATCTTTCGGCGCGCCGTAAAAAGCCGATGCGACTTTGCCTTCCTGGTCAAACACATAAAGGGTTGGCAAACTGTTCGGGTCGCCGAATTGTTTCAACAATTCATCCGAGGCCATGACGGTTTGCACAGGCAGATTTAGCGACGTCATCAGCTGACGAACTTCATCCGCTTTGGATTCAACGGCAATCGCGATGATTTCCAAACGATCCTTGTAGCGACGTTTCATCTCGCCCAACCAGCCAAGCGTTGTGCGGCACGGCGGACACCAGGTCGCCCAAAACTCAACAACGACAACCTTGCCTGCCAGTTTTTCCGACTCAATGGGTTCGGCTTGAAGATTACTGGCCGAGAATTTCGGCAGTCCTTTCACTTCACCCGCGGCATCGAGATGCACCTCATAACTTTTCGCCAGTTCCATCTGGTCGCTTAAAACCAAATCAATCATGCGCGCGAGGTCTTGTTTGAAGCGTTCTTGATTTGCCGGTTCCCGCCAGGGTTTGTAGCGCCCTTTGCTGCCGCTCCAACCGAAATCATCGGGTTTGGCAATCAGGATGTCATTGACAAAAACTACCGGATAACGCTTCACGCCAAAGCGTTCGGCGAGTTTGGAATCGCCCCAATTTTCGCTCACAAATTTGGCTTTCCCTTCATACCGACTAACCACGTCTCGAATCAGCAAACTTGCCGGGTCGGATAAACTTCAAGTGTAGGGCCAACGCACCAGCGTAATGGTCACCAGTTGGGAATTTGTTTTGGCGGCGTTCGTGGTATTGGACTTTTTTGATTGCCCACCCGCCATTGAAACCGACGCCAATATAAAGAGCGTGAGTAAGCCGAATGTAAATTTTTTAACCTTCATTTTTCCTTCTGAGTAATTTTGAAATAGGCTGGTAATACTTTTTCAATAATCGCGGCGGCGCGTTTTAAGCTCTCGCCATCGGTTGAATTTTGCTTCAGAAAGTAGGCGCTCATTTCGCCGTAAATCACCCCCAGGCTCGCGTCCGTGTCGCTTGAAGACAACCGCTTACCTAACGTCTCGCTTTGCGATTTTAAGGACAACACCTTCTGTTCATCGGGCACCGGCGTTTCTTGCACTGTCAGTTCCAACAGCGCATCGAGGTATTTGACCAGGGCTCCGGCAAATCGGTTTTCCCGATTCAACTCTTCAGCCGTCTTCAAAGTGACGCTGATTTGAATAAAGACGCGCTGTTTGGTCGCCGCTTCCGGCTGTTTGTAAGCCGCAACGATTTTTGATTCCAAATCTTTCAGTTCAGCATCTATTGCCGGCAGGCTGATGAGATTGCCGGTTGTCGGCAGTTGGAGATTTTTACAAAAAACGGCAAAATCCATTGCCGCTTGCGCCCGGCCCAGATAAATCAACGCTTCACCGACATCGGCGTTGAGCGCGTACAATCGGCTGGATTGATGATACGGGCCAACCACCGTGAGCGCGGTTTCTATCAAGGCTTGCGCAGCCATCGCCGGATGCGACCCAGCTTTCGCGTCGAGAATGCGCGTTTTACTTTTCAACTCGCCCGCAACTTTTTTCCATTCCACGTCAAACCCGGCCATCCCCTGTTTGGCAAACTCCGCCTTCGCCACACTGAATTCATCCGGTCGAACCATCATCCAGGCCTGTTGCAAATAGAATAGACTGAGAAACAGATAATCGGATTGCAGCGCCGAATCGGCGCGGCTCACGTATCGCAAATAGCCTTGCGATTGCCCCTCGTCGAGCTTCATTTGCGCGACACCCTGTTTGAGTTCATTCAATTTGCCGGCTATTTGCTGCCGGGCGTTTTGCGCTGAACAATTTCCCGCGCCACAGAGAAACAGGTAAAGAAACCCGCAAATCAAGGCGGTCTGAAATTTAATCAAGGTCATAGTGAATCAATTAATGATGGTTAATCCGGTACGGATTTGGCTGGGAAACTTTCAGATAGAGGCAACGATGGAAAGATACCCCTGTAGATTGATACATCCCATCGTCGCCTGTTGGTGAACTTAATACACGGTTGCGGTTGAAATATTAAAAAACTGGTTTTGTTTCAACGGATTTTTCGCGCCCTTTGCCGGTTCCAAATGCACGATGGTTCGTTGAAAATCGAAGGTGATGCGAAAATTCTTCAACACATTGCCGCCGATAATTCCCACTTGCTGGAACCCGGTTGTTTCATTAATCGGTTTCAAATTCAAGACCAGGGCGCGGACGTTTTGCTGAATGAACCCGCCGAAATCCAAACTCGGAATGAAGAGGGTCGAAACATTCTCTTCAACTCCGGCGGCTCCGAGCACGTTGGTTTGCTCTTTGCTCTGCAAGGTTTTCAGGGTGCTCTGCGAAACGAACTCTTCGGAAAGCACAGAGGTCGTGGCGCCCGTATCAATGACGAAATGCAAGGGCTCTTTAAAGCCTTCGACTTTGACTTCGCCGCTCAGTAAGCCATTGGATGTGGTTCTAAGCCGCGTCCCGGATTCGATAGCGCTGATTTGGCGGTCTACTTCGCTCCGTGAATCCTGGCGGATTAATTTCATTAATTTCGCATCATAGTCAACGGTGGTTAAAAAATCGGCAATTGCCGAGGTCCCGAGATAGCCGTCAACCGGATTGCTATCTTGAAAGAACGGACGAATAAAGACCGGCAAGCCTTCGATTCTAGCCTCGCCCAATTCCATCGAGCGAAGGAAGCCATAAACGATATTAAAGTGTCCGCCGATGCCGCGCCCGCGCCCGCCTTTGGCAACCGCTTTAATCTTCAGACGACGCGCCGTCTCATCCGATATCACTGTCATATATGAGCCGGTATCGAGAACAAAGCGCAGCGGCTCTTTTGAATCATTGAGACGAATGGTGAGAATCGGGCGGTTGTTGACAATATCAAAGGCAACCGCCGAATTGATGGCGCCGCTCGACTCGAAGACTTTGAGTTGTTTGCCGAGAAATCGCAGTAAATCAACCTGGGCGCGCATCTGTTCGCGGCGTTCTTTGTCGGTATTTGGCGCAACGTCCAGAAAGTGTTCCAAGGCCTGTGCCGCTTCGGTGTAAAACTTGGCGCGGGTGGCGGCTTGGGTTAAGTAGAAGTAGTAATCCGGCTCGCGCGGCTCATATGAGATGGCGCGTCTGAACCCTTTGATGCTCTCTCCCAAACGATTTTCATACATGGCAATCATCGCCATCCCGGAAATCGCCAAGGGTTCTACATTATTGAGAGCAAGCGCGGTTCGAAAATCGTCGCGGGCGCGATTGATAACCCCTGAACCAAGCAACGCCGAACCTCTGATGGCATAGGCTCTGGCTAAGCTATCATCCAGTTTGAGCGCTTCGTTCACATAATCGAAGGCCTGGTCGAGTTGACGCTGTTTCAACAATACAAAGCTCAGCCCAAGAAGCGCCACTTTGTTTTGTGAATCGCTGGCCAGCCAGTTGCGGTACCATTTTTCGGCTTCGCCAAAGTCGCCTTTTCGCAGCGCACGTTCAGCCTCTTTTTTGAATTTATCCGGTGAAATCTGTGAATCGAATGGGGGATTTGCTGTCGCCTGACCGACCAAAAGTGAAAAGCTCAATAACAGAATAGGTAGAATAGATGAAACGATTTTTCCTCTCAAAGTCCGACCTCCTCGCTCCTCGATGATTTGAGAACGATTGAATGCATTGAGATTGCAAAATTATTACGCGTCTATATTTAAAGTCCTTCGAGCTTCGCCACAAGAGTTAAAGCGTCGCCAGCAAATCTCTAATTTAACCTTCCGGATGAGCGGAAGATTCGGATGAGACGGATAAGTTGAATCGGCAAAATCCGCCTTTTCTGTCCAATCTGAAGATACCCTTACCCTCCGCCCATCCGAATCCCTAAATCGGTTAATCAACAAACCTTGCGGTTTATTGAGCAACTACTAATGCGTTTCGATGGTCGGCTAATTAGTGGTTGCAAATTCGCCGCTGAGTATGGCTGTGCCCCATTGAATCTTTATCTGGGCTTTACCCTGATTATCCGAAATCGCAATGACCAACTGTTCTTCCGAAGTATTGGCCTTTGACATCTTCAGAGGCAGTTCGGCCACGTACCCGCTGGTCAGCGAAGGGAATCCCCAGACGCTGGTCTTCGGGTGAAAACAAAGCAACCAATCGCTGTCGTTTACTTTTTTCATCCACAACGAATATTTTCCGGCATTCAAGGTCTTTCCGGCGATGTTCAGATTCGCCGCCGTTTCGATTTCCGTTGCTTCATTTTTGCCTAATCGCCAAATGGTTCCCACAGCCGCTTGCCCCAACATATCACGCCCGTTCAAACTCGGACGACCATAATTAATCGCCAGCTTTTTTCCGTTAATACTGGCTTCGCTAATGGCGCGGTCGCCGTTGGTATAGGCCGCAGATTTTTTAACATAGGTGGCATCAAAGACGGTTTTCCAGGTCTGTCCGTTATCGGCAGAATCTTCCTGCGTGTGACGCACCTTTTCACCCAGATTGTAAAAAGTCACGCGGGTTAAGATTTTTGCGCCACCGTTATAGAGTTCGCCGGCAAAATGCATGGCGCCATCTTTGTATTCGCCGCTCATCTCCCAGACCCCCTGTCCGCTGCCAACATAAGTCTGTCGCCATTTTTTGGTTACCGGATTATAGAAGCTCATGCTCTTGCCGGTATTTCCGCCGCCGGCCGCCGTCCAGTTTTCCTGGATGACACACCCTTCTTCGAGATTTTTAATCACGTTGGTGCCGATGGTTTGATTATTAACCTGGACATCCCATTCGCCGACCCAGAAATCGAGTTGCCGGGCTTCGGGCAAATAGCGACAGGGGTGCACCGCTTTATCAACTTTGACCAATGTTTCTTTAAACCGCCCGTCTTCACGCAGCGCCGCCAAATCCGGGTCGCTGTTAATCTGCATAGCCTGCGTAAATCCCGCATCAATGGCTTTATTCAACCACTCGAAGGCTTTTTCCTTGTCGGATAATCTCGCGTAGGCGCAGGCGAGATTGTACATCGCAAAGGGCCCGCGCAAGATCTCCACGGCTTTCGTATACGATTCAACCGCTTTATCGTATTTGCCCAGGGCATGTTGCGCATAGCCCAGCCCGTACCAGCCGCGCCCATTGGTCGGCTCAGTTTTAGTAATTTCGGCAAATGCGTTTGAGGCTTCTTCCCACTTCTGCGCCTGTAATAACCGATTCGCCGCTTGCACAGCCGGCGAAGGTTGTTGGGCTTTGGCTGACCCGCCAAGTAACACGGTCAGCAAAACCAACACGCCGACATAGTTCAATCGCTCTCTTAGCATAGGGATTACTCCTGTTTGATTTGAAATTCGCTGAGAGCTTTGCTTGCCCTCATGTAAATCATCGGCTGGTCAGTTTTTATTTCCGTCTATTTTTTCCTGATATAAATTAAGTCGAAAGCCGCTTTCCAGGTTTTGCCGCCATCGCTTGAAGCTTCCGAATACTGCCGAACCTTATCTGCGCCAAGGCTAGAGAAGACCATCTTTCGCAAAATCTTTCGACCATCTTTTCGATGCGATTCGCCTTCATATTGAAGCGCTCTGTCTTTGTATTCGCCGACGAATTCGCCCACGGTGCCGGTGCCATCAACCCAGGTTTGACGCCACTTGCCGAGTACGGAATCGTAAAAATTAAAACTCTTGCCGTTGTAACCGTCCTTTTGCAGGTAGTTTTCAAAAATCACACAGCTATCAATAATGCGTTGAATGCTGCTCGTCGCAATGACTTGTCCGTTTGAGGTCACTTCCCACTCGCCGACCCAAAAATCGAATTGCTTATGTTGCGGGTCATTAAGACAGGGCGTGAGAGACTTTTGCCCGGTTGATGAATTGGTTTGTGCGAGTGCAAGCGGTGCCCCAACCATCGAAACGAGCAGATAAACAACCATCGTCTTTCGAATAGACTTCATCTAGCTCAACTCCTGTTGATTTATATTGCTAAGAATGGTGTTGGCTCTCGTTTCGAGGTTTGGCAGGTTCCGCTTACCTGATACTGCATCAAACTACTCGTTCCCAAATCACCCGGCGATTTGCCGAGGGTTTGAGAATCAATCGGTCACCGGTCAGTTCATACCCTCTCGGCAAAATTTTGCCGACGCTGGCGGGTAACACATGACCCGCGACGTGATGGGTGATGACTCCGGCTTTTTCATCTACTTCATAGGTGCCGAAAAAAGCCGTAAAGCCGGCAATCGCCGCTTTGAGCTTTTCAGCGTCAACTTGAGAAAAATCGTTTACCGGAAAAGTCTCGCGCTCTCGACTCATAATCTGGACAGCCATATTGCCGTTGGCGTCATAGATCAGCAGTCCCAGGGGTTCTCGTCCGTATGGGTAATGCACTACGCCGTTCGCCTGCTCTTCTTCAAAACCGACGAGCCGCCAGGTGCCAATGAAATGTCCCTGCTCCTTCATCCGTCACTCAGCCTTTCTGATGAGCGCATTATACAAGGCTACAGCAGTTGGTTTAAGCCCCCTGGGGAAATCGCTCGCGCGACAATCACAGCTATTGACAATGGGCCTCTGCACAAAAAACCGCACCGATAAGCCGTCCCAGCCTTGCATTGAAAGGTAATCAGCTATCGGCGCGGTCATTTGTAGAGGAGAGGCAGTCCTACTCTCCAGATTCCATCCTTGAATCATCCTACTCGCAACTCATTGAGGAGTGTCTCAAATAGTTTCAGTTGCAAAGCGCGACCTTGTTGCAACCCTTCGGCGTGCGGATTACCACCCGGCCCATCGTATTTCCCGATCAACTGAAACCCTGCCAAGACAGGCATCCTCGGACCATTTGCAGCATAGTCCCTTTGCCGGGAAAAGTCCTTTAGAGGGCGCTTAATAAAGCTTAATTTTTCTTGTGGTTGGCCTGAAAGTATCGAAAGAAAAGAGTTAGTAAACTTATCGGCTCTGTAAACCTATCGCTTACCCTTTGGAATTGAAAAATGCCTTTAAGTCAAGGTCGCCTACAGGGGTGACCCTAATCCCTACTTGATGCTCGATGCAACAAACATACGCGCAGGAATCCGCAGCCGCGCTTCACAACCTTGACCACGGCGTTTGTTTTCCAAGGTCAACGTGCCGCCATGCGCTTCGGCTATTTGCCGACTCAAAACCAGCCCGATTCCCGAACCGTTACGCTTGGTCGTAAAAAAGGGCACAAAAAGGTTACTTGAATTGGCAATGCCATGCCCTTCGTCTTCAACCAGCACATCTATAAACCCGCTGCGCCGCTTCCAACTCACCTGCACATTGCCCGCCGTCTCCATCGAAGCATCCACGGCGTTGCGAATAATGTTAATCAACAGTTGTTCAAGTTGGTCGCCGTCGGCGCGAATGACCAGGTCTTCGCCTTCGAGCAGGTTGATATGCAAACGGGTTTCGAGATTGACAATGCGTTTGATGAGGGCGGCAATGTTTACGGATTGGAATTGCGGTTGCGGCAATTTCGCCAGCGTCGAATAACCTTCCATAAAGCGTGTCAAGGCCGCCACGCGACCGGCAATAATCGCCAGGCCGCGCCGCGCATCGTCGCGCCAATCCGACGGCAGCGGCTCTTTGGCAATAATGCTCTCTAAACTGCCGGCGATGGATTTAATCGGCGCAAGCGAGTTATTCAATTCATGACCGAGCACGCGCACCAATCTTTGCCAAGCCATGCGTTCTTCTTCACGAAGCGCCCGACTGACATCGGAAATCACCAGCAGTTGATGGGGCACGCCGCGTTCGCGAAAAACGCTGCGCCGAATTTCCCAACGACTTGCCCCGCCGGGAAACGATTTCTGCATGGTGCGAACCTCGTCGCCTTCGAGGCAATCCGCCAGTTCCAAGGCCTCGGCCAGATGACCGGTCAAGCGTTCGGCCGGTTGCGCCAGCAATCGCTCACCGGCGCGATTGACGAGTCGCAATTTCTTGTGTTCATCGAAGGCAAAGACCGCGACATCAATTTCCGCCATCACGGTTCGCAAAAGCTGCGTCGCTTCCATCGCTTCAAGCCTTTGCTCGCGCAAAATCTGCCCCAGTGAATTGACCTCAAAGAGCGCTTCGCCGAGCGGGTCGTCGTGTATGGCGCCGCGCGCGCGAATCGAAAAATCGCCTTCTCGCAAGGCCGCCAGCAAATTGGAGAGGGTTTGCAACGGAAAGATGACGCGCTCGCGCACCGCTAGCGAACAGCCGAGCCAGAATCCGATAATCAAAAGCGAAAAGGTCCATTTCACTTTGTCGGTATATTCGCTCGTCCATAAATAGACCATTGAAAACACCACGCCCGGCGTGCCCGCCAGAAGCGACATCATAAACACATAACTGGCATGCGAGAATTTGCGGTATTGAGGTTTGCCGGTAGGTTTGGAAACGGACGAACCGTCGCGTTTATTAATTTTTTGCGCCTTTGAAGCCATCTTGACGAACAAAAGTTTATCACAGCCCGTAGCGTTGCAAGCGACGGTATAAGGCGCTGCGGCTGAGGCCCAATTTTTCGGCGGCGCGACTGACATTGCCATCACATTCGGCAAGCGTCTTTTGAATCAAGAAGGCTTCGACCTCTTCCAGGCTCATGTCTTCAAGACGACGCGCCACTTCGCGCCCTCTTTGCAGACCTAAATCAAAGGCTTCGATATAATCGCCCTGCGACATGAGAACGGCGCGTTCAACGGCGTGGTCGAGTTCGCGCACATTGCCGGGAAATGAATAGCGCATCAACGCCTGGGTGGCGCCCTCGTCAAAGGCTTCGATGTTTTTGCGGTAGCGTTGCGCGTGTTGACGCAGAAAAAACATGGCAAGCAGCGGAATGTCTTCGCGGCGTTCGCGAAGCGGCGGCAAAAAGACTTCAACCGTGTTCAGACGGAAAAGCAAATCGCGGCGAAAGCGTCCCTCTTCGACCTCGACGTTTATGTCGGCGTTGGTCGCCGAAATGATTCGTGCATCGGTTTTACGGGTTTTCGAGGTGCCGACGCGTTCGAATTCGCCGGTTTCCAAAACCCTTAACAGTTTCGGTTGTTGGCTGGTTGGCAAATTCGCTATCTCATCGAGAAACAAGGTCCCCTGTTCGGCAAGTTCAAATCTGCCGACCCGGTCATTTTTCGCGTCGGTAAAGGCGCCCTTGATGTGCCCGAACATCTCGCTTTCAAATACCCCTTCGGGAATGCTGCCGATGTTGACCGTCACCAGGGGTTTCGCCGCGCGCTCAGACATCGAATGAATGACCCGCGCCAGCAATCCTTTGCCGGTGCCGTTTTCGCCGGTGATTAACACATTGGCATCCGAAGCCGCGACCCGATTGATGATTTGGATGACCGGTTTCATGGCTTCCGATTCGGCAATGATTTTCGGACGCTGCTGGTCGCGCAACATGCGGTTTTCGGCTTCCAGGCGTTGTCCTTTGCGAAGCGCCTGCCCGAGTTCGGCCTGGGTGCTTAAGATGGTAATCAACCGCGCATTATCCCAGGGCTTTTGAATGAAATCGCGCGCCCCGCGTTTGATGGCTTCAACCGCCAGGTCAACGCTTCCCCAGGCGGTCATCACGATAACCGGGAGCGTCGTATCTGAACTTTGAATGCGATTGAGTAAATCAAGCCCCTCTTTACCCGACGTGGTGTCCCGCGCATAGTTCAAATCCATCAACACCAGATCGAACTCTTTCTCCTCAATGGCCTTCATCAGCGCCGACGGCGAAGAGACCGCCGTAATGTCATAGCCTTCGGGCTTGAGCAACAGCCTGAGCGCTTCGAGAACATCTTGCTGATCATCCGCAATGAGTATTTTGTGGTTCAACGAATCTTTCATTAGTTTGCAGCCAACCTCTAACCTTGAATCACGAAACCGGCTCCAGGAGCCAATTTCAAGTCAGACGATTACTTAAGTCGGACGATTACTTCGCGTCGTCCCAGCCTTTGACAATCCAGCCATCGGCGATTTGAATGACGCGATTACTGTATGACGCATTCACTTCCGAATGGGTCACTTGAACAATCGTCGTTCCCGCATCATTCAGGCGTTTGAAGAGTTCCATAATCTCTTTGCCCTGTCCAGAATGAAGGTTGCCGGTCGGTTCGTCGGCAAGAATAATTTTCGGATTGGCAATGACCGCCCGCGCCACCCCAACAAGTTGTTGATGCCCGCCCGATAGCTGCGTCGGGTAGAGGTCTTTTTTGCCGACGATGCTGAAGCGGTCGAGCGTATCGCAAACAATACTGTCGCGCTCTTTTTTGCTGACGTTGCGATAGGAAAGCGGGATGTCGAGATTTTCATAGACCGTTAAATGGTCGAGCAGGTGATAGCTTTGAAAAACGAAACCGATATTTTGGTTTCTCAGTTCGGCGCGTTGCTTGGCGTTCAGTTTATGAACCGGCTGCCCTAAAAAGTTATACTCGCCGCCCCAGCTGTTATCGTGCATGCCCATAATATGCAGGAGCGTTGATTTGCCAGCCCCCGACGGGCCCATAATCGAAACGAATTCGCCGTCTTTGATATCCAGGTCAATGCGACGCAAGATAAAGGTTTTTGAAACGCCGTGTTGATAAAATTTTTCAACACCTTTCATTTGAATCATTGGTTCACTCATTACTATTGTCTCCCAATCTAAATAAAATCCTGTGCAACACTTCAAGCTACGGTGTTGCGTTTTTAATTTCCGGTATGGCTAAGAACTTTAATGGCGGCAAAGCGATTTTCACCTGGCTGACATCCTCGCCGCGCAGGTAAGCGACCATCGTTTGTTGCACCTTTGCCTTATCCAACATGCTTTCGTGCCCGGCATTTTCGACAATCAGGTGCGTGCTGCGCTTAAACAAGCGACGCACCTCACGGGTTTGAAAAGTGGGTGTGTTGTTATCTAAGCTGCCGCTGAAAAAGAGCGTCGGCACCTCGGTTTTAAGCGGTGAACGAAACTCGTCGCCCAAATCGGGATTGCCGATCACCTCGCCAACGCCGGGAAAAGGAAAATTCACCGTGTCGCCAAGCAGGGCAGTCTTCGCCTCTTTTTCAATCTGCCGCCGCCGCGCCTTTGAACAACCCGACGCGGCATCCATAACGATAGACATGAGTTGGATGCCGCCACTCAATTGGTTGTAACGCCTTTCGACAAAGCGCGCAAGGATTTGCCAGTCGCCTTTATCCATGGTGTAAAACCAGGCGGGAAAAACCGGCAAATCGTTGCTATCGCCCAAATCGCGCATGATTAAAAACTGCAATCCGAATTTGCCGACCTTCACATCAAGCGGTTTATCGGTGTTTTTATTGATGCGAATACTGACCGGCTCTTTTTCAAAACGCTCAAGCACGCGCTTCAAGAGGCCAAAGAGGTCGGGAATCCGACTTCCGAGTTCAGGGTCGCGCGCAACAATTTCAGCCAGATGTTGCACGGATTTATCTGACGTGCTCGGCAATTTATCCGTGTTATCCGGCCCTTCGGCGCCAATTAAGACGACGCGATTTAAATGCGCCGCGTGATAACGAATACACGCCAGTCCGAGATGCGTGCCGTAACTAAAGCCCACCAGATTAACTTTCTCTACCCCTAAGGCTTTGCGCAAGTCGTCAACATCAGCGGCGCTTTCACGGGTGTTGTATGCTGAAATATCAACGCCTTGCGAGCGAAAATAATCGGCCGCCGCTTTGACGCGCTCTTTTAAAATCCGCAGCGCCAGGTCCTTATCGGCAAAGATATCGGTGGGCAACGGTTCTGAGGATAGCCGCGAAAGGTTTGGCCTGGAGCGTCCGACTCCGCGTTGGTCTAAGAGTATTACATCGCCGGCTTCGCGCAATTTTATAAAAGCGTGGAAATAGTCGGGAATGCGCGCAATGTTAATCGCCGATGAACCGGGACCGCCATCGAGATAGACCACCGGAAAGCCCGGTTTTTCCGCCGTGCTTTTGAGTCGCAAAAAGGCCAGTTCAATCAACTTCGACTGCGGGTTTTTTCGATTCTCTCGAACCAGCAAATGTCCGAGTTCGCATTCGACCGTCTGGTTATCAACCTTCAGCGTAAAGGGCTCGAATTTCAAATCGCCGGCTTTAGGCTGTTCATTTGCGGATTGGGCAAACTGCACCGAACAGAAGAGAAGGGCGTAGAGCGTAGCGTTCAAAATTTTAAATAGTCGTGGCATCGGCTGATTCCTTATTTTGAGTTTAGCTGGTTACCCTTTCTTCCAAACGATTCTTTCACTCTGACCAACTCACCGTCAATTATTCATAACGGAGCGCCACCATCGGGTCGGTCTTTATGGCTCTCAGGGCCGGCACGAAACAGGCTGCCAGAGCCACTCCTGCCAGGATGAGCGAAACCGAAGCGAAGGTCATCAGGTCGGTTGGTTTAATGCCAAACAACATGCCTTCCATAAACCGGGTGACGCCAAAGGCGCCGACCAGGCCAATCACCAAACCGATAATCGCCATCATCATGCCTTCGCCAACTATCAGCTTCATGACGTGGCTGGCTTGCGCGCCGAGCGCCATGCGAATACCGATTTCATTGGTGCGTTGCGAGACCGCGTAAGACATCACCCCGTATATCCCCACAAGCGCGAGAACCAAGGCGACGCCGGCGAAGATGCCCAGCAGGGTGAGATTCAAGCGTTCTGTGGTGATGGATTCGGATTTGATCTCTTCCATGGTGCGGATTTCATAAATCGGTTGGTCGCTATCTACGGCAAGAATCTGCTTACGCGCCGCCGCCACTAAGGCCGTTGGGTCACCCGTGCCTTTGACCACCACGGTCATCCCGCTAAAGGGCATTTGCAGAAATGGGAAATAGCCTTGCACGCGATTGGAATCGGTATTCAACCCATCCATCTTGACGCGGCCGACGACACCGACCACCGTCGCCGTCGGATTACTCGGGTCGCTGCCGCCCATACGAATCTGTTTACCAATCGGGTCTTCATCGGGAAAATACAGTCGGGCAAACTCCTCATCAATAATGATGGCAGTTAGGCCCATGATATTTCGCTGAATTTCGGTCATCCCGCGCATCTTCTCTTCAGTCATGTGCGAGCGATTATCTTGCGCGGTAAAGAACCGACCTTTGATGAGCGGAATGCCCATGGTCTCAAAATAATCGGGACTTGCCAGGCAGGCTTCGAGCAAAGGCGTTTGACCTGGCTTTGGCTCCGGTTGTCCGACAATCGTAAATGAGGTCTGCCAGCCGTTATTGCCGAGCGGCAGTCCCGAAGCCAGTCCGACATGTTTTACCCCAGGCAAAGCTTGCAGATTCTGTTCGACCTGCGCGAAGAAGTTAATCTGTTGCTCAACCTTCGGGTATTTCTTTTCCGGAAGCGAAACACTAAAACTCAACAGATTGTCATAAGAGAAGCCGGGATTTACTTGTTGCAATTGATAAAAACTGCGAATCAATAATCCGGCGCCGACCAGTAAAATCAAGGTCATCGCCATTTCCACAACCACCAGACCGCTGCGCACCCAATGATGCCGGCCGGTCGTGCTGCGCCCGGTCTCTTTCAAGGTGCCCTGCACATCGAGCTTACTGGCCTGCAAGGCCGGAACCAGTCCGAAGATAAGACCCGTTAGCACCGCGACAATCAAGGTGAAAGCCAGCACGCGAATATCGAGATTGATTTCCCGCGAACGCGGAATGCCATTCGGACTGATGGCCAAAATCAAAGCGACGCCCCAATTTGCCAATAACAGACCCAGGACCCCGCCGACCAGTGAAAGCAGCACGCTTTCCGTCAGCATTTGCCGAATGATGCGCCAGCGGCTGGCACCCAGCGCGACACGCACCGCAATCTCTTTTTGCCGGGTCGTCGCGCGCGCCAACAAGAGATTGGCGACATTCGCGCAAGCAATCAACAGCACCATGCCGACCGCGCCAAGCAAAATCCACAACGCCGGTCGAATATCGCGCACAAAATTTTCCAGCAGCGGTTGGGTGCGAACGCGATTGCCCTGATTTGAATTGGGAAATTGTTTCTCAAGATTTTCGGCAATGTTATCCATTTCGGCGCGGGCTTGTTCAATGGTTACGCCGGGATTGAGGCGCGCCACGCCGTAAAGCCCCGGATGATTGCCGCGTTGTTTCCAGCTTTCCTGGTCAGACAGCGGGCCAACCGGAACCCATATTTCAACGCGACTGGGAAAGAGAAATTTCTCAGGCATCACCCCAATAACCGTATAGCTGCGGTTATTGAGCTGGATGTCCTGATTGACAATATTCGGGTCGCTGCCAAAACGCCGTTTCCACAAACCGTTACTGAGCACCACGACCGGCGAGGCGCCCGGTTTATCTTCTTCGTTGGTGAAGACCCGTCCACGCTCGGCATTGACGCGCAGCACGGTGAAGAGGTCGGCCGATACTTGACCGGCAACCAGGCGTTCCGGTTCGCCATTGCCCGTCAGGTTATAATCGTTGCGATTATAGACCGCGATATGCTCGAAGACCTGATTTTGCTCACGCCAGTCTATGAAGTTCGGATACGAGATGGACATGCCGTCCATCTGTTCGCTGCGTTCATTCAAGAGCACCAGACGCTCCGATTCATCATACGGTAAGGGGCGCAGCAACACGGCATTGACGACCGAGAAAATTGCCGTATTCGCGCCAATGCCAAGCGTAAGCGCCAACACCGCGACGATCGTAAATAACGGTTGCTTCCAAAGCATCCGTAAGCCATAGCGTAAGTCTTGTAAGAAAGTCATAACGTATCCTCATTATTTTGGATTTTAGATTTTGGATTCTCGGAGTTTTCTCGGCTGCTCGACCTTCTGACACTCTGAGAGTTGCTCCGCCAACGAGCTTTGCATATTCGAGCAGCGGTCATCCAAAATCCAAAATCTAAAATCCAAAATTGAAATCATTCATACCTTAATGCCACCAACGGGTCTACTTTCGTAGCGCGACGCGCTGGCACCAAACAGGCTACCAGAGCCGTTCCTGTCAAAAGTATCGAAACCACACTGAAGGTCAGCCAATCGGTTGCGCTGATGTTATAGAGCAGACTCTCCAGTAATCGGGTCAAGGTAAAGGCGCCCGCTAACCCTAACGCGATACCGCCAAGCGCCAGCCCCATTCCCTCTTTCGCGACCAGAGCGATGATGTCTTTCGCTTTAGCGCCGAGCGCTAATCGAATGCCCATTTCGTGGGCGCGTTGACTCACCGAATAAGCAATCAATCCATAAAGCCCAATGGCGGCTAAGAGCAGGGCCACGGTTGCAAAACAGCAGACCAGCAGCAGAGTAAACCGCCTGGAGGCGACTGCCGTATGGGCGATGTCATCGAGGGTTCGGACATTGGCAATCGGTAAGTTTTCGTCGAGCGCCTGTAATTCGTTGCGCACCGCCGCGATTAACGGATTGGGCGCGCTATCGGTCTTCAAGGCGAGGAACATCTTTCCCTGCGGCTGTTGTTTATAGGACCAGTAAAGCGCCGGCACAGCTTCGGCGTCCGCCGGCGTGTCTTTAATATCGCCAACAATACCGACAACCGTAAACCAATCATCATCTTTCGGATTACTCGAAAAGGTAATGCGTTTGCCGACAACCTCGCTGAGCGATGCGACATCCGACCAATACTGCCGCGCCATGCTTTGATTTATGAGAATCACCGACGAGCTTTTATCCGTATCGCCCGCATTGAACCACCGGCCCGCCAGCAAGGGAACGCCAATAGTTGAGAGATAATTTTCCGAGAGCATATGATAACGCGCTTTCGGTCCCTGGTCGGACGGGAAGGTGCGCCCCTCGACATCAAACCCCACATTTTCATCGTGACCCGTCCAGGGCAAATCCGTATTGACGCCCGCCGACTGTACACCCGGAAGCTGGGCGACCCGTTCCAGCAAGCGCTCATAAAATGTCGTGGCGCTATTTGGTTGAGCATATCGGGCATCGGGCAATTCGATGCTCAGGGTCATCACGCCTTCCGGTTTAAATCCGGGGTCGGTTTGTAGCACTTTAACAAAACTGCGCAACAACAATCCGGCGCCGATAAGTAAAATGAGCGACAGAGCGATTTCCGCAATCACCAGCGCGCCGCGCAGTCGCTTTTGCCGCGCCCCGCCAATGTTGCCGCGCCCGCCTTCTTTCAAGGCGTCGTTAAGATTGACCCGCGAGCTTTGCCAGGCCGGCGCCAGTCCGAAAAGTATCGCCGTGAATAGCGTAGCGATGGTTGAAAAGATGACCACGCGGTAATCAAGATTGATTTCATGCAGGCGTGGAATCTGCGAAGCGGCTAGCGTAGATAGCGCATCAATCGCCCACACGGCAAAGAGCCAGCCGCACAACCCGCCTATCGCCGCAATCACCAGACTCTCTGTGAGCAATTGACCGATGAGGCGTAGGCGACCGGCGCCTAGTGCCGCCCGCACGGCAATTTCGCGCTCGCGCGTTGAAGCACGCGCCAGCATCAAATTCGCGACATTGACACAGGCAATCAGCAAAACAAACGCGACCGCGCCGAGCAATATCCATAAGGTCTTTTTGGTGCCACCGACAATCTCTTCATAAAGCGGATTGATGCGAATGCGCCAGTTTTTATTGGTCTTGGGATACTGCTCAGCCAGGCGTTCGGCAATGCCGTTTAAATCCGCGTCAACCTGTTCGCGGCTAACCCCAGGCTTCATGCGTCCGATGGCATTGAGGTAATGAGCAAAGCGTATAGCTTTTTTGGGGTCGAGGGTCGTCGGATACCAGATCGCCACATTGTCGCCGTAAGGCAGCGAATTATATTCGCCGCCGACGTGTTGCACGCCTTGCGGCAAGACGCCGACGATGGCGAACGGTTTACCGGAAAGGGTCACGGTTTTACCGATAATGTCAGGGTCTGCGTTGAAATTATGTTGCCAGAGCGTATAGCTGAGCAGGGCAACCTGATTGCGATTTTCGAGTTCCTCTTCGCGCAAAAACTCGCGTCCAAGAATCGGTTCATAGCCGAGCAATTTGAAAAAACCGGAAGAAACCTGCATGGCTGAAAGGCGCTCGGATTTATCTCCGGCGGTCAACTCTAAATCACCGCGCGTGTAGAGCGCCAGTTCTTCAAAGACCGAGTTCTGGTCGCGATAATCCAGAAAATCACCGGGCGACAAAGGAAATTTCGGGAAGGTCTTGCTGGTTTCAAAGACGCGAATCAGGCGTTCGGGCTCTTTATAAGGCAAGGGCTTGAGTAACACCGCGTTGACCACGCTGAAGATGGCGGTATTGGCGCCAATCCCTAAAGCCAGGGTGAAGACCGCTATAAAAGTAAAACCGGGATTCTTGAAAAGCAGCCTCAATCCATAACGTAAATTTTGCCAGAGTGTTTGCATAAGTACTCGCTAGCTTTACAGCGCGATGAAGGCGCTTAGGGTTTTGCTGTCGCCTCGCGAAAAGCGGCGGCAATTGCGGGACCGGTGACATACATGTTGAAGGCAATTTTTCTGACCGGCGACGCACCTGTAAATAGTTTGCGAAGGTCATCTAGGTTGATGCTTTTGCGCGCTTGCTCAAGGGTTTCACCGCGCGCCGCGGCCGCGGCGGTCTGCTCTTTGATGGTGGTGAAAAGTTTTGCCAGTTGTTTGACATAAAGGTCATCACGCATCACCGCGCCGTGTCCGGGAACAATAATTTTCGGATGCAGCTCGCAAAGTTTTTCGAGGGTCGAAGCCCACGCACCAATGTGCGATTGCGGGTTGCCGACCAGCGGAATCGGCGCAACCACCAGATCGCCGGTGATGACAATGCCTTCATTTGGGAGATGAACCACCAGGTCTGCGGCGGTGTGCCCGCTTCCGAGGTGGAGAACCTCTATCACGCGCTCTCCTCTGTGCAAAGTTAATCGCTCTTTGACCGTGATGGTCGGTAAAACGGTCTTCGCTTGTGCGCCTTCGCTCAACACCAGGTCAATTAACCGCAGGTCGCTTTCCATGCTCAAGCGTTCTTCCGCGCTGAGTTCGCCCCCCGCCGGGCTTTTGTTGTTTCTTAAAAAGTCGCGCATCTGGTTAGCAAAACCTGGCGCGCCGGTCAGAAACCCTTGCCGATTGGTCGCGCCTTGACCCGGCAGATACTGGCGCGAAAATTCGTGACCGATGAACTCGACGCCCGGAAAGGCTTCACGATAGACCTGATTGCCGCGAATATGGTCGTCGTGATAGTGCGTATTGATGACATATTTCACAGGCTTGTTGGTCAATTTGCGAAGCGCCGCTAAAACTTCTTTGGTGATTGCCGGCGCGCCGTTTGAGTCAATAACGATGACATCTTCATCATTGATGATAAAAACATTGTTTGCATCAACCATCAGACCCGGCAGGTCTTTGCGAATGACTCCGTAGACGCCTTCGGCAAGCTTTTGAATTTCAAAATGGCGCGCCGTAGTTGCGGCTTCCGAACTTTGCGATAGGTGGTTTATCGAATGAGCGCGATGGGTAGGTCGGCTGGAGGCCGAAGCGGCTAATGGTATGAACGCCCCGAAAGCGAATATCAAAATGATGAAGTGTTTACCTAGCTTCATAAAAACCTTTCAGCAACTCATCTTTTTCGCTGGGCGTAAATGGTTCGCTGGAGTCGAGCAACCCCTCTAGGTAATAGTCAATTTCTATGCCACCGGAAGGCTAAAACAAGTGAAGTAATAGTTGATTTTATTGTTTGCAAAATGGGGTTTGAAAAAGCCGATGTGCGCTTGTGGGACAAATCAATCCCACAATTGAGATTTTGGATTTTAGATTTTGGATTTTGGATGGCCCCTGCACCGTTGAACCCAGGCCCTTGGCGACTTGGATTTTTGCGATGACCGAGCAAAACCGTGCGCCGCACTGCCACCATTTCGGTCAATCCAAAATCTAAAATCTAAAATCCAAAATCGAAATCATTCGTAACGGAGCGCAATCATCGGGTCGGTCTTGGTGGCGCGGCGCGCCGGTACGGCACAGGCGATAAGCGCTACGGCTAGCAAAACCACAACCACCGCGATGAAGGTCAGGGTATCGGTTGCCGTGACTCCGTAAAGCAGGGTTGCCATCAAACGAGTGGCGGCGTAAGCAGTAATAATACCGAGCACGATACCCAGGCCGACCAGCGTCATGCCTTGACGCACCACCATGCGTAAAACATCGCTCTTCTGGGCGCCCAGCGCCAGCCGAATGCCGATTTCGTGGGTCCGCTGGGTGACCGAATAAGCCATCACGCCGTAAAGTCCGACGGCGCTCAGTAACAAGGCCACACCCGCAAACAGGGCAAATAACACGGCGCTGAATTTCGGCTGGGATACGGCATTACCAAGATACTGGTCAAGGGTTTTAACTTCCGAAAGCGGCAGGTCTTTATCAAGCGCGGTCACTTCGCTCTGAATCGCTTTGGCCAGGGTTCGCGGTTCGGTGTCGGTCCGCACAACCAGACACATTTGATTTAAGAACGGCAATTGCGCATAGGCCATATAAAGCATCGGGACTGCGGCTTCGTTCAGCGCCGCCCGCTGTTTGCTATCTTTGACCACGCCAATGATCTCTGTCGGCGTCGTATTCTTTTCACCGGAGGAGAAGGGTAAGTGCAAGCGTTTGCCCAAAACCTGTTCATCGGGGAAGTAACGATTGGCAAAGGTTTCATTCACCATAACCACGAGGGGCGATTTCAGATTGTCCTGGGGAGTAAATTCGCGCCCTTCGACTAAGGCCATCTTCATGGTCTTGAAATAATCGAGGTTAACCCAAACAAAATCGGTTTGCGGTTCATCGCCCGGATCTGTCGGTCGCCCGTCAATTCCAAACCCTCCATTTGCATCATCGCCGCTGATGGGCAACGGCAATACGCTGCTTGCCGAATTCACCCCCGGCAGCGTCTTCACGCGTTCAAGCAATTGATTATAGAAAGCAATTTTCTGTTCAGGCTTGGCATACTCGGCCGCCGGCAATTCGACCATCGCGGTTAAGACATTTTGCGTATCGAAGCCTAAACTCACCCGTTGCAATTTCAAAAAGGTCTGCCCAAGAAGTCCGGCGCCGACCAGTAAGACGAGAGCAATGGCAACCTCTGCAACGACCAACGCGCTTCGCAGTTTGGTGCGATAGCCGCCCGTATTACCGCGCGCCCCTTCTTTCATCGCTTCATTCAAATCGGTCTTCGAGCCTTGAACCGCCGGAATCACGCCAAACAAAACCCCGGTGATTAACGAGAGTAAAAAGGTGAAGCCCAGCACGGAACGGTCAACACTGATTTCCGTGAGGCGCGGCAAATCTTCAGGGATCAGTTTGATTAAAA
>JBIOWC010000249.1:0-2786 GCA_044868105.1 Blastocatellia bacterium
AAAAAATAGTTTTGCTGAGCGCATTACAGAGCCGATGATTACCATCTCTTTATTGATGCTATGATGGTGAATTTTCTTTTCCAGTCTGATGGATTGATACGCCAGTAGGTCTGCCGTCGTAAGCTCACAAAGCTTTTGACTCGCTGTAACCTTCATAAATCTATTGAGAATGGTTTCGATTGATTTAAGCCGATTCTTGTTTGCCCCGCGTACTCTTTTATATTCGATGAAGGTATCGAGCAACACACCAAGGGTAAGCTTTGAGTTCTGCAAATCCGGATCTTTTGAATCTCGTATTCTCAGCTTTAATCTGTAGAGCGCATCCTCGGCATCCTTGCGAGTCTCCCATTTTGCGCGCGTATATTTTTTCCCATTATGGGTCCAGCGATAGCCCCAAACTTCACGACCCGACGCGAGACGCGCCCGCATTATATTTGTTCCGTGAAAAATTTTCAGAATCTTGACTGGCATAAGTCATCCTCCATAAATACCAGAGGGCTGCTTGATGATAGCCCTCTGGTTTGAAATAAAATTCAATTTTGTTCGCCATAGTCAGGCGCGTACTTGGCTGTTTCAAGCAAGAGCGAATCAATCAGAGCGACAGCCCTTTCTTGGTTTCCGGAAGCAATATCAGAGCGAATCACGCCGAGAAGTAATGTCAGGTTATTGACATTACCCGCGTCGGAGGCGGTGATAAGTTCGACAATCATGCCGCTCTGCTTTTCAGTGAACGGTTGTTGGTTATTTGGAATTGATGTATTGTTCATTTGACCTTCCTTTCGAGGTTGGCTATGCAAGGCGAGTCGGCAACTTTCACCGGTGACTGACTCGCTTTTGCTGTTTTTGGAATCAGCAGGTTGATCAACCTGCCATAAAGACCGTGCGCGCGACCGTCGCGCTTTCGATTTAAGAAGAGTTTGAGTTTCAGACGGTGTTTTCCCTTATTGCCTCGATTCGGCTTCTCTCAGCGGCTTCTATCGAAGTTGGCATTGCCAGCTTTTCAACTCTCGTACTGACCTTGTGAGCATCACAGACAAAGCCCGGGTAAAAATCTTTGTTACCGAGTTCATAATCAAACCACTCAGCCGGGGCGCCGCAAACAACACCCTCAGTAATTTCGACTAAACAGTTGATGCCGAGCTCTGCGGCCGTCTTGGGCGCCTGATACGGTTGCAGGGTTAGTTTCTTGGTTCGCTTGCGCCTGGCTTTCTTCGTTGGCTTCTTTTTTGAAGAGGTTTTCTTTTTCATCATGCATCCTTTCAAAGGCGACGGGCAGACTTTTGGGTCTGCCCATCGTTGCTAAATTTCAATCGCGCCATAGCGCCCGTTTGACTTGGGTTGTGGCTTAATCAGAACGGCGTTCTCTTCATCGCGTCGGCGCTCACTCGCGAGCGCATCGCGCCTGGCTCGGTATTCACTTCGCGCGATTTCCACAAACGCTTGGGGCAAAGCCTTCAAAGCTTGTGCGTATGCTTTGCCGAGGTTTTCAAGGTCAGTATAGGTTTGGCTTATTCTGATGGCGTGAACTAGCATCGCGGCATCTGCTGCGACCGCGGCCCAAATGTGTTTGCATGCCGACTGCCCTTTTAATGTCTCGGTGAAGTCGTGGCAATCACAGCTTGTTGAGGTAACGGTGTACGCTCCAGCGAATCTATCGGTGAAAACCCGGTAAATGCCTTCGCCTTGCTGCCATACTTTACCGTTTTCAATCAGCGCGATGGCATTCTCGATGCGGTCAGTCTTGTGTTGATTACTGTTTGAGTGTAAGTTTTTCATGATTGTAAAACCTTTCTGAATCGTTTACGCGATTCGGGAAATTTAAAGGCTTAGGCGCTCCAACGTCTGAGCCTTTTCTATTTGTTAATAGGTTCGTTTGAAGTGGGAATCAAACGCCAGCTTTCGCTTACGTTGCTCTATTCATCTACTCGCATCTAGCATCAAGGCTTTAATCAGTGCTTTCGACTTTCGGCTATATTTTCAATCAACTTCAATGATTAGATATTACAATATTCTGTAATTTCTTTCAATATCCATTTTGTCTCTTATAATATACAAATTCGATATTTATTGCATAATATTGAATTATCGGTGAATTGCCTATAAGCCAAGCTTACAGTCTCTTGTAATTATTACAGCTTTTTGGTATTTTCTTTACTGAAGTGATAAAGTGGAGGCAATGATGGTACTGAACGTCAAAGATGTTGCCGAAGCGCGCGGCTATAAGAACGCCAAACAGTTAGCTGATGCGGCGGGACTTCGTTACGAAAGCGCATATCCCATTTGGAACGGCACGGCACGCATGATAAGCCTAGATACACTCGAAAAACTCTGTAAGGTTTTGCGCGTTCAAGCTGGCATGCTGTTTGAGCTAAAGCCAGATGCAGAGATTGACAAACTTCCCGCTAAACCGAAGTCGCCAAAGAAAGTGAACAAATGAAGAGTAGAGCGGCAAGCGGTGAAAAGGCCACCTTGTGAGTAGCAGATATAATTGATTTTCAAATTCGGCTTGCCTTACTCGCGTCTAGCTAACACGAGGACAAGCGCATTTTCTCTGAATGCGCCGGCAAGCTGAATATTCAGAGAAGCCTACAGGGAGGGCAAAATGAATAAGCTTATAGGCTATGGTGAATTTGATTCTGATGACGGATGCATCTCTCAAGAAATATTACGTCGCCTTTTTCTTGAAGGGGTTTCCACACATGGACAACGGGCTCTCACGGAGCTTTCTAAAAAACCTTTTCGACATTTTGCGCATTGTACAATTGAATTTCTTAACTCGCTTAAAG
>JBIOWC010000250.1:0-4793 GCA_044868105.1 Blastocatellia bacterium
GATGCCGGAAGTTTGAAATCGCAAGCCACCAAAGACGGCGACCATTATGTTTTAAACGGCGATAAAAAATGGACGACCAACGGCGGGGCGGCGCATGTTTTTACGATGTTCTGCACTGTCAATCCCGACCGAGGCACGCGCGGCGTTACGGGGTTCATCGTTGAACGCGACACACCGGGTTTTGAAGTTGGCAAACGCGAAGATTTGATGGGCATTCGCTGTGTGCCGGTAAACGAAACGCACATGAAAAATTGCCGGGTTCACGAATCGCAGGTGCTTGGCGGCAAAGAAGGGCAAGGCTTCAAACATGCGATGATGGCGCTCGATGTCGCGCGTCCGTTTGTTGCTGCGCAAGCCGTTGGACTGGCTGCGGGCGCCTTGGATTTGGCTTTGCAATACACCAAAGAGCGCCAGCAATTCGGGCAATCGGTCTCTTCATTTCAAGGCATTCAATGGATGCTCGCCGATATGGCAACGCAAGTGGAAGCCGCCAGGCAACTGGTTTATACGGCCGCGCGGGCGATTGACGCAGGCGCAAAAAATGTCGGCAAGCTGGCCGCCATGTCAAAGGTCTTTGCCACAGACGTTGCCATGCAAGTGACGACCAACGCCGTGCAATTATTTGGCGGTTACGGTTATTCACGCGAATACCCGATTGAAAAATATATGCGCGACGCGAAGATTACGCAGATTTACGAAGGCACCAATCAAATTCAGCGCGTCGTCATCAGCCGCGCCCTGATTAAAGAAGGCGCCTCGGCTTAGGTGTCTGGCCTAAATTTTTACCACAGAGGCACAGAGACATTGAGAGAGAAAAAAGCCGTTCTTCTCTCTCAATGTCTCTGTGCCTCTGTGATTATTTCTTAACAAGCATTAATCATTACGAAGGAGATTTTATGGAAGCTAATCCCCCGACCCCAGAAAGAATTTTTCAAACCATTGTTGCTTATCAACAATCTGCTGTGTTGAAAGGCGCTATTGACCTTGATGTCTTTACGGCGATTGCCGAAGGCGCAAACACTTCGGAGGCGCTCGCCGAAAAATGTAATACCTCGGAAAAAGGTATGCGCGTGTTGTGCGATTACCTGACGGTAAACGAATTTTTGACCAAAGACGGAGACACCTATACCCTTGCGCCTGATGCGGCGTTTTACCTCAATCGCCATTCACCGGCGTATGCCGGAGCGGTTTCAGGCTTTTTGCTCTCTCCAACCTTGATGGCCGCTTATGATGATATTGCTGCAGTGGTTCGCAAAGGCGGAACCATGATGAGCGATGAAGGCACTGTTGAAGATAACCATCCGGTGTGGGTGGATTTCGCGCGCGGTATGGGTGGGATGATGGCGATGCCTGCGCAATTGATTGCCAAATTGATTGACGCAGCTTCCATGCCGAGTTGCAAGGTTTTAGACATTGCTGCTGGTCACGGCATGTTCGGTATCGCTATTGCGAAAGCTAATCCCAATGCTGAAATTGTCGCCCTCGATTGGCAAGCGGTGTTGGACGTTGCCAAAGAGAATGCCGAAAAAGCCGGCGTCGTTGACCGTTTAACCTTTAAACCGGGCAGCGCCTTCGAAGTAGATTTCGGCGACGGTTACGATGTGGTGTTGCTGACGAATTTCTTCCACCACTTCGATGTGGCGACTTGCGAATCGCTTATGAAAAAAGTTTATGCGGCGCTCAAACCAGGCGGTCGCGCGGTGACGTTTGAATTTATTCCTAATGAAGATAGAGTCTCGCCACCGCAACCGGCGACCTTTGCGATGGTCATGTTGGCTTCAACGGCCAATGGCGATGCCTATACGTTTGCGGAATATGAAAAGATGTTCGCCAACGCGGGCTTTAGCTCTACGGAACTTCACGCTTTGCCGCCGACGTTCCAACAGGTATTGGTTTCGCAGAAATAAGTTTAAAAATGTTTCTTGTTGAGTGGCGGTCTTTAACCGCCGGGCGATGATTCGTAATGAAAGGTTATCAAGTCCGTATCGCCTGGGTAACGGGTGGTACGGACAATGCTTTTGTATTTATGGCAAAAAAAGTAGAACGTGTAGAGGTTCGCAAAGGGTACGATTTGTGGGCGGAAACTTACGACACGACACCCAACCCGGTGGTGGCAATGGATGCGCGACATACTATCAATCTGCTGGCGCCTCAACCTGATGAGCAAATTCTTGATGCCGGATGCGGCACCGGCAGAAATCTTCGCGCCTTGACTGCTGTCGGAAGTCAGGCGGTGGGTTTGGATTTTTCACTGGGTATGCTCAAGGTTGCGCGTCGCCATAATCCGCACGCGCCACTCCTCGAAGCCGATTTGCAAAAACCGCATCCGCTGCGCGCCCGTTGTTTCGATGCCGTGTTGTGCGCTTTGATTGGCGAACACCTGAGCGACTTGCCAACGGTTTTTCGTGAAGCGCACAGCACATTAAAACCGGGCGGCCGATACCTCTTTTCGGTCTATCATCCTGAACTGGCCGCCGCCGGTAAAGAGGCGAATTTTGAACGCGAGCAGGTCGAATATCGTTTTGGCGCGTTTCGCTATACGGTCGCCGATTATATGAATTTGCTCGATGATGCAGGATTTAAGGGTTTGAAAAGTTACGAATTTGTGGGCGACGAAGCGCTTGTTGAAAAAGTTCCCGCGGCAAAAAAGTATTTGAACTTTCCCGTGCTTTTGATTTTAGAGGCGAGAAAAAACTGATGCGGTTTCGGGGCGCTCGTCTTCTACAGCTTCGACTTCGAGCGCCAGCTGCTTGAAGCCTGTGATGCGCACGCGCGCGCCGCTTGGGATGTGCGCGCGAGCGTGGGCGTGCCATAATTCGCCGCGAACAAAGACCATTCCGTCACCATTGATTGCCGATTCGGCTCTCCCTACCAAGCCGAGCATCGCCCCTTCAACGTTCATTTTTATGCGGCGTGAATAGCGCGCGAGTTTTAGGATAAAAAAGAGGGTGACCAGAAGCGGCAGGGCGACCGCAAGAAAAGCAATGCATGCAATCAGGTTTTCTTTCAGTTGGTTCATACTAATATAGCCTCAGCAAAATTACGCCAAGGAGCAGGAGCACAACGCCGACGATACGCCAGAGATTGATCGGGTGAGTTTCAAACCCCAGCCAGCCAAAATGGTCGAGCACCAGCGCCACAATCATTTGTCCGGCGGTGACCAGGCCAATCAAAAGTGCGACGCTCATCTTCGACGCCGTGACTGTTGTCGAAGCGATGAAAAATGCGCCCACCATTCCGGCTGTCCACATCCATAAAGGCGCCCGCGCGAGGTCGTTCATTGCCGGAAACGGCACGCGCAAAACCAGCATATACATCAGCATGGAAATGGTGCCGACACTGAAGGAAACCAAAGATGCAAACGGCGCATTGCCGCCCGTCCATTTTGCCATTGAGGAGTTGATGCCGGTTTGTAACGGCACCGACGCGCCGGCAAGCAAGGCTAACAACAAAAATATCCAGATCATAAGCACCGGTGGTTGGTAACCGGTAGTCGGTAGTCGGTAGTCGGTTTATCTTGACCAACTGTCCGGCGGCCGGCTACCGACTACCGGTTAGACTCGGATTTCTCTTTCGATTTCGCGAATGCGGGTAACCAATTTCAGAAGCTCGGAATCCGATGTCGGTTCACCTTGCGCGACCCTCTCGCATTTATCTAAAAGTTGTTTTAACTCGCGCTCGTCGCCCTTCATTCGGCGCGCTACAACTGCTGCGAGTCGTGCCGAATCAACCCGCGTTGGCAGTCCGCTATAACGACAAAGCTTGCTGTGAAAATCCGAATAGATATTTTGCATGGCAAGGTCACTGGCTCTGGCAAGGCGCGTGATATTTGCCATCGAAGAGACAAATTCCAGGTTCGTGGTGCGGCGTTCACGCCTGAGCGGAATCGGGCGCGCGAACCGGCGCCCGTAGGTATAAACCAACAAGCCGGTGATGAGTAGGCTTTGCCAGTAAATCCACTTCACGGGTGTGCCGTTGAAATAAGCCAGGGCGCTGCCGTCATCGCCGGTGCCGCCGTAGCCGTGATGATATTCGTCAAAAGCGATTTTGCCTTTCGGCGCATGCACAAAAAGATTGGTAGCCAGGACCACATTATCGCCCTGATCAATGCCGTTGTTGGCGACAATAAAGGGGTCGGTGAGCATGACGACGCGCCCTTTGCCGACTTCTGCATCAGCAAGAATGGCCCCCTTGTCATCGCCGAGAAGATAGGTTGCCGCGCCTCTTTCAACCTTCACGCGAGAGGCATATTTCGAGAGTTTTACGCTTTCTACGCCTCGCGAATAAAGTGTCGGCTGCAAGGCGCGCGGGCTGGCTTCGCCCAATTGATTACTGGTTTGTGCGCGCGTATTACCGATCTCAACGGCAATCTCTCGATCAATGATGATGAGGTGCTTTCCTGATTCGACCCATTCGTTCAACGCCGCGAACTCCTCTTCGTTGGGATTGCCGAGCGGCGGCAGCGCAATGATAACCAGGGTGCTGATGTCGGCGCGGTCTTTAAGCGTCGTAAACGGTTTTTCGAGTCGCGTGACTTCATACCCGCTCTCTTCAAGCAAGGTGTAATAAGCCATGGTTCCGTAGGGCGTTGAACGATAGGAAGAGCGATTGCCGGATTGCTCGTTCTCTTTGTTCTCCTGCTCTTCGTTCATAAAGACGAAATTCACCCCGACAATCAGCAGGAAAAAAAAGAGGATGAGTAGCAAGGCGCCGAGATTTCGTTTCATGATTTCAGGAGTCAGGGGTCGGAACAAGAAAGTTATGAAGCAGGAACGATGAACTTTTTATTGCTC
>JBIOWC010000251.1:0-8698 GCA_044868105.1 Blastocatellia bacterium
ATTCAAAAATGCGCCGGAACCGCACGAAGAAGGTAGCCAGACGTGCACCGTCTGGGAGCAAGCACCGAGATTCGCACATTGAAGATGCGCCAGAATCTTTTGCCGCGTCTTCAAAGCGGGAAATTGCGGCTTTTTCGTTCCAGAGGTTTCACCTCTGGCTACCCTCTCGACGCCGCTTTGCGGCGAACGACATTTCTAAGATCCGCTCTTCGCGTTCCATACACCTGATCAAAGTCTCTTCTACGAACCAATTATTATTTACTTCTCGTTTTCAATCGCATCACCGTCAGCGAATACGGCGGAAATTCATGGGTAAAATTGGTCCCGATGCCGCTGATGGGTTTGGTTACCGGCGCAATCTTCGTCGGGTTCTCAAACGAGTTCTCACCCTTCGGGTCTGCCGAGGTCAAAACCGTGACACGGCCTTGCGCGGCGAGGCTCGCTACGCCGTTGATGCGGATGGTCATCGGCGCGGGCGCCGGGCTGCTATTGACGACTTTCAAAATAATCTCGCCGGTGGCTTCGTCCTTGCCGGCGATGGCAAGCACCGTATCAATGCGCGCCAGCTCTACCTCTTTGATTAACTCGCCATCGAGATAGGCGCGGATGTGACGATTCTTGACCTCGACTTTGATGTCATACCAGCGGCCCGCTTCAACACTGCCCCGAACCGCCCCACCGGTTATCGCGTCGCCAACCTGAATCGCATGTTGAGTGTTGTTCCAGCCACCGACATTGAACTGAACCCTTCGACCATCCGCGTAACCGGCCGAGACCAAAAAGCCTTCTGCGCCTTTGAGCTTCCGCGCTTTCAGCGTGACCGTTACATCGTTCCAGTCTTCCTTGCCGAAGTAGGACCAGGCAATGGCCGCATCTTTCTGCCGGTACACGCCGTCTTCTACGGCCCAGGTTCCGGCATTCCGCCGGCCACTTTCCGGCGTCCAGCCTTCGGCCCCTTTGGCGAAATCGGCTTCATAGACGAGCTTACCCTCACGCTCGACGCGCACCGCTTTGAACTCGGCCGCGGTGTTCCAGGTGCCGACCCCTATGCGACCGGCGACCGGTCGTTCACTCGTCTGTCTATAGTCAACATTGGTCAGCAGATTTACATCCGGGCGGTTTTCAGCAAAGAGCTTGCAGGCATAATAAGACGCGCGCCCGAACACACGACTGCTGTCAAAGTGAATGAGGTTGACCTCCCAGTTGCGCGGCAGGTGATTGACATTTTCAAGTAGCGGCGCATAGCTGCCCATCTTCACCAGGTCGGAATTTTTTTCCATGCTCATCATATAGACCGAGTCATTCAATGCGGCCAGAAGATTGCCTCTACCCACGCCGCCGTTGGTGGCGAACTCGCCGATGTAGAGTTCCCAATCTCCGCGTTTATACTTGGCGAAGCTGTCGAAATTTTCAATCGCCCAGTTCAACGGCTTGTAGGCATGCTCGTCAACGATGTCAATCTTTCCGGCGGCGGCAATGGCGCGCTCGTCAATGCCGGCAATCCAGGAACTGAGCGCCACTTTAATCTGCGGGTATTTCGCTTTGATGGCTTGCGTAAATTTAGCCACTCTTTCCCCATATCGCGCTCCCTGCTGTTCGTTGCCGACCTCAAGATACTTGAGCGGAAATGGCCTGGGGTGGCCATTCTTGGCGCGCACCGCGCCCCATTTTGAATCCGGCGGACCAATGGCGTATTCGATGGCCTCGAGGGTGTCCTGAATCAGCGTCGGCAACTGGTCATCAGGCAGAAAGGTGCCGCTGCGGAAGGCGCAGGAGATGCCGACATTGGCAACATAGAGCGCATCTGCGCCGATGTCTTCGCAAAATTGCAGGAACTCGTGATAGCCGAAGCCGTCCGTGCTCCAATATCCCCAGGGGCTGTAGGTGCCCGGGCGCTCTTCGAGGGGGCCCAAGGTTTTCTTCCACTGCGGGCGGGTCTCGACGGCGAGTCCTTCGACGAAACAGCCGCCAGGCCAGCGCACAAAAGCCGGTTTGAGGTCGCCAATCATTTGGGCAAGATCGGGGCGCAAGCCGTTCGGGCGATTCTTAAACGTCCGCGCCGGAAATAGCGATACAAAATCGAGCCAGACGGTTCCCGTAGAACCAAAAGTCAGGACGAATCGCGCTTTGGCATCCGTGCCCTTTGCCGTCAGCCGACATTCGTACTTGCGCCACGCTTCACCGGATAGATTTTTGAAGCTACTGGTGGCCAGCACCTGGCCATCTTTACTTTCAAGAGAAGCGGTGACGGGACCATGAAAATTTTTGTCAAAGCGAGCATAGAAACTCAGCTTGTAATCTTCGCCCGCTTTGACGGCAAGGCCCCAGAATCCTTCGTTGACGACGGCGACTCGTCCACTGGACGCGGCGTTGGTGATGGCGACTTGCAGAGAGTGTGGCGTGGCTTGATTGAGCGGCTTCACATCAACCAGGTCAAGCGCCGCCGTGCTGCCGCCTGTGGTTTCAAGTGACCAGGCGGGCCACTCGCTCTTCACATTCCAGCGCATCTTCCACTCGCTGACTTTGGGTTGGTCCCAAAAGTGCGGGGTTCGCGGCGGAATCAAGAAGCCATCTTCGAGTTTGCAGGCCGGCGGCAGGTTAGCATCTTCGAACCCGCGATTTTGAATCAATTCGGCGTACAGGCCGCCTTCGCCAGCATGGCTGATCTCTTCAAAGAAGATGCCGTATAAACTGGAAGGAATGCGCGGGCCGAGCTTGTTGACATCCAGGGTGAGGCTCCCGCTTTGGGCAAATGCCGGAAAGGATGCCAGCAGCACGCCCACAACAACCAGAGACAGTGCAATCAATTTCTTGCTCATAAACTCTCCGAATCGTTCCAGTCATACCAGATTACAAAATACAATAAGTGAGTTGAGCATCGGTCCCCGACCGACGACCTGCGCAGTCTATGACCGCTTCTCCACTACAGGTAGCTTATTTTAATTTGCAATTCGGTATCAGATATACAATCCCTACGATTCCGTTCAGCACCTAAACAACGGTGTCTAAGGTCAATAAAGTAAACCTCGCGTCAGAGGGTGTTTGAACCGTCCGTGAAAGCCCTGAAAGGGCGCTGGTTCAATAGCCCAACGCAACGCGTTGGGTCGAAGTCGCAATCACCATCCAAGCCCTGAAAGGGCATGAAAACGCCCGCATAGCGTGCCCTTTCAGGGCTTCGGGTTGTAGCTATCAGTCCTGGGGCTGCAACCCCAGGCTATTGAATGACGTCCCTTCGGGATTTTTCAGATCCGCTCTACGATGGGCTTGCCCTGCCTTTTACTTTTGCCTTACTGCTTAACCGTCGCCTTGATGAGCTCAATCGCTGCCGCGGGCCTGGTGACATTAATCTCGATGAGCGACTCGGTGCCGGGCTTAGCGACGCCGACGCGCTTGCCATTTTGCAGAACCTCGTATGAGGCGTTGCCCGTTGGCGTAACTTTCAACAAGGTCGTATGCGCGTCTTTGGTGCGGTTTTCAAGCGCGCAACGAAGACGCGTCAGGTTTTTGTCTATGATGATCGGCTGACCCTCGGCGAATCCGTCGCGGTCAAGTTCGAGTTGCAAACGCTGCTCGCCCAGCACCGCATAAAATCGCTTTCGCACGCCGTCGCGCGGAATGATTGAAAGTTGCGCGCCGGAGATTTGCAGGACGCCGCCGTAGGCGAACCAATCAAAGAGCGGGTCCTCTGTGAGGATGGTTGCCGCCATACGCAGGCCGGCGCCATACCCGAGATCAATCTCGCCGTCGTAAGGCCAGGCGCCTCGCGGAACCTCTTTGCGAATCCAGGCGCGCCCGAATTTTGCCGTCATAAACTGCCAGCCGGTCGCTCCATCATTCTCTTTGCCGGGCGCCCAGTAACCATAATGGCTCTCGGCTCGCCCGGTATTCATCAGCGCCCACGAGCTGAGGTACGAAGCGTAGCCCAACTGTAACCAATCGTACGGCACGTCGGCGAAGTTGACGGCGTAATCGAGGATACCCCAGCCTCCCATGTTGGCCATATAACTCAACGCGCCAGTGTCGGATGAAGCGGTGAAATCGGCGCCCAGAAGGTAATAGGCCGACTCCAGCCAGCCACGCACCGCAAGCCCCGCCCGTAGCTGGCGCTCCATAAAGGCGCGCGCATCTTCGCGCCTGACCGCCGGGTGCAAATACCATCTCTTGGTTCGCTTATCCATCCACAGATTGCTGTCCGGCTTCATATCGGTCGTCGCGCCGTACTTGGCCAGCGCATAGCTCGACTCGAAAGCCGTGCGGTCAATGGCGTATTCGGAGCGAAACGGATATTTGTCATCATAGACAAAATACTTGACCTTCTTCTCCCATTCTCCGCGCAGCCAATCGGCTTTCTCCGTGAAGCCCTCTTTTTCGAGAGCCGCGATAATCTCCAAAATGACCAGTTCGTTGTAGCAACCCCATTTATAGGTTTCGTACCAGGGGAGAATTTCGTAAGGGTATAAAAAATAGGCGCGCGCCGTCTGCTGCGCCCGTTCGAGATAGCCCGCGGCATCCAGGTATTTTGTCATCGCGGGATATTTTTTGGCGATCTCATACATGTGGAAATAGAGCATGAAGATGTGCGGATAATCGTATGAGCGCCAGATGTGCATCTTGTCGAGGTTGCTGTTACTGATGCCGGCGCGCTTGCTCAGATCAGGGTCACGATTCACCATCCAGTTCGGCACGCCGTAAACACCGTACGGGTAGGGCGCCTCCTTGTCCGTGCGTTGCAGCTTCCCCCAGACGAAATGCTCCAGGTAATACTCGACGGCGGCAATCTCTTCACGGACCGGAAAGTGAACATTTTTTGCGGCGACGAACGGGGCTTTGCAAAGCGCCGGGTCATCGCTCGCCAGTACATAGCCCCACCAGTGGTCGAAGCCGTCCGTGTTATCGGGTCCGCGCAGAACTTTGCTCTTCATGTCATAAACCGAAAATAACCCGTCATACCATTTGGCAGGGTCGCGGTGCTGCTGACGCTCGGTGATAAACCGGCTGCGTTTTTTGATTAGCGTCTCTAGCCCTTCGGTGGCGAAGAATTCCAGTTGCGTCTTGCGCCCGCCGTCATGGCGTATGGTCAGGAGGTTTTCGCCCAGACGTTTGAATTCGACCTGGTAGAGATGATAGCCCGGTCGTTTTTCGCCTAGATAGACGAGCCTGGTCTCTTTTGGAAACTCCGGTTCAAGCGCTTCAATGTGACATTTGGTGTGCAATGAAAATTTCGCGGCCAGGTCTTCGGGAACCGTCATGCCGGGAACCACGCGAATGTCAAACAGGCCTTCTTGGTAAAGAATTTCGCGCATCTCGTCGTAAGATTTCGCCCATTGAAATCTGAATCCGTAAATGACTTTGCTGGTTGGCGACCCGGCCGGTCCGAGTTTCAAAGAGGTGTGCGGCTGTCGCCAGGTTCCGCGCGCCTGCTGATTTCCGCTAAAGCCTGAGTGAATGTAGGCCCGGTAATTGCCCCTTCCCTCCGACGTGTAATATTCGAGCTTGGTTCCGGGATGCACGGTGATAACCAGGTAGGGCGGCTCGCCGTTTGGTCTGGTGAAATAGAGAAACGACCCGTGACCGGAGATAAAATGATGTTTGGTAAAGCTGCGCTCAAAGATGGCGTCAGGCGTCTCGCCGGCCGGCGCACGCCACGGCAAAGGGATGGCCAGGTCGCCGATGAGAACCGGAAAATCCATCGTCGTTTCGAGTTCAATTGTCCAGTCCAGCAGGTTGCCATCGCTATGGAACCGCTGAACCATTTTTAGAGGCGAGCCCTTGTCGAAATCCGTATAGACGAGCGTGCCCTTCTCCGGCTCGGCTTCCAGTTTGCGCCCGGTGGTAAAGATATCGAGCCAGTCGCCATCACCGACCTGATATTTCACCACTGTATCGCCCAGGCGACCTGTCGGTGACAGCAGTTCGGCGCGGTAGCGGTCGTTCGGATTGGCAAGACTCGTGAGGCCTCTTCTATCGTAAGCGAGAACAAAATTGGCGTTGGCGATTTTTGCCGAGGGCGACCGCTCTTGCCCGGCGGTTGCCGAGAACATAGCATTGGCAACCAACCAACCAGCGGCTAAAACAAAGAAGAGCAGGCCTCGACGAATCATAGCGAATAACCTTATTCGTTAAATTTGCCACTGTTTAAGATTGCGCTTTTTTTGTGCCCTTTGTGGAGCTTTGTGGTCTTTGTGAGAAATCTTCGTTGAAAGCTTGAGTATATATATTGTCAAAATAAAATGCTCACAAAGCTCACCAAAGGCACAAAGGGCACAAAGAAATTTGCTCCCGCAAAACCACCGGCTTTGGTATCGCACCACCTGCTATTCTGAGGCATACCCTCGCGGATGTTTCACGCGCCACTGCCAATCGGTGTCAATGATTCGTGCAAGCTCCGGATAGGCCGGCTGCCAGCCGAGAAGCCGGCGGGCTTTTTCCGCATTGGCCACCAGATGAGAGGGGTCTCCCGGTCGCGGCGCTTGCATACGAATGGGAATCTCTTTTCCGCTCACCCGGCGCGCCGTCTCGATGACTTCCAGCACCGAATAGCCTTTCCCATTACCCAGGTTGATGCATTCCGATTGCCCTCCGGCGCGCAGGTAATCGAGCGCCAGAATGTGGGCGCTCGCCAGGTCCGCGACGTGAATGTAGTCACGTATCGCCGTCCCATCAGGCGTCGGGTAGGCGTTGCCGAATACCGAGACCGCGGGAAGCTGTCCCAGCGCCGCCGCCAAAATATTCGGCAGGAGATGGGGTTCCGGGTCGTGACTTTCGCCGAGGCGTTCGGTGGCGCCTGCGGCATTGAAATAGCGCAGGGCAACGAATCGCAACCCGTAAGCCTGATCGTAACTTTCCATCATGCGTTCCATAAAAAATTTCGACCAGCCGTAGGGGTTGGTCGGTTGCTGCGGGTGGTTTTCAGAAATCGGAATCTCTCGGGGCTCGCCATAACTGGCGCAGGTGGAAGAAAAAACCAAACGCTGCACGCCCGCCTGCAGCAGACCATCAAGCAGCGCGATACCCTGCACCACATTGTTTTCGAAATAGCTCGCCGGTTCGGCAACCGATTCGCCGACGTAGGCGATGGCCGCAAAGTGTATACAGGACTCTATCTGATGCTCGTGCGTGATACGCATTACCAGATCGCGGTCTCCGATGTCTCCCTGGTAAAAAGCTATGTCGGCTGGCACCACAGCGCGATGGCCGCGCGATAAATTGTCCAGAACAACGACCCGCTCGCCGCGCTCGCGCAGCAGTTCAATCGTCACGCCGCCAATATAGCCAGCGCCGCCGGTAACTAAAACCATTGTGTCTGTCTCCCTCCCGTTTGAGTTGCAGCAACCTGAGTAGAGCCCTCGTTATACCTGCTCAATAAAGTCATCGCTATAACGGATTGCCCCAGTCTATATTTTCGTCAGTCTCTCCGCTTGTTCTTGGCTTATTCTATGCTTGTTGATAATGAACATTGGCTTGCGCCCGCAACTCTGCGGCCTTCTCTTCCGGGGCGGTGTCTGAGAGGAAGTTGCCGCCGCCGATCTCCGGTCCCGCCAAATACTTCAATAAATTCGGCATTCTCAAGGGCGGGTGTATCTCTATATGAAAATGAAAACCTTTGTGGCTGCCCCCGTCGGTCGGCGCCTGGTGCAAGGTCATCACATAGGGGAAGGACATCTTCCACAGATTATCCAGCTTCACCAAGATAATCTTCATCACCTCGGCCATCCCGCGTAACTCCTCCCGGCTCATCCCGACTAAACTCGCGCGGGTCTTCTTCGGCGAGATATAGACTTCATAGGCGTACCTCGCAAAATAGGGGATAAACCCGATCGCCGTCTCGTTCTCTGCGATGATCCGTCGTCCGTCGCAGCGCTCTGCCATCAGTATCTCCTGGAAGAGCACCCTCCCGGTCTGCTCTAAATGGCGCTGCGATACCTTGGCCTCTGTATCAATAGTCTTGAAAGTGAAATTGGTTGCATAGATCTGGCAGTGTGGGTGCGGATTCGAGACGCCGACGACTTCGCCTTTGTTCTCGAATATCAAAACGTGGTTGATTCCTTCACGCCTGCTCAACTCTTCATACTGCTGCTGCCAGACGCTGAAGAGTTGTTCAATCTCGGAGACCGCAAGCTGTGCCAGAGTAAGGTTGTGGCGTGGACTGTAGCAGACCACGCGGGCGATGCCCCTGGCAGGGCGGTTTTGATAAATCCCTTTAGGGGGTTGGAGAGTTTGCGGGGCCTCCGGCCCAACGCAAGGATGATCGTTATCAAAGACGAAGGTAGAAGTGTAGGAATCGTTTCTCCGGCCTGAGATGCGCTGGTTGTCAGGGCAGAGATAACAATCCGGAAGGTAATCGGGCAAAGCGGACGGCTCGTGTTCAACCGTAAAACCGCTCCAGGGTCGGTTCTGGCGATGAGCCGCAATGATGACCCATTCTTCACGCAGTGGATGCCATCTTTCTTCCCAGGTCATAGCGTTCTACTCCTAAAAGGGCCGCAACTGACGGCCCGTGTTCTTAATCATCAGCGCCCTTCGTTCATTGGCTCACGGACAAGCTTTCCGGTAGGCGGAAATAGGGCCGCCCGAAAGTTTTTTTCAAGGGCGCTCAAACAGGTTGCTGGTTTTGAAACGTGTTTGAAATCCACAGCCCTCACGGCGTCAGTTTGTGAGCAGCTTCGTCTATCCATAATCTTTCAGCTATCGGCGGGGG
>JBIOWC010000252.1:0-4717 GCA_044868105.1 Blastocatellia bacterium
AAGCGCCGCTTTTCAGCTTCATGTCAAATATGTTTTATGTTCACGGGTTGCTCAGTCCGCAGATTCAAGTTCCCTTCGCGGCGCTGTTTGTTTTCGGCGTGATTTATTCATTGATTCGCCGGCGCAAAGAGAGTCTTCTGCTTTACCTGTGGATTTTGAGCGGCATTGCTCTGTTTACGACCGTTGCCAATAAGGATTTGCGTTACACGGTTCCGGTGCTTCCAGCGGTCGCCGTGCTCTCAACCTGTTGGTTAAACGCCCTCCGCTTTGACTTCAAAAATAAATTTCCATCTGCCTTGAAACTGGCTCCTGTAGCCCTTATCGCGGTTTGGGCGTTTATCAGTTTCTTCAATGCGCAATACCCTGCAGAAGGACAAAGCACCTACATTATCAACACGCCGCGTTTTCAATGGATGGTCTATGGAAGAAACTATTTCGGCTTCGATCACCGTCCCTTGCAAGAGGATTGGAGCATACCTGAAGTAGTGCAATCCGTTGAAGGGGACTGGCGCGAACACCCGTCAAGCGCACACCTTCAAAACGAAGCGCCACAAACCCCACAGGAAACCCTTTCGCCTTCGACCATTAAAGTCTCAACCCTTACAGATACGCCGACTCTTGGGGTCGTCGTCAATTCACCATTTTTGAACCCGTCTAATGTGGCGTTGTATGCCAGGCTGTTGACCAATAGGCGCGGCGCGCCGGCATTATTTAAAGTTGAATGGTTGACCGCCGAAGCCGCAAGAGACCGTTTTAACGATTGCGATTATCTGCTCGTCAGAACCGGGCTCAAGAAAGCCGATTGGGTTGCGCCGCTTGAGCAGTATGCCGAGGATTTGATAAACAACAATCCGGCAAACTTCAAACGTATCGCCGCCTTTCCGATACCGTTTGCCGATGCCGAGTCGGTGGTTTACCGAAAAATTCATTAACTATTTATGAAGCCGACGAAACCCGATTTTACTGCCGAGGAGTGGCAGGTCATTCAAAAATATCGTACTCCTGTGCAGGTGCAAAACTATTTACGCGCGCTTGCATACAACCGCGAAAAAGGCGGCAAGACCTGTATTTCATTCCGCGGAGTCATTAGAAAAAAAATGGCGCATTGTCTGGAAGGCGCGCTTGCTGCGGCGGTAATTTTAGAGCAACACGGCTATCCGCCGCTTCTCGTCAGCATTGAATCGCAAGACTATCTCGATCACGTGTTATTTCTCTATAAAGAGAAGGGCAAATATGGTTCGATAGCGCGTTCGCGTGACATCGGCTTACACGGTCGCAAACCGGTGTTTCGTTCGGTTCGTGATTTGGTGATGAGTTATTTCGACGCTTATGTAGATAAAACCGGGCGGCTCACAGGGTATGGCATAGCCGATTTGAACGATTTAGGAAATTACGACTGGCGGTTGTCAGAGCGCAATGTCTGGAAGGTCGAGCATCACTTGCAGGATATTCCGCACACTTCTATACCTGGTTCGGAAGCGCGTTATCAAAAAGATTTGCGCATCTATTTGAAATTTCATGAAAAGTATCCCGACCGCTCGCCCGATTATTTCGCCAATAAACATCAATGGCTGTAACCCGACCGCGAACCTTTCAAAGCCAGGGGATCATAATGTTCGAGCTTAAATTATTAACGGTGGATGATCATTTCCTGATCGCCAAGGTCGGGTTAGTCGTCATGCCTGATTTTTCTATCCCTCAAAATGGCTCATGGAGAGATTTCGCTACTCAGGTTAAAATCGTTACTCTCAAAGGCAAGGAAACGGAAATGAAAATGCGTGCGAGCTTATGGCACTTCAATCCACTCGATCCCAATGTGAGTACTGATAAGCGATGGAGAGTTGTGTTGAGTTTTCCCGAAGCGACCAAAGAGCAAATTCCATTAAGAAGTCAGGTATTTGTTTCATCGAGTGATTTTTACCGAATAATGGGCCTAGCTGTTTAGCTCTCGGTCTGCTTGGTCAATGAAGAGTACAATGAGTTCAAAGAAAGCCTTAGAAAGTGGCCTAAGCGTTTATATCCGACATCCCAAACCCGAGGATGAGGATGAGTTCATCATCCTCAATCGGGCGAGCACTCGCTTTTATAAAGGCCTGGCATCCCCGATTTTAAGCCATCAGCAGTTCGCAAACTTTATCAGCCGATGCGAAAGAGAGGATTTCAAAGCCTTCTTTGTTTGCCTGAAAGATAGTGATGCTATTGTTGGATCAATCAACCTGAGCCAGATTTTCCGAGGCGGTTTTCAGAGCGCCTACCTGGGCTACCAGGTGGGAGCGCCTTTCGCCGGCCAGGGTTATATGACTGAGGCCATGCAATTGGTCTTGAGGTATGCATTTGAGAGGATGAAGTTGCACAGATTAGAGGCAAACATACAGCCGCACAATGCCGCATCAATAGCCCTTGTGAAGCGCGCCGGCTTCAGCAAGGAAGGCTTCTCACGGAGATATTTAAAAATCGGTGGACGATGGCGAGATCATGAGAGATGGGCTATTGTTGCTGAGGATTGGCAGGCCATGAAGCGACGCATTACCGCGACCAGCTAAAGATACTGCACAAATATAAAGCTAAGAAACCTATCAAAGATTTCTTAGCTTTTGAGTGACCGGCAACAGATATTTTCAGATATGACGGAGATTGCTATATCGGAAGATGGTGAGCGGGCATCGTTAGATGCGGCAAACCTCAGCTACGTCGGGCAACCCGTAGGGTGGGCAGGTCTTTGGCCGCACCGTGGCCATCAAATTGCGCTCAGAATTGACGGGGACGAGCGCGCGCCCTTTACTCAATTCGTCCAACTGGCTGAGATGGTTCTGCCGCATCTGGAGGCGATTGAGATAGCTTCAGATGCTTATCTTCGCGGATTCGTCGGCGACGGTGAAGGATTCTATTTTGGGGCTTGGCGAGTCCAGTCATTACGAATGCGTTGGGACCCGGGCTCGCAGCGTAGCGTCGGCAATGAATTTGAAGTGACGCTTTCAGTTGGGCAAGACGATTACGGCGAATGGGGTGTGAGGTTTGTCTACTATACCTATCCATCAAAGAAGTTACGCCCCTATCAATTTTCGCGCAGGCAATGGTAATTTTCAAAATCGGTTTGCGGTCAAGAGGCATTCAAACATTTATGGAGAGCAACATTCCCCAGGTTGGCATCGGCGTGCTGGTGATTCGCAACGGTCGCGTGCTCCTCGGAAGGCGCGCAGGCTCGCATGGCGCAGGCACCTGGGCTTTACCCGGCGGACACCTTGAGTTCGGCGAAACACCGGAGCAGTGCGCTGGTCGGGAATTGACTGAAGAGACCGGTCTGACGCTAATCGGCGCTACGCGCGGTCCTTTTACCAACAGCATCTTCACGGATGAAGCGAAGCACTATGTGACGCTCTTTATCCTGGGGACCTGCGATGCCGGTGAACCGGAAATCAAAGAGCCGAAAAAGTGCCTGGAATGGCGTTGGTTCCGGTGGTCAGAGCTACCGGAACCACTTTTCAAGCCACTTGAGTCGCTGGTGCAAAGCGGCTTCATTCCGCCGGGTAGCGCTTAACTCACTCATTAAGCGGTTATCAAGGTGCGGCATCAATATCAACGGTGGCCGTCACTGTCAGTTCGCCTTAGCTGTTTGTCTCTGCTGAAAATTTACATTGGTAAGTATGATGAAATTAAAACTTTTAACCTGCTGTCTGGTGATGCTCTTCGCCCATCAAGCGCTTGCTCAAGCTCCGCGCTCAGGCAACCCTATTTTGCCCGGTTGGTATGCCGACCCGGAAGCCCACGTTTTTCAGAACGAATACTGGATCTACCCGACCTATTCAGCGCCCTATGACGAACAGGTTTATATGGATGCCTTCTCTTCCAAGGACCTGGTTAGCTGGAAAAAGCACCAGAAAGTTCTCAACAAACACGATATTCGCTGGGCGAGACGTGCGATGTGGGCTCCCTCAATTGTGCAAAAGGATGGCTGGTATTACTTGTTCTTTGGAGCCAACGATATCCAGAACAACCAGGAGTTGGGAGGGATAGGGGTTGCCCGTTCGCGACGACCGGAAGGTCCGTTCAAAGATTATTTAGGGAAGCCGTTGATAGACAAGTTTCATAACGGTGCGCAGCCGATTGACCAATTCGTATTTAAGGACCACGATGGGTCGTTCTACATCATTTACGGCGGCTGGCGTCATTGCAATATCGCGAAGTTGAAGGATGATTTCACAGGCTTCATTCCCTTCCCTGATGGAACAACCTTTAAAGAGATTACGCCTGAAGGCTATGTCGAAGGTGCTTTCATGTTTGCAAAAGATGGAAAGTATTATTTCATGTGGTCGGAAGGCGGCTGGACAGGTCCGAATTATGCGGTTGCATATGCCATCGCTTCATCACCCTTTGGACCTTTCAACCGAGTCGGGAAGATTCTTCAACAGGATGCGGCGGTCGCCACCGGAGCCGGGCATCATTCTGTCCTGCATGCGCCGGGTTCAAAGAAATGGTACATCGTCTATCATAGAAGACCGCTGGGCGAAACCGACCGTAACCATCGCGTCGTCTGCATTGATGAAATGCGCTTCGACGATAAGGGACTTATTATTCCCGTGACGATTACTAGAGACGGCGTGCTTCGAGACGTTCTTCGGTAAGTCATTACCGATTCCCAACCGTCTCTGTGATAAATGCTGATATGAACCATTGGCTGGTTGCGAAGCTCGTAATTAAGTTGCCTGACGCGCCATTC
>JBIOWC010000253.1:0-11723 GCA_044868105.1 Blastocatellia bacterium
TCAACTGACGCCGGGCTGCACGGTGTTGAATAAAAATCTCGCGAGCCAAACCTGATGGGCAATACGGTCGAGAGCCTGAGTAGAGCTTTTAAGGGTGAGTTTGGAGATCGAGCGAAGATAGGGTTGGTCTTTCAGGAATTGGTTAAAAAGCCCTGTTAGCATCTTTAAGATCCTCTGGTATGTCTACCGTGACTTTAAAACTAACTGCCCAGCCCTGCGCCAAACTGAAAGGGGCTGCAACTGGTTGAAATTTGCAAACTACCATTCAAAGAACCGTACCCGGCTAACGAGGGTAGAGCTTGCGGACAAGTTCTTTATCGCTTTCCGATAATTCTGTCCCGCCTCCCATCTTAAACTCAGACAGGAAGTATTCCTTCGGAAATTCTAGTGCCATAACCGAATTGGGATCAAAGGGGCGATAAGCCCCACTGTCTTTAGCAAAATACCTATTGGCATAATCCGGACCAAATACTTTTTGCAAATACTCGACATTCCAGGGAATCGTCGCGTTCGGATTATTATGTTCGCTTATTAAGCCCAGGACATGCCCAAATTCCAGTAGAATAGTTTTCTTGATCATTTGGGGAGTAGCGGAGCGAGCCTTTAGGATGGACAGGTTCATCGTGGGCTCACTCTTGGGTACGGCCAGCGCATCGGTTCCGAGATATGACCAGGCAGGGTTGGATAAGTCATTGAAAGTAACCCGAATCTCGGCAGTGGGTGATTGATCGAAGGCGAATTTAATATTCGCAAATTGGGTCCATTCCTGCGCAACTTGCCTCACCTTTTCTTGAAACTCAGGTGTACCGTTTAAAAATCGAATATGAAGCGTCCGGCCATTTGCCCAGAGCTTTTTCTGGATTGTTCCTTGATTCCCGGACACCTCTCTTCCGGTCTCGCTCTCGCGTTTTTGTGTTGAAGTTACACTACTCTGTTGGGCATTGGTTATTTTCTTCGGCAGACTGATGCCAAATAGTTTCGCCATCTGTTGTTGCTTTTCCGGGTCTTCTTCCTCAAGCGTAAGCTTTTTGGCAGTTTGGCGAAGTTCGTCTTGAAGTTTTTTAATTTCTTCTAACCTTTTCTTCGCAAGGATAGTCGCTTCTTCTGCAGTCTTCTTATTCTTTTCAGCCTTATCAGCTGACGCTATTGCCTCTTTTGTCGAGGTTTCAGCCAACTCTAATGCCCTCTCGGCCTCTTCTCTACGCTTTTCAGCCAAATCACTCGCTTCTTGCTCTAAAGTCCTCGCCTGCTTTTCTGCATTGAGGGCTTTTTTTGCCTGCAACGATTGTATCAAGGTAACGATTGACATTACGGTCAGCAAGAGCGCCGCAATACTCAATATCACGGTCGCCTTTTGCCTTAGCTTGGCCTGCTCTTCAGTTCGGTGCTTTTGTTCAGCTTCAGCCGCCTTTGTAGCAGCGATATAGGTATCCTGCCATTTCAAAATGGCCAGGGCCAAGACATCGTGAAAGACCTCATAGCGCGACTCGTCCCGGCGGTCGAGCGGGGGTTCTACGGCTCGCAGAATTCGTGACTTGTGCAGGGATATGAGAACCTCTCGCAGATCAGTGGGAGCAATGTCATAGTTTATCTGGAGGCGGGTTGCCAGATCGGATTCCATATAGGCAACCTTGGTCCCAGAGGCCGTGACCAGATAATCAAAAGCACGTGCGGCAACCCGCCGTTGTGCCGGTGAAAGCTGATGCAACGACTCGCCCAGATATACCTGAATAATATTTTCCAGGCCCTTCAATTTTTTGAGAGTATCGAATCGCAGAACCCGTGAATGCTCGTCACGCTCCTTTTCCCACAGTCGCGTCATCACCAGTTGCAGGTAGGGTGTTTCAACAAACAGGTTCTCCAGCGCTAATTCATCATCTGGCGTTCCGGTCACTTCCGACGCAAGTTCTGATAGTTTATGGGGTAACGGCTTATCATCGTCTCGCGGCGTAAGTTTGGGTTTCGCTTTTATCTGTTTGAGGATTTCGATAACCAAATCCTTTTCTATCCTGTAGCGCTCTTCACCCTCAGGCACACACAAGTCGTTATAGGTTTCGAGGGGCAGTTCAATGGCTCGTTTTGCCGCTTCACCATTCATCTGGTTGATGCGTAGCAGATTCACAAACAGGTTGGGCAGTTGGGTTTTAAAGCGGTCCAGCCGCGAGAGTCCGTCATCACGAATCGAAATCAGAAATTTCGCGGGTAGGTCGGCTCGATTGACAGCGCGCGGAAACTCAAATGCAAATGTCCCTTCTCCGGTTTCGTCACCGCGATATTGAAAATACTCCTCAAACTGATCCAGGATAATCAACAAATGAATGCCGAAGCGATCGGTCCAGGCTTTCAGCATATCACTGAGATTCAAAGACGCTGGCACCGGCTCCAGCGCTTTGACATTCAAAGCGCTGGCAACCGACTCTTGAACGCAACGCATCAATCCGGCAATGGGGTCATCGCGCCAGCCGCTGAAAATGACAACCGCAAATTCCGGTTCACCAAGTTGCTCAACCGATTGTCGGGTCAATTCACGTAGTTTGTGGACAACGCCGGCGTGGAGCACCGAACTTTTACCAACGCCGCTTGAACCATAGAGCAGCGTCAGGCGCGAGGCGCGGAGATTTTCTATGATGATATTGCATTCCGCATCCCGACCCTTAAAGAAGGGAGCATCGGCTTCCGTATAGGGAACCAACCCAACATAAGGCGAGGCGGGGCAAGGTCGTTGCAGCATCATTATCCTCCTGCCTGTAAAGTGCTGTGCAGGCGATCCCGCATTTCGACAACATAATCCTCAAAACGGGAGCGAATGATTTCTATACCGGAAGCTTTCCAAAACTGTTCATCAATCGGCTGTGGCGCTGGGTGAACAGACCAGGAAGTGGCGCTCGGCTTGCGGCTCTCCCATATTCGATAGAGCAGGGCTCGTAGACTCCAGTTGCGCACACTGACCCCGAAAAAGAGATGATGGCTCGCTTTCAGCTTGCCCTTGATTTGTGGCGGCAGTAACTCTGAAAGGTCTCTACAAGCCAGATAGTCGGAATAATGATCTTCGGTTATGGCAAACCGTTGTTCGTAGGCTTCAACAGCACCCGGAAGTTTGAGAATCACCGGATCGGTATCCGAGAGTTGCTGATAATTTGCCGGATCTTTAATGACCTGCGGTTGGGTGACCATTTGATTATAGGCGAACCGTGAATGCTGAAATCTCCCACTCTCTTCGCCTTTGGTGATATAAGAGATGACATGGTAGCGCGGCGTCTTTTCGCCGAAGGCGCACTCCAACAAGTTATCATATGTTGAAGTGACGACGATAAAGCGCTGTCGTTGCGAGTCTTTGCTTTTGGGATAGTCATAGTCGCGCAAAAGCTTGGGCACATCGGCCAGCAACTCATGCAAAGAGTTGGGAGCATAGTTGCCGCTGAAAATGTCTTTTAGCACCTCATAGAGTTCACCCGTTCCGTTATTGGTGATGGCCGCGTATTGCGATACACCCACCAGGTCGGCTTCCTGCTCGGATGGATAATCAAATCGCCTGGCCAGATAATCGGTCAACTCTCCACTGCAGGGTAAGTGTTGCCCTGGTTCCCAGTCTTTGACAAATTCGCGCTCGCAGAGATTACTATCAAGCCCCAGAAAGGGCACCAACGTACCATCAAGCAGAAAGCGAATCACGTTCTTGAAATGCCCTTCAAGTTCTGTGGGCTCTCGGGGTATGGCCGATTCTGCTTCTCTCTGAATAGCTACCGCATCCGCCGATTTGACCTGCAGCAAATCGCCGTCATTGGCGCGCAAGTAGAGCACAGGGCTTCCCCATTCAGCATAATCCTGATAGTTGGTCTTGAGACTGGAGAGTGCTTTGCGAGCGAGCGTAAGCGCCGCATCAATCGGGTAGCCTTCAGTAATCGATTTATAAAATCTTGGCGTAAACTTGATAGCCGAGGTATCGGTTATCTCATACTGCATGGCAACAACCGCCGGAATGCCGGTCTGTCGGATGAGACTTTGCGCCATGCCTGTGTAGGAGTCTGAAGGGGAGATGCGCGCGCCTTCGCAGGCATTGATAACCGCCAGACGAAACGACCAGTCCCGCAGCTCTTCGCCGAGTTCGACACCGCTCAAAGGTTGCGCTCTTCCCTGATTATCTTTAAAGAGCAATTTGCCTTCGCGGGCCTCTGTGTCAAAGACCCCATGACCGATGAAATGGAATACATGAAAAGGGCGGTCTTGAAAGCGTTCCATCAAGACGCGTTGCAACGCGTCAATGGTTGCATCCGGTAAAAGCTCCAGTTTGATCTTGCCCGCCTCATCCATTTTTCTGACTTCATTGTTCAGATCTTCCCATTCTTTCTCAACGTTGAGTGGGCTTGCATCACTGGGCTGGGAGATGACAACAAGAATCCGCAGCGGCTCTTGGGCGATCAACGGTTCTACAGGGTTGCCAACGCTCAAATAGCGGACAATCGGTGTTTTTATCGAGGTCGCATAAAAATGGTTGAGGTTGGTATCGTAGAGGTATTCCCAGGGCAAGCTGCCCAGTTCGGGAACATCTGTCAGGTCCAACCGGATACGCACATAAGCCCCCTCGCTTTGAGCCGTGTCGATAAAGGAACGCAATGCCGCATAGAGACGCTGGTTAAATAGTTTGGTAAATAAATGGGCGCCAAAGTCTTTTGCCCTTTGCTGCTGGGGTGGCAGCCCGGAACTCGCAATGTATTTCATCGGATCCAGGTTCGAACTCAACAACCGCGCGCGGGTATTAACGGCAGGGAGATTCTCAGCTTGATCGCCAATCAAGATATCGGCTTTGGAAAAATTCACCCTTTCATCACCAACCCCTATACGCCGGACTGAGGCTCTATAGTCATCCCCGGAACGCGAAATTACCAGATCGAAATCCCGATAAACAATTTTAGACAAAAGAGGCTCTCCTAAATTGAATTTAAAGTTCTGTCTTTCGGTGCGGCACGTAATCAACTGCTATCTCGTTATTCTCCAACCAGGCGATTGGCGCTAGATGATCTTCGATGTGCGTCAGGCAAGATGAACAAACGAAAGTTTTGTGGCTTCATCCAGAGCGCACAAACAAGCCTTATGAATCAGCGTTTCAAACACCGGCTGGTGGGCGCTATTATCCATCGCGACCTGCAACCTTGCAGCATTCTTCCGACAGCTACGCAGATAGGGTGAACCCGCTTCGCAGGGCTTGGCAAAAGCGAAAAAGACAACTGGCTTACTTATTGGTTTGCCCGGTTATCAACTGCATTGCGAGCTTAGAGCTTTTGACGAAGCGAAAGCGAGTAATAGACAGGCCCATGGTCATTTAAGCGATCATCCGGTAGCTCAAATATCCAATCATTTTTAAAGTTCTCTATGGAGTTGAAAAAGTGTTGGAGATTGCCCTGGATTCCGTCAACAAATCGCTTGAACGCGCCCGGGTCATCCGTGATGCTGCCATCGCTGTGGATATACTTGAGATGACCGACATGGCGATAATCACCTACGCCCTCTTGGTCAACAAGGTAGGGGCCAACCGGCGGCACCGTGGGCACGATATCGTTGTTATTCACAAATCGGTAACTCTGAACCGGAATAGTTTTTGCGAATGCTTCATCGCCGACAAAGGGTGAACCATAGGTGTATAAGCCGAAGGCCTTCGGGTAGCGGACGACCGCAAGCGTAGCCAGCGCCGCGCCGAGGCTGTGCCCGGTGAACCAAAATTTTCTCTCCGGCTTTGCGGCCTGCAAGCGTGTGAGATAAGGAAGCAGATGGGCCTCCCAAATTTCATCCAGGGCAGCGAGAAAACCCCTGTGAACAAAGCCGCCTGAGGCGCTGGGCACCAGCCCGAATCGTCCGTCCTGCGTGCAATCTGCCAAAATGTCGTGGATAACCGCTTGAAGCTTTTGACCGCTTCCCGGTTTATAGACCTGGGTTCCCCGAAAGGCCACGATAACAAAATCATCCGTATAGGCCACGTAGCATTGCGTGCTTGGGCCGCTGAAGAAACTCTCGTCATCGACGCGAAGCCCGACGCGGTTAAAAATCGGTATGGCAAAATCCGGATCGGCATAGGCGAGTAAAGAGGCTTCGGCAAGCCACCAGGCATTGGCCAATTGAAACTCTGTGGCATCCGCGATAAAGGCGTGGTCGCTCGCTTGAAAATAGTCGTACGCTTTGTTTGGCGGAAACACCCATTCTATGGTTGCTGGTGGCAGATCGTTTCTCATTATTCCTCCTGCATTTTGCTCTTCAGGTAAAGAAGCGAAATTCTTATGCCTTCTTCGCTATAGCTCATCTATTTCCCTGATCTTGAGAGATTCACGAGGGCGTCGGCGGTAAACCATAACTCAAAGTGCCGAGGTTTCGCTTCGGGCGAATCGTCATACCCATCGACATATTTGGCGGTGATATTTTTAATACCATACACCTGCAGAAACTCGATAATCACATCGCTTCGATCTTTTTCATCCTCGTCAAAGTACTTCAATATCGTTGAAGCGAGTTTGCGGCTCCCTACATTTTCGATAGTCGGCACCGCCAATTTTACACCGTCTACAAATTTAATAGTTTCCAAAGTTCGTTTAAGCTCTTCCGCTTTGGGGCGCTGTCTTTCATCCTGAATATGAAGATAGATGCGGGCCGGAAGATTTTTGACACTGTTTGGGTCAGCCTTTTGCGCAATGACTTTTTTAAGATTTTCGGCTTCGGCTGCATCGATCTCTTTGACCAGGCTGATGATGGAGGAATACATACTTTCAGGAATTTTTCCTGATTCCAATAACTCGTGCAGACGTTTGGCGGCATCGGCTTTTTCATCCTTATTCCCGCTGCGCAAATCAATCAGAACTTTAACCAGCGCCTGGGTGTTTTCCTGCTCGTTCTCTATGGCATTATCGAGGGCATCTTCTTTCTGCATCTTTGCTTGAATATTAGCATTCTGTAGCTCATCGTTTTTCTTCTTATTAACTTCAAGGTTGAGGTCTATCTGATATCTATATACAAAGAAAGATGCCAGCAGACCAAGCAGGATGACCGCCCCGATGACAAATTGAACTCGGCGTTTCCAGGTCAGGTTTATCGAGTGCGCCCGCCATTGTAACCGCCATTCTGACATCGGCTCGATCAGCGCATCATGAGCCACTTCGTATCCCGGATGTCTTTTTTGTCCAACGTGGAACTCAACCGGGCGCAGGACTCGCGTCTCATCCATCACGCCAGCCTCTGGGTTTGCCTCCTTGGATTTGCGTTTGCTGCTATTTTGTTTTTCTCCCAGATGAACGAGGGTCTCCAGTACAGGAGTAATCTCATCCTCCCTCCATTTCGTAAATTCAGCCAGCATTGACACCGGATAAGCCATCTTCAATCCCATGGGGTTCGCCAGATACTTAAAGCAATCCGCGGCAATATTACGTTCTTTGGTCGAAAAGCTCTCCATCACGGAATCGAGATGGGTATTGACAATTTTCTTCGCCCCGCCAAGGTTGGTGAAGGTTGACAATCGAAGTTCTCGCGAGTTGTTGCGCATCTCCTCGTTCCAGATGCGGGTCATCACGAGTTGCAGGTAGGTGGTCTCTACAGAGGAATGCTCCGGGTTGTCGGACAGCAATTCCTCCTCACTTTTTTTAACATTCTGAATCTGCTTGAGCACCTCTTCAACCAATGCCGGTTCAATCTCGAAAGGTTCTTGTCCATCAGGCAGCAATTTATTATAAGCCGCGAGCGGCCCTATCACCGCCGCGCGTGCCGCCTTGATGTCCAATTTTTTTACCATCAAACGATTGTCAAACAGATTTGGCACCTTGCCCTTGAAATGATCGAGTTTAAAGAGCGTATCGTCGCGCATTGAAATCAGAAAATGAACCGGCAGGTCGCACTGTTTGCAAACCTCAGTAAACTGATGGGCAAAGTCATGATCGCCGCCGCCCTTTTCCAGATATTGAAAATACTCTTCGAACTGATCGAAGATGATCAGCAGTTTCAAGCCAAACCGTTCGAAGGTATTACTCAGCATCTCTGAGAGGCTAGGGGCCGGGACGTGCTCAAGGGCGCGGATTTTTTGCGCCTTTAAAATAGCCGCATGAATACTGTCATTGAGCCCATTTAGGATGTTGCCTGACCAATCTTTGAATATGGCAGTGGCAAATTCGGGCGTGCCTTTGACGCGCATGTTCTGTCGCGATTGTTCCGTTAAGGCGCTTAAGACACCGGCCTGTAAAAGTGAGCTTTTGCCAACCCCGCTCGGACCATAGACCAGGGTTAAAGGGGCGGCGCGCAGATTGGCACTGATAATCTCGATCTCGCTCGTGCGCCCACAAAAGAAGTCCTTATCACTTTCAGAAAACGGCACAAGCCCAACATAGGGAGAATGGCGAGGCAGGTTGTTTGTCATCTTACTTGACCTCGGATTCTAGGCTCTTGCGAAGCCCATTAATAAAGGTGTCCAAAGAGGCTTCGATAACTTTTACGCCACTAAAATTCCAGAATAATCTTTCGGTCTTACGCGCGTCAGGCAGAACGGCCCAGGAGGTCATCCGTTGTCTGGTGGCGCCCCATATCGAATAGAGAAAGGCGCGTAAATTCCAGTCGCGAACTTTATAACCCAGATAAAGGTGGCGACTGTTTTGCAACTTGACCATCATCTGCGGCGGCAAAAGTTTAGGCAACGAGCGGCCCGCAAAGAAAAAGAAATTATCTTCGGCAATCGCATATTTGAACTCGATGCCTTCGACGCCTCCCGGGAGTTTGATAATGACCGGAAATTCATCGCCGTCCAGTTTCTTATACTCGTTGGGCTTTTCAATGACGGTCGTCTCAGGTCGCAGACTTCCTGCATAAAAGGCATGGATGAAGTTGCCCGGCGACACATCGTCACTGCGGTAACTGAGGACATGAAAATTTGGGATCGGCCCGGCTCCCGGGGTTTCGCCCAGAAAGGCTTGCTCCAGCAAATTGTCGTACGTTGTGGTTACAATCACGAATCGGCGCAGTAAAGGGTCTTCTGAACGGATGAGGTCTTTATCCCGTTGCCCACGAGAAAGCACATCGGCCAGAAACTGATGCAGCGGCGACGGCTTGATTGTGCGATTGTTAAAAATCGCTCTCATAATATTATTGAGCTGGATTTGTTTCTCATCAGCGAAGGCGCATTGCGACACCCCAGCTACCCCTAACGGTTCATCTAAAGTAAGTTGCAGTTCGCGGGTTAAATAGCTAGCCAGTTCTTTGTTGCTTGGCAGGTTTTCACCGGGCTGCCAGTTGGGGTTCTCGGCGCGTCCGTACAGATTTGATTCCAGGCCAAGGAAAAAGACCAATTGCCCGTCCCGTAAGGTTGCCAGTATATCCTGATAAAACGGGTATAAGGGATTTGCCGTATCGCCTACAACCAAGTTGGGCTCCGGATCTGGACGACTAGGAGCATCAGATAAGTTGAACAATTCGCCGCTGTTGGCGCGCATGAAAAGTACAGGGGTTGCCCATTCAACATCATCTTCGGCGTCAATCATCTCCATACGGGCTATCGACAAAGCCGCGTCTACGGGGAAACCATGGGCAAGGGAGTCATAAAAGACTTCCGCAAAACGAATCGCCGCTTTGTCCGTAATCGCAAACTGCATAGCAATCACCGCCGGCAGGTTGCCATAGTTGAGCAGGTTTTGCGCCACCCCTGCATAGGAATCGCTGTTAGACGAACTGGCGCCTTCGCAGGCATTGATGATTGCTAAGCGGAGTGAATCAAAAGTACTGAGTAGCCTTGCCAGTAAGCTACCATTAAAGGGCTGGCTAGAGCCTTGATTATTCTCAAATACCAAAGCCCCGGAACCATTTTGAAAACTCCCATGCCCGATGAAATGAAAGATGTGATACTCTTTTTGCAAGAGCTTTTGCCGTAACCCATCTCGCGTCGTTTTCTCCAGCAGGTCAAGTTCAATCAGCTTGTCCTTCTCAAGCGGCAGTAGGGCTGCTTTCAATTGTTCCCATTCATCTTTGACTTTGAGCGGAGGTTGGTCGGTTGGACTGGAAAGCGCCACCAGCATACGCAGGGGCGGTTTCACGATTAAGGTTCGAATCGGATTCCCTTGCTCCAAAAATCGGACAATCGGCGTCTCGACGGTCTGCGCATAAAAATGGCGCGTCGCTTTGTTATAAACGTACTCCCAGGGAAGCGTCGCCAGTTCCGGCGCATTCGTCAAATTCAATTGCAGGCGCAGCTTTTCGCTGCTGTTCGAGCGTCGGATGGCGCCCAGGCTGGCGCTCAATAGGTCTCTCACACTGTCCTTAAAGACGGAATCGAAGAGCAAGGTTCCAAGATGTTTGGATTCCTCAAAATCGGGAGGCACAACCCGACTATATTGCGCTTGCCCATTGGAGGCCGGCGAATTGATCAGTTTGGCATGCCGATTGACAGTCCAACCCGTAGCCGGGTCATCAGAGCTTAATGACATAGCCGAGGTCTTTATCTTCAACTCATCAATCGCAAATTCTCCTGATGCCTGACCACCTGGGTCGCTATTGACCGACACCAGGTAGGTCCTTTTCAATTCATCTTTGCGGCTTATTTTAATGGAAAAATTCTGATATGTAATGCGCGACATGAGTGCCCCTTCAAACTCCGACAATAAAGGTTCAACAGCACGACAAGGTGACCATCTGAAGCAAAAGTCTCGATAGATTGACCAGAGACTTGCAAACAAATTTCAGCTTTACAATTGACCGATCTCGATATTCAGTGCATCAAGGCGTGCCCTTTAACAGCCGCCTCTATCAATTAACCAGCTAGACCGGCAGCCAAATAAACTGGCTGCTGGTCTATGAATCAATTTACTGACCTTCAAGCTTTTGAACTTCGCCTAGTTGCTCCGGCAGGCGGTTATAGTTTCTCTCTAAAGAGCAACTTGCCACCTTCGCTATCCTCATAATAATCGACCGTCGCCTGTGCCCCGTCCAATTTCATCACCGTATAACAATGCTGATAGAAAGTTGACCCTTTGCTTAAGAGAACCTGCTTATTGAATGGCACATCCGGATTCTTTGCCACTTCAGGCATTTCGTATTTCCCTACCGGAAAAGCACTGCCGCCAATGCAGCGGCCACGTTGCAAATTCAGGTATTTACCGAAGACGACCAGATCATGCTCATGTCCCCAGAGCCATAAATCGACCTGAGGTAACAGGTCTTCAAGCTGCGCGTACAGATTCGCATTGTAACTCTTGCCTTCGAACTGTTCATTGGTCGAAAAGAGTTGATGATGGGAAAGCAGTACGGTGCGCCGCCCATCGGCATTCTGAATCTTGTCGCGCAGCCAATCAAGTTCCGTTGGGTGCAGGGTTGTTGGCGGACCACCAAGCCGGTCATTTAATCCGGTATCAAGCCCGATCAGCTGCCAATGCGGGTTGCGCAGGCAGAAATAGCTTGCCGGCTGCTTAAATTTGTCAAGCAGCTCATAAAACGGCGCGCCTCCCGAGTAGTAGTCATGATTGCCGGGCACCGTCAGAGAGGTAATCCCAGAGGTCTCCGGTTGCAGAACATCCTGCCAGGGCTTATAGAAGTAATCCTCCACCTCTTTAGCCGTGCCCGCGTAATAAACATCACCGAGATGGATAACGACTTGCGGGGACAGCGCTTTGACCTGTTTGAGCACTTCGATGGCTTCCGGTTGACCGGTGCCCCAATCAGCAACAATGCCAATGAGGGCATCGTCCGGTAATTTTCCATCGATGACCGAATCG
>JBIOWC010000254.1:0-12495 GCA_044868105.1 Blastocatellia bacterium
TTTGCTGCCAGCACGCTCTTCGGACGCAGCGGCGTTTCAGCGATCGGCATTTCGGGAGGCATTCTCTACGCCTTAATCTGTATAGGCGTCTTAACCGAACTTATGGGGCGCGCGGCGGGTTGGTCGAATTATCCGGCCGCCGCTTTCGGCACGGCGCGGTTTATGTTTGCGCTTAATCTCATTGCTATTCTTGCGGTCACCTTTTTATCCGGTCATCTGGCCGAGCGGGCCCGCAAAAACGAAACCGAACTGGCGACCGCAACCAAAGACCTTGCCGAATATCGCCTGTTCAATGACCGGATTATCGAAAGCGTCCGCAGCGGTTTGATTACCACAGATTTGCGCGGGCATATCATCACCTTCAATCGCGCTGCCGAAGAGATAACCGGTTATAAAGCCAATGATGTGCGCGGCACAAACATCTATAAAATTTTCGGTGATATTGAAAGGCAGATGGAACTGGGGTTGCAATCCATCCACAGCCGTACGCGGGTGCCGCGTTTTGAAATGGGTTGCAAGACAGCAAGCGGCAAAGAGATTCATCTGGGCTTTTCAGTTGCGCCGCTCATTGACGAATCAAATAGCGCCAGAGGTTACGTTTTAACCTTCCAAGACCTCACGGATGTGATGGAACTTGAGCGTGAAGTCCGCCGTCAGGAGCGCCTGGCGGCACTTGGCAAAATGGCTGCCGGATTGGCGCACGAAATCAGAAATCCTCTGGCTTCTATGCGCGGGTCGGTACAAGTGCTTGCCGGCGATTTAGACCTCTCGCCTGAACAGCTTCAGTTAATGGATATTGTGTTGCGCGAATCGGAAAGGTTGAACCGCATTGTCTCGGATTTTCTAACTTATGCCAGACCGCCAAGAAATGAGCCTGCGGTCATTGAACTGTCAAACATCCTGGCCGAGACCATCGCCTTATTGCGTAATAACCCTGAACTGAGCGCCGGGCATTCAATAGTCGAGCAGTATCCGCAAGCGCCGCTCTTGTATCTCGGCGACCAGAATCAATTGAAGCAGATTTTCTGGAATCTGGCGCGCAATGCCATTCAAGCCATGCCGCAGGGCGGCGAATTAAAAGTTGCGCTTGAGTTGCAAAAACATGAAGGCGTCATCATCTCTTTTAGCGACACCGGAAAAGGCATGAGCGGCGAACAGGTGGATCGTTTATTCGAGCCCTTCAATTCATCGAGCGGCGGAACCGGCTTGGGTATGGCGATTGTCTATCAATTGGTGCGCGACCATAACGGGAAAATTATGGTTGAGAGCGAGATGGGTAAGGGCACGACCATCTCGATTAAATTGCCGGTTGAAGCCGTGGTTAAGGCTAAAGAATTAGGAACGTCGGAAACCTCTGAGCAGAACGACACAGCCTCGATTCTTGCTTTAGCCGGTTTATTGAATTAACCATCCGTTGGTAAAGCGGCGAATTTGCGTCCGCGGCAACAAGGTTGCTTGCAGACGTTCTGATTTTTGGTTAATTTGAATGGCGAGGTTAAATTTTTAACTTCCAAATTTGCGGAAAAGTACTAAATTAGACTTGGTCAACTTTCATCCCCGACTGCACCCACTGTCAACGGTCTCCAAACATTGGTTTCGTTTTGCCTGAGAGGATAGATGGAAAAAATATTAGTTGTTGATGACGAGCGCAGCATGCGCGAATTATTAGAACTGGTTTTGAAGCGTAACGGGTATTCCGTTCATACGGCTGAAAATGGCAGCCGCGCGCTCGATCTGGTTCGGCAAAATGTTTATGACCTGATGATTTCAGATGTGAAAATGCCTGACATCAATGGCATAGATTTATTGCAACGTGTCAAAGAGATTTCACCCGAAACCCAAGTCATTATGATTACGGCTTTCGCCACCGTCGACACTGCCCGTCGCGCCTGGAAACTCGGAGCCGAAGATTTGTTAATCAAAGATGCCGGCTTTGATGTTGAAGAGTTAACGATTCTGGTTCAACGGGTGCTTGAGAAAAAGCAACTGCGACAAGAGAACGAATTGCTCAAACGGGAAATGCGGCAACGCAATTCGCTCGACAATATCATCGGGCGCTCACCGCTGATGCAAGCGGTCTATCAAATGATTGAAACCGTCGCGGCGACGACTTCAACCGTGTTGATTACCGGCGAATCGGGAACCGGAAAAGAGTTGGCCGCGCGCGCCATCCACAACCTCTCGCCGCGCGCCGCCGCACCGTTTGTTTCCATCAACTGTGGGGCGTTTACCGAAACCTTGTTGGAATCGGAACTCTTCGGTTATATGAAAGGCTCATTTACCGGCGCGGTGGCAAATCGTAAAGGGCTTTTTGAAGCGGCGGAAGGCGGCACGATTTTTCTTGATGAAATCGGCGAAACCACTCCGGCTATGCAGGTAAAATTATTGCGCGTCTTGCAGGAGCGCTGTATTCGTCGAGTCGGCGGAGTCGAAGAGATTCCGGTTGATTGTCGTGTGGTCGCAGCGACCAATCGCGATTTGGCGCGCATGGTGGAAGAGAGTACCTTTCGCAATGACCTGTACTACCGCATCAGTGTAATTCCTATTGAACTGCCGCCGCTCAGGGCGCGGGGCGCAGACATTCCCGATTTGGTGCAGCACTTTCTGGAAAAATATGGTGCGCAAGCCGGGCGCCCGAAACTGGAGATTTCCGAAGAGGCAACCCGTTACCTGGAAGCCTATGATTGGCCCGGCAATGTCCGGGAACTGGAAAATACCATTGAACGCGCCGTAGCGCTTGAACGGGGCAACCAGATCGAACCGGAACGCCTGCCCGAACGCATCTTGAAATATAAGCCGCGAACGATTACCGATATCGATTTACCCGAACAAGGGTTTGACCTCGAAGCTTATCTGGCGCAACTGGAAAAAGATTATATTATCCGCGCCCTGCAACGCACGGGCGGCAATCAAACGCGCGCCGCCGAACTATTGAATATGTCCGTGCGCAGTCTGCGACACCTGCTGGATAAACACAAGATACGTCAGACCGCGAGCCTCTTGCGTGAAGCCGGTAATGGCGGAGACATGGCGGCTTTTCGTTAAGCGGCGCTCGTTGCCTTGATGTTCCTGACGAGAGCCCCGTTTGGCCAAGCAATGGATGAAGGTTCTATAGAGATTTCTCGCCCGGATCGCAAAGCGAATTGAATATTTTTAGTAAACGCGTGGGCCAACCGCACTAAATACAGAAGACCTGCTTGGGAGATGAGCCGAAGCCAAGCAGGTCTTTGCATATTCACACGGGTTTTATTGGTTGATTGCGGGATTTCGATTTTCGTTATGAAAAAGGAAGCTTGCGAATAACCAACTCCATAACTCAGAAACTACATCAATTTGAGCACCAGACAAACTTATCGCCTAGTTGGGTAATTTCAATTTATGAAAAAATGGTTCATCCCCACTCGCAAGCCTCGTTTTTCATAACGAGGGCAACTTTCGCTCACCGCGAAAGGATATTCCTGTTGGTCAAAAGCGTACCGGCGCTCGGTTAGTATATCTGGTCGCCTAACCTGCAATATGCCCCCTCAGACATTGCAAGTCATTCCCTTAAAATCAGGCGACCAGATAATTCCACCACAAAGCGATTAGGGGTTTATATCTCTTATCCTGGTGCAACAATTAAAATCAGGTGCGGAAAATATTCCTGATTTCCAACAACTGTTCTTTTAACACAAAACTATGGGCTCCGGCATCGCGCGCCGATTCGCGCAGATCGGCATCATCATAAGCGGTGATGATGATGACCTTGGCTTCAGGGTATCGGGACTTGATTTGCCGGGTTGCCGTTATGCCATCAACCCGCGCCATCTGTACATCCATCAACACCCAATCCGGCAGAAACTCGCCATACAGTTGTAATGCTTCTGAACCGTCACTGCACTCGCGTGTCTCTTCCGAAATCCGCTGCGTCAAACTCTTCATTAGCCGTCGCATGGTTTCGTTATCGTCGACAATTAGCAGTTTCACTGTTCACCTTCAATCTTGCACCACGGAGAATATAGTCGTTAGGCGAGCGAAATTGAATAGAGGAAAACCCACATTTTTATCTAAGTAGTTCTACTCAGATGGGCGAGCAGCGAAAGCTTATCCGCGAAGCTCGGATTTATTATCGAGGGCAAATTTAATCAGCGAATGACTCCCCTTAAGGGCTAACTTCTGGCAGATATTATTGCGATGATTTTCCACCGTGCGAATACTGATGAATAATTCTGCGGCAATCTCCCGACTGGTCTTATGCTCAGAAATCAGCAATAAAATTTTCTTTTCAGTCGGGGTCAGATTGTGGAGCGTTGGCTTGCGTTTCAGCAGGGAATCGGCGCGATTTCTGCGGTTCAGCAGATAATCCGTGAGTTGCGGACTGATGAAATTTTTCCCTGACGCAACCGTTTTGATACTCTGAATAATATCAACCACGGCACTCTCTTTTAAGACATAACCGGGCACGCCCAGATCCAGCGCCTCATTAAACATATCCTCGCCTTTATGCATGGTCAGAAAAATCGTTTTAACCGAAAGCGTTTTCTCATGCATTTTTTTGACGACCTGAAAACCATCCAACTTCGGCATATCAATATCAAGGATGACGATATCGGGTTTGAGTTCCTGAATCTTGGCAATCGCCGATTCGCCATCTTCAGCTTCACCGACAACGCAAAGTTGCTCGTCTTTTTCGATAACCTGCCGCAAACCCTGACGAAAAATCGGATGGTCGTCGGCGATGACAATTCGACGTTCACAACTCATGGTGACTGCTCCTGATAATCAATGGTCACGATAATTTTCGTGCCCTGTCCGGGAAGCGATTGAATAAGGTGTTTACCCCCTAAAATCCTGACTCGTTCAGCTAGCCCCGTCAGACCAAGCCCGCGCCCGTGATTTTCCGAGGCGCCGGATTCCGATACGGAAAACCCTCGGCCATCGTCTTCGATTTTCAAATGCAGGGATGCATTATTACGACTGATGTCGAGTAAAACATTCGCCGCGCCGGAATGTTTGACAATGTTATTTATACCTTCTTGGACGATGCGATAAAAATTGATTTCGGCATCTTTGGAAAAGATGCCATCAAGCGGCGAGATATTGACCTGAAACCCAATACCCGAAGCTTCGCTTATATTTCTCACCATCGCTTCCAGGGCTTTTTTCAAACCCAGGCGGTCAATTTGATAGGGGCGCAGATTATGGGCAATCTCTTTAACCTCTTCGATGGATTGTGAAGAGATATCGGAGATCTGTTCCAGTTGTTCGATAATGGCGTCTTTATCATCGGTTGCGCTAAGCCCCAGAAGGGCGCGATTTTTGATGATGAGTAGATTTTGCCCCAAGCTGTCATGCAACTCTGCGGCGATGCGTTTGCGCTCCTGCTCTTGGGATTCGAGCAGCCGTTTCGTAAAGATTTCCCGCGCCCGTTTTACTCTCTGAAATTGCCGAACCCGATTTCGATAAGCTATCAGAACCACCCCCAGCAAGCTGAAGAGCAACAGGGCAACGAACCATCCTTGTTTCCAGAAAGGCGGCTTGACTTTGATGATTAAGGTTGCGCCGGTTTCGTTCCAAACGCCGTCGCTGTTTGCGGCTATCACCTTGAAGGTGTACTCGCCCGGCGGCAGATAGGAATAATAGGCAACCCGACGGGTGCCGGCATCCACCCACTGCTTATCCAATCCAATGAGCTGGTATTTGAACCTGAGCTGTTCAGGCTTGATGAAACTGAGCGCCGTGTAATTGATTTCAAGTTGCAATTGCCCGGCATTAATTTGCAAACGGTCTGCGAAACTGGCAGCGCTGTGGTCAACCAGCGCCGATTCGATGAGCACCGGAGGCGGATTGGGATTAAACGGCACGCCTTCCGGGTTGACGACAACCACTCCCTCTTGTGTCGGAAACCAGAACTTACCGTCTTGCGCCTGAATGCCACACGGCTGACGCCCGCCATTGCATTCCGTATTCAACATGCCGTCTTGTTTGCCATATGCCGTACAACTGATGGACGAGATTTTGCCATCCGCAAAATCATTGAGCTGGCGTTTGCTGACGCGATAGATGCCCCGATTGCAACTGATCCAAAAGGTTTGCTGGCGATCTTCAAGGATACAAAAACTGCCGTTATTAAAGAGTCCGTTCTCGGTGGTGTAATGGGTGAACTTACCGTCTTTGAAACGGCTCAGGCCGCTATCATAGGTGCCTATCCACAACACCCCATCGGCGTCTTCAATCATCGTCCGCACCCGCGGACAACAAGGACTATTTTTAGGCGTGAAGGAAATAAACTGATCATCCTGCAAGAGCGCGATGCCCGCCGATGTGCCGACCCATAAGTTGCCCTCGCGGGTTTCAAGTATGGTTCTGACGACATCGCTTGGCAGTCCTTGTTTTGTTGTGTAGAGCGTTAAAGCGCCATCCTTGAGTTTATAAAGACCATTATTTGTACCCAACCAAAGATTGGCGGATTGATCTTCAAAGATGGCCCAGACCGAAGTATTTTTGAGCGGCAAAGACTCTGTTTTACCATCTTTTATCCAGAGCGCACCGCTATAAGTGCCGACCCAGAGTTTGCCGCTGCGATCTTCGCACAAGGTCTGCGGGTCAACCAGTTGCTGAAATTTTTCACCCCCATAACTGATTAATTTTCCATTGCCATACTTATTCAGGTTATGTGCGCCAACCCAAATATTTCCGCTGCGGTCTTCAAGAATCGGGTAAACTTCTTTGTCGGGAAATCCTTGAGCGGCGGAATAAGCGGTGATGAATTGTTTATGCAAACGATTCAACCCGTTGTCATAGGTTGTCGCCCAAAGGGTTCCTTCATTATCTTCGAGGACTTGAAAGATGGCATTCCCCGAAAGCCCGTCGGACGTCGTAAAAATGGCGAATTGCCCATCCTTGAAACGCACTAACCCTTGCAGTGTGGCTATCCATAGATTGCCTTCCTTGTCCACACAGGCTGACATCACATGGTTCTGATTGAGCGGCTGGGTTGTAGGTGAAGCCGCTTTGAACAGGTGACTGGGGAACGGATAATGAGCAATTGCGCCGTCCTTCACACAGTAGATGCCGTCGCGCGCCGTGCACACCCATAAAGCTCCTCGGCGATCTTCATAGATACATCTGTCATAGATGAGGTTATCTGCAAAGGTGATTTTGACAGGAAAATTGGTCACCTGGCCATCGCGATTCCGATGAAGCCCTTGGTCGTCCAAAATCCAGGTCGTACCGGAAGGACCTAAATAGATTGCCGTTTTATGATGGTCTTTCTCCGGCAGATAGGGAACGAATTTGTCGCCTTGCCAAAAATAGTGGCCGAGGTCTGTGAGCACCAATATCTCACCTTTTTGATTGCCCTGAATTTTATGAACGGCGCTCGGTTTCCAACCCTGGGCATCCACAAAAGCGGTGAATTCTCCGTTTTGGTAGCGCATCAACTCGCCTTCATCCGTCCCGGCCCAAAGTGCACCCGACACCTCTTCATAAATCGAAGTAAATCGCGTGCCGGTTATGGTTTCGGTAGTGCTTTTATCGAATACCGTAAAGCGCACGCCGTCAAATCGAACCAACCCATCAAAGGTCGTAAACCACAGATAGCCATCACGGGTTTGGGTAATCGAACGCACAGAGTTTTGCGGCAACCCATTGTCGGTGGTCCAATGGTCGAAGCGGTATTGCCCAAACGCCGGGGTGTCGCAACAGCCGATGCACGTCCATAGAGACAAGCTCAACCACAGCCATCGAAGTTTGGTGATTGTAAGCCTGGGCGGACGCTGAGACATTCAGGCTCCTAAAATTAAACTGCCTTAAATCAATTGAGGAGGTTATTTTCGGACAACTCTTACTGCAAGAAAAATGATAATAAAGGGTCGCCATTCGCCAAAGCAATAGTCGTTTTATGAATTGAAAAGCATTTCGGTAAATGAGACACTTAACTCATCTGCCAGGTTAAAAATAAACAATCATATTGCAATTGTGTAGCTTCGCATTTAGCATTACAAGTACAGCATTATGTGGTATTCGGAGGAAGCGGGATGATAGGCAGTATTGTAGGCAATTACAAAATCACCTCAAAAATTGGCGAGGGCGGGATGGGGACCGTTTTCAAAGGCATTGATGAAATGCTCGAACGCGAAGTCGCCATTAAAATGCTGCGCCCGGATTTTACCCGCGAATCAGAGATCGTTGAGCGTTTTCGTTCTGAAGCCGTGACCCTTGCCAAACTCAATCATCCGAATATCGCCACCTTGCATAGCTTCTTTCGTCAGTCCGACGACTATTTTATGGTGATGGAATATGTGCGTGGCGAAACCCTCGACAGCTTAATCAGAAGAAGCGGACCGATAACGGTTGAACGTGCCGTTCAGCTTTTCGGGCTGGCGCTTGAAGGCATCGGGCACGCGCATACGATGGGTATTATTCATCGCGACATCAAACCGGCAAATATGATGCTTACCGAAAAAGGCTCCATCAAAGTCATGGACTTCGGGATTGCGCGGGTACTCGGTTCGACGCGCATGACCCGACAGGGAACCATCATCGGTACGGTCGAGTATATGGCGCCCGAGCAGATACAGGGCAAAGATATGGATGCGCGAACCGATATCTATTCGCTCGGCATTCTGCTCTATGAAATGCTCACCGGCCGAGTGCCATTTAAGCACGAATCCGAATTCGGGTTGATGATGATGCAGATTAACGACCCGCCGCCACCGCCCAGAACCTTTGCGCCGCATATCTCTTTGCACGTCGAACAGGCGATTATGCGGGCGCTGGCAAAAAGACCCGACGCCCGCTTTCAAAGCGTCGGTGAATTCCGCTTGGCTTTGCAGGGAATTGCGCTTTCCAGCCAGGCCGTTCAACAGCCGGCGCCAACCGTGGCGATCTCAAAATTCAGTCTCAATCAAGATGTTATTGCGACACACCCGGTTGATGCCAACTCCCAATTTGGACAGACGGCGGTCATTAGCCCTTCTACCGATTCACATTCGAAACAATCCGGTAGCACGCAGGTGGTTCGTTCATCGTCAAATTCGATTTATCCGGCAAATCAACCATCCGGATATTCAACGGCGCCACAAACCGGTTCGTTTTTTAGTCGCTTGAATTGGGCGCATTATGTTACCGGACTGCTTTTGCTAGGCGTTTTGGTGGGCGCGCCGTTATATCTGTTGAATGCCAATAAAGCCGAATCGAAGACCCCGCCCGCTCAACCCAATTACACCACCACCGAACCGAAGAACGAACCGAAACCCGAAGCGCCGAAACCGGCTATATCAACCGAACCGGTGAGCAATCCCACAACGGCCAATAGCAACGCGGCGCAACCGACGGCCGACCCTGGAAAGAAGGGAACAACCGAAGAACCGGAAAAGAAACCCGCTACGGATAAGCCTGTGGACGAGGCGGCCAATAAAAAGGCGAAGGATGCCGCTGCTGCCGCCGCTGCAAAAGAGCGAGCACGGAAAATAAAAGAAGCCAGAAAACTGTTAGACCAATAATTCATCGTGAACTACAAATCAAGAGGCTTAGAGATGAAACCGAGAGCGTTATCGAAAAATCATTTCGGATTCAAAAAATTATTCACCATCATTATATTCTCAGGTTTATGTGCATGGTCTATGATTGGCTCGGCGCAGATGCAATCCAAAACGCCATATGATAAAGACCGTCTGTTGCGAGTTGTGAAATTGAATGCGCTGTCGACGCAAGAGATTGCTCAGGCGATTGAAAAGCGTGGCGTAGATTTTCAAATGACTCCGGCTTTAGAATCCGAATTTGAGCAGGCCGGGGCACGCCCGGAACTCATCGAAGCCATTCGCAATAATTTCCGCCCGGAAAAACCTGTGGCAACTTCGAACCCACCTTCGACGACACCGCCGCCGCCGACGAACAACTCGTCAACCAAGCTGAATGCCAGCGTGCCGGCGGGGCCGCCGCTCTCAAAGAGTGAAATCGTTACCATGCTGCACGGCGGGATTCCTTCGGCGCGCGTCGAACAATTCGTTGAGGTGCGGGGCGTGAATTTCGCCATAACCCCTGACATATCGAAAGAAATTTCGGCCGCCGGCGGTAGCCGTTCATTGATTGGCACCATCAGCGTCAACGCCAAAGCGGTCTCCACGAAGCCAATTGAGAACACCGCGAGTAATACAAAACCTAAGAGTAATGAGCCGGATTATGACGATTTGACCGATCAGGCAATCTCAGAAATGCAGAATAATCGGGCGGCGAATGCGGTGCGGCTCCTGGAACGCGCCGTGAAGATGGAACCGGCCAGCCCTACAGCCTACCAATTGATGGGTTTTGCGCAGCTTTACGGATATCAAAATATTTCTTTGGCGGAACAATCCATGCGCGCGGCGCTTGAACGCGGCGGCGCGGCCACCTTTCGCGTGTATCACGACCACGATGGTTTTTTTAAGCAATATTGTCAGGGCACATTCTTTGTGACCAAAGCGGGTGTGACCTTCAAAGCTGATGATGGCAAACATACCTTTGAAGCGTTTGATACCCAAATCAAAGAGTCCGATGTGAATGATTTTTTTGGCTCGGAATATGGTGCCTTTCATCTCAAGGTTTTTGATGATGAAAAGAAGAAAAAGACCAAGACCTTTAACTTCGCTCCCGCTACAACCAAAAAAGAGGAATCGAAATTGGTCATCACCTTGATTCAAAGTTACTAAGTTGGACTGATGATCGAAAATCGAAGGATGTGGGTAAACCAAAAAGCCGTTTGAACAATTCATTCTGCATCGGCAACCTTGCACGCTCCGTTTATTGAAACAGAAAACGCGAAATGACTCATACCGATAGACACGTCGGCGTTTTAGGCATAATCTTTAAATCACTCAATGAATTTAACCTGCGCAGATAGTCACTGGAATGAAGCGGTTTGCGCCTGAGGTTATTCTGTATTATTTTGTCGGACGAATTTTTTTGCAGTGTTCGGAGGGAATCAAATGATTGGCAGTAGTGTTGGCAATTACAAGATAACGGAAAAAATCGGTGAAGGCGGAATGGGCGCGGTCTTCAAAGGGATTGATGAAATGCTTGAGCGCGAAGTCGCGATTAAAATGTTGCGCCCGGAACTGGCTCGTCAACCGGAGGTTGTCGAACGCTTCCGTTCCGAAGCCATTACCCTGGCCAAACTCAACCATCCGAATATTGCAACCCTCTATAGTTTCATGCGACACGGTGATGATTATTTCATGGTCATGGAATTTGTCCGCGGTAACACCCTAGAAGCAATTATAAAAAATTTCGGCGCTATCTCTTATGAGCGCGCCATCCCACTTTTCTGTCAGGCCCTCGAAGGCATTGACCATGCCCATAAACAAGGCATCGTACACCGCGACATCAAACCGGCGAATGTCATGATTCTCGAATCCGGTTCCGTAAAAGTAATGGATTTTGGTATTGCTCGAGTGCTCGGTTCGGCGCGCTTGACCCGGCAAGGCAATGTCGTCGGCACGGTCGAATATATGTCGCCCGAACAGATCAAAGGCGAAGAGTCGGACACCCGTTCGGATATTTACAGCCTGGGTATTTTGCTTTATGAAATGTTGACCGGACGGTTGCCTTTCGAGAGTAAAAGCGAATATGAATTGATGCGGTTGCAAGTCGAAGAAGCGCCACCACCGCCGACCCTTCATTCTGCGAATATTCCGCCGCCGATTGAACAAGCGATTATGCGCGCCCTGGCCAAAAAGAGAGAGGCGCGTTTTGAGTCGGCGGGTGAAATGCGCGCCGTACTTTTGCGAAGCCTGGTTGCCAGCACCAGTCAACTGGGAAATACATCAACCGGAAATTATGCCGCGCCCACCACCCGTGTGCTGGCGGAATCGGGAACCCTTTCATCGGGTGAACGACAAATGGCGCAGCCTGGTGGCGGCCTGGTTACCGGTTCGCCGACGCCATCCAAAGAGACCGTCGTTGATCGCAGCTCGGCATCTTTCCCGACACCTGTGCCCAATGTTGACGCGACGCAAGTGCTCGGCGCAGATGGGCAACCGATGGCTCTGCCTGTTGCTCCGGCAATGGCCGGAAAGCCGGAAGCGACGCAGGTGTTTGGCGGCCAATCGGAGGCGCGACCGCTGGACGCTGCAACGAAGGTGGTCAGTTTTCAGCCACCGATAAAACCCCAAGCCACTCAAGTCGTAAGGCCGCCGGCAGCGGTAGCGCCAAAAGCTGCGGCGGCATCGGCGCCGACTGCAAGTAAATCGAATTTGAAAATGATCGCCGGGGTTGGAGCCATTGTGCTGGTGTTGGCGGGCGGTTCTGCCGCTTACTTTTTGAAGAAGGGTAGCGCGCGACCAGCCCCACCGGTGGTCGTTGAACCGCAAGAGGAAGCGCCTGCTCAAACGCCTACCGACCAAACTCCGGCTCAAAGTGAGAGTCAGGCGGTGACTCCAACCACTGAACCGACTACCTCGCTTGACGAAAACGCCAACGCCAATACCAGCGCTGCAAAGCAGACCAAACCGCGTAAAGGCGAAAAAACCGACCAGG
>JBIOWC010000255.1:0-4717 GCA_044868105.1 Blastocatellia bacterium
TCCTCACGGGCGGCGGCGAACAGGAAGAGATGTACGAACTGGTCAGCGACCCTGACGAACAGACCAACCTGATGCAAACCGCCGATGCTTCACTGGTGCAAAGTTTGAAAGATAAACTCCGCCAGCATTTTGAATCATCAACCAATTGAAGCCTCAACCAATTGAACAGCGGTTTTGACAAACCTCTGTCTCGGCAGCCAGAGATTTCCCCGACAAGCGAGCCACCCCCCCCCGACGGAACCCCGGGAAATATTAAGGTAGTCAACGAAAATTCCAGAAAAGGGTTTTCGTCTATTTCGCAGGTTTTTCTTAGGTTCCGGCGTTGAAAAGAGGGGTGACGCGCCGACTCACGAAGGGGCGAGCCTATCAGTTGTTCAAATCAGAATTGTTTTTTACCGGCACATTTGGCAATCTGTAACGGAACGCGAAATATTTCGCGTCAAAAGTGGAAGTCATTTGAACATCTTTTTTTCGAGTAGGTGGTAATTATGGGTGCAAGGCGTAAGGCGAGAGTTTGTGCCTTACAAATGCTCTTTCAATACGATGTTGCTCAACCGCGGGTAGATGAACTGGTCGAAACTTATTGGGGAGAGTTCGGCGATGAGTTCGGCGAAGTTGACCGTGACTTTGCCAATCGGCTCGCCTTGGGCGCAATATCGCATCTGAATGACGTTGATAAATTAATCCGCAGCAGAGCAGAAAACTGGCGCATTTCGCGCATGGCTATCGTTGATAGAAATATTTTGCGACTCGCAATCTATGAATTTCTTTACGAGTCAGAAACCCCCAAAACCGTCATCATTAATGAAGCTCTGGAGATTGCGCGCAAGTTTTCTACCTTTGAAGCCACGCAGTTTATCAACGGCATACTTGACGCGATAAAACGAGACCTTGAAATTGAGCAAAATGTTTCAAGCGCATCAAACTCCCATACGAATTGAGAGATGAGGAGTTGGGCTCCTCGTTGCAATTCGTCAGCGTTCAATTTTCGTTGGTCATTTATCATTAGCTTATGATTGATGACAAAGCATTATTGAGTGAATATCTCTCTGAATCCGAAGAACTGCTGGATTCACTGCTTGCCGACCTCGACCACATCTCCGTTCAACCGAATATCAATTTAATCAACCGCATCTTTCGCACCGTGCATTCGCTGAAAGGTTTGTCCGGCATGATGGGGCTTGCCGAAGCGCAATCACTGACCCACGAATTTGAAGACATTCTCGACGACATCCGCCTCGGGCATCTCAAACTCGACCATGATTCCGTCGCCCTCTTGCAGGAGTGCGGCGCCGGGCTCGCCGCGCTGGTTTCGGGCGCGGCGCGCGGCACCAGTCAAGAGGAGGATTATGAGCGCCTGCGCGAACTGTTAATCGGCATTGCCGCGCGTCCACGCGCCCGGGCAAAGACCCGCGAAGCCGAGCTGGAATCTTTGGGGCTTTCCGAGGGTGAACGCCGATTACTGACCGAATATGAGCGCCACCGAATCAGCGAAAATTTTAAAGCCGAGCAAAATTTTTATGCCCTTTCGGTACAGTTCAAAGTCAGCGACCTGGATGTCAAATACCGGGCGTTTACCAATAAACTTTCGGAAATCGGCGAACTCATCACCACCCTGCCCGAATCGGCGAAAGGCGCAGATTTTGTCGGCTTTAAGCTCCTGCTCGCCACGCAATTCAAAGAGAATGAAATTAAACCGATTGCCGATAAGTACAAAGCCCGGGTCGTGCGCGTCGGACGCTCAACCTGGCGTATTGCCGGTGAAGCTTTGCGGGTTGTCGGACGCCGAAAGACCAAACCTGAAAAGGCCAATGAACCGGCAAGCGGACTGTTGCCGACCTCTTTTGCGCAAGAGTCTCTGCAACCCCTGTCGCCCAATGTCCGCGTGGATTTAACCAAGATTGACGACCTCTCAGGGATCGCTCACGAATTATCCATCGAAGCCCAAAAACTCTCTTCCATGGCCAATAATTTTTTACTCGCCGCGGGGTTGGGCGCCCGCGAGCGATTTGATTTGAAATCGAGCATTAAAAAACTCGAACGCGAATTTCTGGAACTCGAAGAGCGCCTGGTTGAACTGCGCATGGTGTCGCTTGCGCAAACCTTCACGCGCGCGGCGCGGCTTGCCGGAAGACTGGCTCGCGAACTGGGGAAAGCGGTTTCCGTTGACATCCTTGGGCGCGATACCTTGCTTGATAAAATGATTGTTGACCGCATTGCCGACCCCATCTATCACCTGCTGCGCAACGCCATTGACCATGGGTTGGAACTTCCGCAAGAGCGCCGCATTTTAGGTAAGCAGGCGCGTGGCAAGATAAAATTGGAAGCCAAGCTGGAAGGCACGCGAGCCATTATTGCCATTTCCGACGATGGGCATGGCATTGATTTACACCAAGTGCGGCGGCGGGCGATTGATATTGGCGCGCTCAGGGAAAACGAGAATTTGTCTGAGGAAGAGACCATGCGGTTAATCTTTCATGCGGGTTTTTCTACGGCCGGACAAATCTCTTCCGTTTCGGGGCGCGGGGTCGGATTAAATGCCGCCGAAAGAGCCGTGCATGAACTCGGCGGCGAAATTCGCGTCACCTCCGAAATCGGTAAAGGCACAACCTTTGAGATTGCCGTGCCGACCACTCTGGTGATGATTTCGGCCTTCATTGTCGGGGTCGGAGAGTGGCGTTATGCGATTAACGTCGGACAAATCGTCGAACTGATTTATCTCAATCCTGAAGAAGTTCTCGGACCCGACGGCCGACGCAATATTGATTGGCGTGGGGCGCTGGTGCCGCTCGTAGAGTTGCGCTATTTGTTGGGACTCGGCGGGGCGCGAGTTTTACATCAAAGCGCTGATAAAAGTCCCGGCCTTCTGGCGACGCGCCCGAGCGGCGCGTCAAAACGCGTCCCGGTTTTTATCACGCGAGTTGCGGAAAAGTATGTCGCCGTCGCCGTCGAACGGTTTTCCGAGCAACGCGAAATTGTGGTGAAGTCTTTAGGAACCTTGGGGCGCAAGGTTAAAGGCGTCATTGGAGCAGTTGATCTTGAAGGGGGCGATGTGGCTCTGGTGTTGGATTTGCAAAATCTATTGATGCTCAGAAGCATGCGTGTATGAAAGGCGCGAAGATGGCGAAAGGCAAGGCAAGCGCAACCATCAATTCATTGCTTAGACTGGCAGCGCTGCCGGTCAAGGTCGGGGATGGCGACGGGGCCGCGGTCAATACTGAGCAACTCTCTTTTTTAGTCTTTGAAATTAATGCGGAGACCTTTGGGCTGTCCGTTGAGCATATCGAAGGGATCGTTGACGCGCCGCGCATTACCCCATTGCCCAATGCGCCGGACGGCGTTATCGGGGTAACCAGCGTGCGCGGGCGCATGACGCTGGCGATGAGTTTCAGTTTGGCGGAAACTCCGAATCGTAACAAACAGCGGTTAATTTTGCTCAAAGGCGATGCCCAATTGGGATTGTTGGCCGACCGCATTGATGAGGTTATCACGGTATTGAAGAAGGATATCCAAAAGGCTACCAAGCAGAATAAAAGAAATGCAGAAGGCGGGCGCGCCGCTGCGTCAAGTCAATATTATTTGCGGCACAAGGACCGCTTCATCCCGGTTCTGGATGTTGAACAAATCGGTGAGGCATAAATTTTTCTTCTCTAGTTGAAGTTTACGCCCATCGAAATTACACTATTGAGCTTATGAGCGGAATGAAATTTCGGAGAACTTGTACGGTTTGTGGAACGACCTTCTTTTCTCCCGACCGTAAAGCTGCGTATTGTCTCAAGTGCGTAAAGAAAAAAATCGTCAAGCACGTCCCAACCACGCCTAAACCGATAGTCGTGCATAAAGCTTCCGCGCCAGTGCGCGCGGTGCCTCGTCCGGCGCAACACCAGGGGCAGGGCTCGCGTTCGGCGGCGGCTCCACGTAAACAAAAACAACCGCGAGCCCCGCGCATTGAAGCGCTCACTCCCGAACTGCGCAATCGTATCCTTGAAATTTATCAGGGCGAATTTGTTGGCAAGGAGAGCGCCTTGCGCGATATTAATTCGCAAATCGCCACCAAACTTTGGGTCAAGCGCAAAATGGTTGCCGATGTGCTGCAAGATTATCTGAATACCAGCAAGATCGAAATCACGCCGGAAATCAGAGAGAAAGCCATTGATATGTATCGGCGGTTCGTCGAGACCGGCTACCGACCGGAAGGCGGACGACGCCATGCGATCAGCAAAACCTTAGGCGTACCTTACAAGCAGATGATGAAAATCATTCGCGACTGGGCAAAATCGGAATACGAAAAATCGCCGACCCCGGAACCTTCGCGTATGCAGTTGTTCGAGATTGAAAAGCTCTATTGGAGCGAGATGGATGCGCAACGGTATCGCTTGATGGAATTGCCGGAAAAGATGGCCGAGCAACTTGGCTATGTCACGCGCTGGCAGATTCTTCGGTGGCTCGATATTTTGCACGATGACGAACGCGCTTTTTCAAATGTGCCTGACCCATCACCCGAAGTTCAGGAGCAGATACTCAAAGCCTATCAGGAATATTTAGCTGCGCCGGAACCACCCGAACACGGATTGCATTACACCATCGCCAATCTGATTGATGGACTCACACCGCGCCAGGTTCACAAAGTTTTACAAAACTACCGTCATCAACGACGCATGGATTATCCTCTCTTGTGAAGCTGTCAGATGCTAGATGTCAGAGGTCAGTTTTGTGG
>JBIOWC010000256.1:0-4221 GCA_044868105.1 Blastocatellia bacterium
GTTTAACCGGGGCGAGGTGCTGGCGCTGGCGACGTCGCGAGTCTTAAACGAAGGCGTGAATATCCCCGACGCGTCGGTCGCCATCGTGCTTTCCGGCACCGGTTCCTCGCGCGAACATATCCAAAGGCTTGGCAGAATTCTTAGAAAAACGCCCGAAAAAGAAGCCGTGCTTTATGAAGTCATCACCGCAGAAACCGCCGAAGAGAGCATCAGCCGACGAAGAAGCGAGATGCCCATGCGCGAGACCCCATGAAGCAAAATCAAGAGTCTGGAGTGTAAAAATGCTGACTTCCGATTTAGCCATCAGCCGCCGCCGCGGCAAACGCATAGAGCCGCATTACCTTGCGCCGACGGATAAAAATTATCTGCAAACGGCGAGCGATTTAATCTCTATTGTGAGTCAAAGCCTTGGACTGCGTCGCGCTGAACTCGATGAAGCGTTGCACGATTATGTCGGCACGGGAACCGATTACAAAATTCTACGCGGCTTAATCAAGCTGTTGATGGATAGATGCATTTTTGAAACTTCCATAGCGACTGACCCCGGCGAAATTCGCCAGAAATTATTTACCAAAGCGCGCGCCGCCCACCCCGTCGCTTCGCTCGAAGCGCGTCATCAAGTCATTGCTGAAGTCGCCGGCGAATTCAGTACCTCAGGCGATGAACTCATCGAACATCTCTATGCCGATTTACCCGCCAATCAACGCTTGATGGATTTCGATGAACCGACCGGCGAGGTCTTGATTGACCGGTACAACCTGGCGCAAGCGCAAGCCTTGCTCTATCGCTCCCTGGAGATGCGTTTGTGGATAGCGCCGCAAGACGCGGCTTCCTACCGACAGCTTTTTGAAGCCATCAAAGCGCACCGTTTGATTCATTCGATTTCAGGAAACGCGGCGCGAGGTTACGAAGTGAAACTCACCGGGCCGGTTGCGATGTTTCACCGTTCGCAAAAATATGGCATTCAGATGGCGGTCTTTTTGCCGGCGTTACTCATGTGTAAGGGATGGCGAATGCGCGCCGAAATTGAGTCAAAATTCGGCGGCGAAAATTTTTATGAGCTGACGAGTGAGGAGGGGCGGTTGCGCTCGAATCTTTTGCAAGTGCCAGTCGTTGGAAATCAGCTTGCCGAAAAGTTGAAGGCGAGTTGGGCAAAGACTGCAAGCGACTGGCGCCTGGCAGAGAACGACGAAGTGATTGATTTAGGCGACAGCGCTTTTGTTCCGGACTTCGTTTTGAATCACCCGGAAGGCCAGCGTATTTATCTCGAAGTCTTAGGTTTTTGGACGCCGCGTTATTTGAATGAACGCCTGGAAGCCTTCAGACGCGGGCGTTTTCATGACTTCATTCTGGTCGTCTCCGAAGAACTGCGCGGCAGTCGTGACGCGCCAAACCATGTGCCCGCCAATGTCTTGATGTGTAAAACCAGTTTGAGCGCCAAAGACGTTTTAACTGTGCTAAACCGATAAGCCATGGTTAAGTAAAGGGCTTTGCTAATTATCCGGATAGCACTCTAAAACGATTCTCTGTTTGAGCTATGCGCCTTCCAGTTTCGGATGCATAGTGTGCCAGTTGGTCGTTTGTTGATAGGCCTGGGCGACCCGAAGCGGCGCGCCTTCGTCATATAAATTGCCGGTAAACATAATCGCTTGCGGCAGGTTATTGAGAAACCCGCAAGGCACACAGACCGCCGGATGCCCCGTGAGGTTCGTCACAATCAGGCTGGCGCTGCCGGGCGCGGGCGAGACAAAGACATCCCAATTTGCCATGAGTTTATCCATCTCGCGCATCAGCAGCGTCCTGGCACGTTGCGCGCGAATGTATTCGACGGCCGGAATGAACCTGGCCGAGCGAAAGGTGTTGGGCCAGTCACCAGGGCTTTGTCCCGAAAGTTGATTGACCCGACCATCGCGGGTGATGTCATCAAAAGCAGTTGCCGCTTCGGCGGTTAAAATAATTCTGAGACTTTGCGTAGAAAATTTCGGCAGTTCAAGCGGCTGTAAATTCGCGCCCGCTTTACGTAGCGCATCAAGCGCATCCTGATAGAGCTTGGTTCTTTGGTCGTTATTCTGCTGATTTGCGCCTGTGCCTGTCGGCTCAAATTCAGTCTTTAGATAGCCGATACGCATTTTGGCAAGCGGCACGGTTGCGTCGAAACTAAAGGGCACATCGCCAACCGTAATGTCGCGGTCATCAGGCCCGTAAATCGCTTCAAGCACCAGAGCGCAATCTTCGGCGCTGCGGCAAATCGGACCAATTTTATCCATCGTCCAGCTCAGTCCCATGGCTCCGTAACGGCTCACGCGCACGTAAGTGGGTCGCAGTCCCGTAACCCCGCAACGCGATGAAGGCGAGACGATTGACCCGAGGGTTTCCGTGCCGATTGCAAAACCGACCAGTCCGGCCGAAGTAGCCGAAGCCGAGCCGGCCGAAGAGCCGCTCGACCCGACGCGGTCTTCTTCCGGTTGCCAGGGGTTGCGCGTCACGCCCGCAAACCAGCGCCCGCCTTGCGCCAGCGCGCCCATCGAAAGTTTGGCAACCAGCACAGCGCCCGCTCCGCGCAAACGTTCAACCACTGTGGCATCGTAATTAATCATCTGGTCGCGGTAAGGTTCTGCGCCCCAGGTCGTTTTGATGCCTTTAGTGGCAAACAGATCTTTCACGCCGCACGGTATGCCATGCAAAGGGCCGCGCAACTTGCCGCGTTTGATTTCGCGCTCGGCCTCGGCGGCTTGCGCCATCGCTAAATCTTCGGTGAGCGTGACGACATTCAACAATTTCGGAGAATATCTTTTAAGTCGCGCCAGATACATCTTCGTCAGTTCGACCGGGGCAATCTGTTTGGCGCGAATTAATTCGCCGAGTTGAGTTGCTGTATAAAACGCCGCCTCTTCGAGTGAACCGGCGGGCGGCGCGGTGGCTTTCGCGGCTTTGGCTCTTGCCCGGGTTAGCGGTTTTTTCTTGTTGAATTTTTTGCCCGGCAGCGCCGGGTGAAAGGCGGTTGCCGGTTCGGTATCGAGCGGAATATCAATTTTGCGTAGCGTTTCGTAACTCGTCAGATAGCCATTCACATTATTGAGCGCCATCGCTTCCTGGGCGTCCGTCAATTCAATGCCGATGAGCTGTTCGGCGGTGTGCAGCATCTCTTTGGTGATGCGTTGTGCAGTTTGCGCAGGCGGTTGTTGCGCGTCGGCGACGGTTGATTCGATAAGCGCCGCGGGCGCGGCAACGCTTACGCCGGCAAGCGCCGGCAAACTTTTCACAAACGAGCGACGATTCAGATTCAAATTTTCTTTTTGCGAAGTTGGGTCTTTGCGCGATCTCTTTTTCATAGCGTTCCTTTTTGCTGAAAAAAATCTGCGGATAAATTTGAAGGCTGCAATCTTAACTTTGAAGGCGAGTGCCGCGCAAACCCACAACTCACCGGCTAAGGGATTTGAGAAGTTCACGCGCTTGGCGGCGGTGACTGCGCGATACGGGAAGGGAAATTCGATTGCTGAGTTCAAGCGTCAGGTCGCCGGTTGCAGTCGCGTTGAGCGATTTGATTGCCGCAAGGCGGGCAATATTGTTGCGGTGAAACGGTTTGAATTTTTCCGGGTCCAGGCGTTCCAGCAGATGGGTTAAGGATAAATCGCAGATGGCTTCTCGCCCATCTTGAAAATAGACGCAGGTGTAATGGTCGCGGCTCACAAAGCAAACGATTTCCTCTTCCTCAACCACCCGCAATCGTCCGCCCTGTTTGACAGTAAGCTTTTTCAAAAATCCATGGCGTTTGGCGAATTCCCCCTCAAGCGCTATTAAGCGTTCTTCGTCAGCGGCGCGCGCCAGCACGCGGGCGAGCGCCTGTTTGAAGCGCGCTTCTGTGAAAGGTTTGAGCAGATAATCGCTGGCATATTCTTCAAAGGCGCGCACCGCAAATTCATCGAATGCCGTTTGAAAGACGACTTGAAAAGGTCGCTCATTGAATTGCTGTAAAACCTCAAAGCCATTCAACCCGGGCATCTCTATATCAAGAAAAATAATGTCGGGCTGAAAGACTTGAACCTTGGCGACGGCTGCAAGACCGGATTCAGCTTCTTCGATGGCCAACGAGCAGCCGCTTTGTGCGAGATAACGCCTGATGCGCTGCCTGGCCAAGGGTTCGTCATCAACAATCAGAATACGTTTCGCGTCAGTCAATCTTTTCTCCAGTGAAATAAAAACTCGCGATGGTTTTGCCTT
>JBIOWC010000257.1:0-19243 GCA_044868105.1 Blastocatellia bacterium
ATTTAACAAATGATTCGTTAATCGTTCGTTTGCGAGGTGACAAGAAATCTTTTTCTATTATTCAAGCCAGGGGTATTGAAAACGAGTCATTGCGCACCCCTGCCCATAACAGTTGCGCAAGTTGCGGCGAGGTATCCTGTTTTAGAAAGATCCCCTTGCCAGGCAAGCAAACCGCATTTGGAAAAACCGCGTACCTCGTTGATGAGTATTGGCAAGAGTTTGATGATTATCTGCAAAACCAGAAGCGTGAAAACGATCTGCTCTTCTTGCCCTTTGATGGCGAGCGATTCAAGAAAAAGAACTATGCCTGGAACAAAGAAGGATTTGGCGAAGTTAAAAGCGCGACCTTCGCGACTTTGCGCCGCGCCATTGATTCGAGAAAGCTGGCTAATCAAGGCGCCGCCCGGCAAAAAACTTTGCTCAAACACGATGAAGCCATTGCCAGAAATTTAGCGGCGCAGTTGCCCGGTGACGCGACACACCTTTGCATTGCACAAAATCTCTTACCATTTTTGTGGCGTGAAGGTTATTTGGGCGGCAGAACTTTTGATGTTCTCATGACGCGTTTACCCTTGCGGGCCTTGCAGAAACGATTAGATGAGGCTTGCGCGCTTCATCCTCAAAGCGCGACACTTGGCGACTTCAGAGCCGATGAATCGTTAGTTACTGCCGAAAGTGAAGCCTTGCAATACGCCCAGCGCCTCATCACACCGCATTCGGAAATCGCCAGTCGCTTCGCAGATAAAGCCATCTTGCTTGACTGGCATCTACCCGAAGCGCAAAGAATCCGCAAACGCGGCGATAAGATTTTATTTCCGGCTTCGACACTCGGCAGAAAAGGCGCCTATGAATTGCGCGACGTGGCAAAAGAGCTTGGCCTTGAGTTAAGCGTTTCGGGAGGCGAACTCGAAGGCGAAAATTTCTGGCAAGATATTGGGGTGTACAAACCACAGGCGAATCGATTGGATGAAATCGGCTTGGTTGTGCTCCCCGCATTTATCGAACATCAGCCGCGAATTCTGCTGCAAGCCGTGGCTTACGGCATCCCGGTCATCGCTTCATCGGCTTGCGGTTTAGAGAGCGTTGCCGGCGTTATCACAATTCCAACGGGCGATACCAAAGCCCTCGCGAAAGAAATCGAAAGGTATTTGTTCGAGCCGTCAGCCTCCGCCGCATAAATAAAGAAGCCGTCAAGCACTGTGCTCGACGGCTTTCAGTTTAATTAAGTTGCTTCTGTTCCCTGTAACCTGTCACTTAATCGTAATACTCAAGCCCCAAATGCGTGATTAAATCTTCGCCTTTCAGATGGCGCAAGGTGTTTTTCAGTTTCATCAACTGAATGAAGAGATCGTGTTCAGGGTAGAGACCGGGCGCGGTCATCGGACTCTTGAAATAAAACGACAGCCACTCTTGAATGCCTTTCATCTTGGTGCGTTGCGCAAGATCAAGCAGTAACGCCAGGTCCAAAACAATTGGCGCCGCTAAAATTGAATCGCGACACAGGAAGTCAATTTTTATCTGCATCGGGTAGCCGAGCCAACCGAATATATCTATGTTGTCCCAACCTTCTTTATTATCGCCGCGCGGCGGATAGTAATTGATGCGAACGATGTGGCTGAAATCTTTATAGAGCGTCGGGTAGACATCGGGTTGCAAGATGTATTCGAGCACCGAAAGCTTCGACTCTTCTTTGGTCTTGAAGGATTCGGGGTCGTCTAGCACTTCGCCGTCGCGGTTTCCTAAAATGTTGGTTGAAAACCAGCCGTGCAATCCGAGCATACGCGATTTGAGCCCCGGCGCGATAATCGTCTTCATCAAGGTCTGACCGGTCTTGAAATCTTTGCCGCAGACGGCCACGCCCTGATCATTGGCGAGTTTCAGAATTGCCGGAACGTCTAAGGTAAGGTTGGGAGCGCCATTGGCGAACGGCACGCCGCTTTTGAGCGCTGCATAAGCGTAAATCATCGAAGGCGCAATGGCTTCGCTGTTTTCAAGCATGGCGCGCTCAAAACTTTCGAGGGTTTCGTGTTCAGCCGAGGGCTTCATGAAAACTTCAGTTGAGGCGCACCAGACGAGCACCAATCGGTCGCATTCGTTTTTGCGTTTGAAATCGGCAATGTCTTGCATCAGTTGTTCGGCAAGCTCCATTTTGTTTGCGCCTTGTTTGACGTGCGTGCCATTCAAGCGTTTGACATAGTGCTGGTCAAAGACTGCTTGCATGGGTTTGATGGCTTGAAGTTCCGGTTTGATTTGATTGATGAGGTCGCGTTCGAGTACGCCTGCATGCATGGCCGCTTCAAATGCATCTTCTTCAAAAATATCCCACGCGCCGAATACCAGGTCGTTTAAGGAGGCCAGCGGCACAAAATCTTTAATGAGCGGCACGCGATTATCCGTGCGTTTGCCGAGTCGAATGGTGCCCATTTGCGTAACCGACCCGATGGGTTCGGCCAGCCCTTTTTTGATGGCTTCGACCCCGGCGATAAAGGTTGTGCTGACGGCGCCGAGACCGACGAGCAGCACGCCGAGTTTCCCCTTGGGTTCCTGAATCTCTATTGTAGATTTATTTTTAGACATAAGAATTCCTTTCTTGTGGAGCGTTCGGTCAACGCCTGAAAAGTAGCAATACATTAGAGCAGGTTTAGGGGAAAGAGTTTGCCGCGATATTGCTCAGTTTTAGCGACCGTTTGCTTTATTGACCTAATAGGACGACCGGCTAGCGAAGCGCTAAAGATGAATGGCTCTCTCGATAGGCTTTGGGCGTCAATCCGGTTACTGATTTAAAAATTTTAGTGAAGTGACTTTGGCTATGATAGCCGACCATGGCGGCGATTTCGATAATCGGGATAGCGGTTTCAGCCAGCAGCTTGCGGGCTTTTTCGATTCTTAAATTCGCCAGATAAACGTGCGGAGTTGTGCCGATGATCTGTTTGAAGAGCCGCGCAAAATGAAATTCAGATAAGTAAGCCGCCGCGGCAATCTCTTCAAGCGCCAGTTCGCGCCCGAAATTATCGTGCATAAATTCAACTGCCCGGCGCAGCCGGCGGTCAACCAGTCCGGCGCGCGAAAGTTCTATCTGTGGCGATTTGCGAACCGTAAGATGAGCGCGCAACAAATGAATGGTTAATTGCCGAATCAGGGTTTCGAGCATTTCAGAGCGCCCGATTTCGTCTTTAACGATTTCGTTGGTGATTGAACGAGTCATGGTAATGATGATTTCGTCCGTAACTACGCTAGAACGAAAAACGATTTCTGCGGCGGCGCGGGTCAACCCTAATTCCGTGACCCATTCGTTGATCAAAGTTGGACTGATGCCAATGGAGACAAACTCGAACCGCTGGCCGCTGGCCGCGTGCGGTTCATTCGCATTGGTGAGCGCCAGCTGACCTTCGGTTAATGCAAAAGCCCTGGCGCCGATGGTGATTTGCAAACGACCGGCAAGCAAAGCCGTCACCGTGTAGTAAGCGTGCGAGTGGGATTCAAAGACTGTCGGTTGTGCCGCAGCGGTGTGGCGCACGGTGAAATGCGGCGCCGAAAAAATTCTTTGAAGCTGCTCAGTCATCGGTTGCTTATTGGTTGAAGACGGCAAAGATGTCAACCAGGCGGTTCGGATAATTGGTCATAATCGCATCCACACCGCTTACGGCAAGTCTTCGCAAAACAATTTTGCGGTTGGCTGTCCATACAGAAACCCTGATGCCGTGTTGATGCAGGGCCTCCACCATTCGCCGCGTTGCCAGCCCGAAATAGAGCGCTGCTTCGTCGGCGCCGGTCTGTTTGACGGCTTTGATAATGTTACGCGCACCGGGGTTCATCGCGATAGTTATGGCGGCGCGCACCTGCGGCGCCCGCCGTTTAGCTTCGGCGATGATTTGATGGTCGAATGAAAGCAGGGTGACCGAATCCTCTAATTTAAATAGACGAACGAGCCCCAGCGTCTCTTCAAGCAAAGCCTTTTTGGTTGGCGCTTCACCTTTGATTTCGACGTAATATCGCTCAAGGCGCGAAGTTGCCAGTGCGCTGAAGACCGCTTCAAGTGTTGGCACGCCTTCCCCGGAAAAATCAAAGTCGCTGTGATATTGCCTCAAAGCCGTCTCGATGGTTTTACGCGTGCGGGGTTTGAAAGCCAGTTGTCGCGCAAACCAACTTCCCGCATCAAGCTCGCGAAGTTGGGCTGCGGTAAAGCGGGAAACCGGCCCCCGTTTGTTGGTTGTGCGATTGACGCGACGGTCATGGATGATCACCGGTTTGCCATCGGCGGATAACTGCACATCGAGTTCAAGTCCTGCGGCTCCCATCGCGATTGCGAGTTTGAAAGCCGCCAGCGTGTTTTCAGGGGCAAAACCCGATGCGCCTCTGTGGGCGATGATAAGCGGTTGATGAGGAGTTGCAACAAGGTTTTGCATTTTACCTGTTCATTATACATGGCTGAGGCCGGTATGGACTCACAAAGTTCGATATGGCGCGCAGCAATCACTCTGGTGATGGTGGAAAAGCAAAGTGGATTTGTAGGTGAGCGGCGATTGACAGTCGAGCTAGGCGCTCGCTCGGTGCAAGGCTTTTGCCGGCGTTTCGGCCTGCTGACATTCGGCGCAAATACCGAAGATGCGATGGCTGTGGCGCAGCGGTTTGAATTGATAACGCCGGACGATTTCATCCTGTAAGGCTTCAATCTGTTCATCGTAAAATTCAATCAGCTTGCCGCATTGCGTACAGATGAGATGGTCGTGATGTTTGTGTTTATATTCGTGCTCGTAAAGCATGCGTCCATCGTGAAATTCAAGTTCGCGCGCCAGTCCGCTTTCGATGAAAAGTTTTAAAGTGCGATAGACGGTAGTAAAGCCAACCGTCGGGTCTTTGACTTTAACCAGATGATAGAGGTCTTCACTGGAAACGTGGTCTTCGGTGCTCAGGAACACATCAAGAATCAAGTCGCGTTGCGCGGTATGTTTCAATCCGGCGCCTTTGAGGTAGTCGTGAAATATTTTCGTCTCTTCGTGTTCCATGTGCCTGTGAACTGAATTATACACGCTATCAAGCAGCAAGCAACTTTATCAGGTGTCGAGCGCCCGAATAGGCGCAGGCTGTCGGAACGGCCGATGCTGGTTATAATCTCTTTTACGGTTCATCCATGTTTTTGCTGACCAAACCATCTGAACAACGGGTGCGCGAGTTTATTGCCGAACAAAGCGCTTCGAGGTTTTCCTATGCGGAAATCGGCGCGTCAAAAGGAGAGGCGCCCGCCGGGTACAACGTTGACCACAATCGGATTCGCCTGGGCGCCGGCGCCCAGAGCTTTGCCCTGGCCATCCAAGCCCTTCAACAATGGCAGATGTTCAATCTCGGCTGGGTGCAACTGTTTTTCAATGACGCGCCCATCGCTCAGGGAACTTGTGTCGGCGTCTTGGCGCAGCATTTCGGCTTCTATTCCCTGCATGCCTGCCGCATTGTTTATGTGATGGACGAAGACGAGGTCGCGAAACGATATGGCTTTGCTTATGGGACGCTCGGCGACCACGCCGAGCAAGGCGAAGAGCGGTTTTCGGTTGAATGGAATCAAGCCGATGATTCCGTATGGTATGACCTGTTCGCTTTTTCAAAACCGCGCCACCCCGTGGCGAAAATCGGCTATCCCTTGAGCCGACTATTACAAAAGCGCTTTGCGCGCGATTCAAAACAAGCCATGGCGCGAGCGGTTAGCAAAGCGTAATTTGATTGAGTCCGGGCTCAGGTTTCTGAGTTGAGGGCGTGAAAAGAGGTTCAAGGACTTTTGCAACTTTTTATGCCGCCCAGCGTTTTCTGAGTTAAATCTTCGCGGGATGCGGTTTTTATGTTACATTTGAATTGCGCCTCGTTGACAGAACGGAAAATTAGGAGCGGAGAACCAACTTAGTGATAACGACTGCAGGCAAAGTACAACAACTGCAATCAACGATTGAAAGCGTCATTCACGGCAAATCCGATGTAATCGAACTCGCGCTGGTCGCGTTGCTCGGCGGCGGACATCTGCTCATCGAAGACGTGCCCGGTGTGGGTAAAACGACGCTCGCGCAAGCTCTGGCTCGCAGTTTCGATTGTTCGTTTCAACGGATTCAATTTACTTCCGATTTATTGCCCTCGGATATTGTCGGGCTTGAAGTTTATAATCAACGTAACGGCGCCTTCGATTTCAAATCGGGACCCATCTTCGCCAACGTTATTCTCGCCGACGAAATCAACCGCACCACGCCGAAGACGCAATCGGCTTTGCTGGAAGCCATGGCTGAAGGTCATGTCACGGTTGAACAAGACACCTACACCCTGCCGAAACCCTTTATGGTTCTGGCAACCCAAAACCCGGTCGAACATCATGGCACTTACCCGTTGCCCGAATCACAACTCGACCGCTTCATGATGCGCGTCCGCATGGGCTACCCGGATGCCGACGATGAAAAGACGATTCTGCGTCAACAATCGCTCAACTCGCCGGTTGAACATCTCAGGCCGGTGATGAGCGGCGAAGATATTTTGGGATTGCAACGCGAAGTCCGCCAGGTTGCGGTTGATGAGTCGCTGCTCGATTACTTAATCAACATCGTGCGCGCCACCCGCGAAACCGATATTTTGAATCTGGGCGTCAGTCCGCGTGGCAGTCTATCGTTGCATCATGCGGCGCAAGCTATGGCTTATATCGAAGGCCGAGATTTCGTTATTCCCGATGACATCAAACGCTTGGTGGTGCCGGTCTTTGCGCACCGCATTGTGGTCAACTCGCGATACTCCACGGGCTTGCGTCGGTCGGACGAAGCCGAAACCGCGCTGAAAGAAATTCTCCGCAATATTAATGTGCCGCTGTGAGGCTGTTATGAACCGGCAGGCAATTCGTGATTTCTTCATCACCGTCTTTTTTCTAGGTCTTTCGTTTATCATCGCTTTACTGAGCGCGATTGCGGCCGAGCAATTGCAACCCCGCATGGCGGCCATCGCTGCGGCCATCTCTCTGTTGCTGGCAACCATCGGCGCCATCTATATCATTCCGCGTCTGGCGCGCAACATTCGCCTTGAAATGTTGCGCTTTGCGGTCCGCACCTCGGTAACCGTCGAAGGGGTTCTCTTTTTTATCTTTCTTCTGGTCATCGGATTTTCGGCTTGGAATACCGGAAACAATCTGCTTTACCTGGTGCTGTCGGCGATGATTGCCTTTTTGATAGCGGCAAATTTGATTGGCCGAGTGACGCTTTCAGATGTCTCCGTGCAACTGCGATTTCCTGACCATATCTTCGCGGGCGAACCGGCGAACTTGAATATCAGCGTTACCAACCATAAACGGTTTCTGCCCAGTTACAGTTTTGTCATCGAAGCGCTATCCGATAAGGATGATGATTATGTGAAAGCCAAGCGCGAAATTGAAAAACGCGCCGCCGCAAAATCGTCAACGGCTGATGAGGATGACGAAAACGAGGAGACCTTACAAAAATCCGGACTCGGCAAGCTCGCCTATTTTTTATTGATTCCGGCGCAAACCTCAGCGCGCCAGCGCATTCAACATACCTTTGCAAAACGCGGGCGTTATCAAATCACCGGGTTTCGCATGGCTTCGAAATTTCCTGCCGGATTTTTCAAGAAATGGCGGCGCATTGACGCCACCGGCGAAATCATTGTTTACCCGAAGCCGCAAAGCATTGATGATTATTATCACACCTTGCCGATTCTTGCCGGACAGGTGCAAAGCCAGATTAGAGGGTATGGCGATGAGTTATATACCATTCGGCGTTATCTGCCTTCGGATCAGATGAAGCACATTGATTGGAAAGCGACGGCGAAAGCTTCCGAGTTAATGGTGCGCGAATACACCCGCGAAGATGAGCGGCGATTGATTATTGTTTTAGATACGGTGCGCCGGATGCCGCGCAAAGGCCAGGATAAAAAAGCGGCGGTTGATAAATCTGCCGCGCCGGAAAACCCAGCGGACGATTCAATCAGGGATAGCTTTGAAGATAAATTTGAAAAGGCCATCATCCAGGCCGCCTCTCTGGCGAATCATTTTATTTTTGAACAATCGGAAGTGGAGTTAATCACTACCGATGAAACGCTCAACGTGGGTTCGGGTTCGGGCCATGACCATCTCTATAAATTGCTGCGTTCGCTGGCCATGGCGGAGCCGATAAATTTGCTCAAGGAGGAGCCGGAAGCCAAGCCGGAACCTCCCGATAAACGGGGCTTTTTAAGCCGGCTTTTCGGGGCTGACGAACCTGAAGAAATTGAGAAACCCCTGACCGATGCAGCGCCCTTCACGGATTGGAAATCGTTCGACACGGTGCCGGTGCTAGCCGATGAACGCCGCTATAAAATTTTACTTACCTCGGCTCCAAAGGGAACGATTCCGGCGAATGTGTGGCGCAGCACGCACGTCGTTTTTATGGAAGAGCTTTAATGAAGTTCGATACCTATTTCAGAATGACCTCTTACGCGTTGATTGCGTCGGCGTTTCTCGCCATGGCGATGACCGGCGAAGTTGACGCGCTATCCGTCATTCTCTATTCGAGCGCCTTTGCGGGGGCGTTTTATCTTGATGCCAAAGGGGTAAAAAAATGGCGGCCGCGGGAATGGGTTTGGCGATTGCTCACGGCTTTATATATTCCGCTTATGCTGGCGGATTCACTGATATCTCAAAATCGCATCCTGGCCTTGGTACATCTGTCGTTGTTTGCTTCGGCCGTCAAACTTTTCCAAGACAAAGTTGACCGCGATTGGGTCTTTCTTTATCTCATCGCCTTCTTTCAGATGCTTCTGGCATCGGGCCTAACCTTCAATGCGACCTTCGTCGGTTCTTTAATCGCCTTTGTATTTTTCTTTATTACGACGCTTGCGGCATTTGAAATTCGTCGCACCCGCCGCAACATCGAACAAGGCAAAGATGAAACGATTACGCGCTTGAAACCCAGGCCCGTGAAATCATCCGCGAAAGAGTCGTTGGCCGCTCACCATAGCCCCCGCGTCGGCCGTGTGCGCTATCTTTTGAGCGCCTCGATTTTGCAAATCATTATTGTCTCGGCGCTGGCCTTTCCGTTGTTTTTCCTGATTCCGCGATTCAATAGCGCCAGTCTGGCGAGCAATCTGGGTGAAGGCACAGCGCTGACCGGTTTTTCCAATACCGTTGAATTGGGAAAAATTGCCGAAATCAAAGAGAATCATCGCGTCGTGATGCGCGTGAAGTTGAATAAACGGCCGGGCCGATTCATTCGCTGGCGCGGCATCGCTTTAGAAAATTACAACGGCAATGCCTGGTCTGTGGTGCAAATAGCGGAGCGTGCCCGAAGTAAATTTCAAACCCAGATTAGCGAAGATAAACAAGAGGATGCCAATTTCGAGCGGTTGCATCTGTTTGACCCGCCGCTTTTTGAGCAGCCATTGAGGGAGGAGAACTTAGAACAGCGAATCATCTTAGAGCCGCTTTCTACAGATACCCTCTTTGCGGCGCACGGCGCGAAAAGCATAAGAGGGCGCACGGCGCGGGTCTTGCAAGATAAGTACTCCGGCGCCTTATTTACCAGTATCAGGGGGCGGTTTCAATATTCGGTTTCATCGAATATCAGTGTGCCCAGTGAAGATGAACTCCGCGCTGATAATTCAACCGACTACCCGGGTGAAATTAACCGCCTTTATTTACAAAAACCCGAATCCTTTGACCCGCGCATCAGAAAGCTGACCCAGGAGATCACGCGCACCGCCAAGACCAATTATGACAAAGCCGCCGCGATTCAAAATTATTTGAAGACCGAATTGCGTTACACCCTTGATTTGAAAACCGTAGGTCCCGATCCGTTGGCCGCATTTTTGTTCGAGACCAAAGAAGGACATTGCGAATACTTTGCCACCGCCATGGTGATGATGCTTCGCTCAATCGGCATTCCGGCGCGCATCGTCAATGGTTTCCAGATGGGCGAATATAATTCGCTCAACGATCTATACACGGTGCGCGAAAGCGACGCGCACTCTTGGGTGGAGGTCTTTTTTCTCCACAACGAGGCGCCGGCCAGCCTGGCGTCCAACACCGGTTCGCCCGCTTCACCTTTACCCAGAGAAGTGGACTGGCGCGGCAAGGGCATCTGGGTTGAGTTTGACCCTACGCCATCGGCGGGAATCAACGATTATTCGCAAGGCGGATTGCGCGCTTCGCTCAGAAAATATATGGATGCGATGGAAGTCTTCTGGCTCGATTACGTGGTCACCTTAGATCGCGACGAGCAGGCTTCGTTAATGGTGGAAATCCAACATCGTTTGATGGAAATTAAAAACCGGGCGCTGGGTTATTACAAATCGCTGAAAGCCTGGTTCAAAAATTTAATTCAAAACTTGGCCGGCACGTCACAAATGAATTCACTGGCGCTGGTAAAACTGAGCGGGATGCTGGTCTTTTTATTGCTGGCGCTGGCCGCAATCTTCATGGTCATCGCTTACAAAAAACGTAGAAAGATGACGCCTACCGGTTATAACCCCTGGTGGTATCGCTGGTTTATTGTGCCGATTCTGCGAAGAATAAAATTCAGAAAACGCGATCACCGAGCTTCGGTGATTCTGTTTTATGAGCAAATGTTAGCCGTTGTGGCAAAGGCCGGATTGGTTAAAACGCCGGATCAAACACCCATGGAATTTGCCGCTACCTCGGGTTATGCGCAAATCCGTGAAATCACCTCGCTGTATAATCGTGTGCGCTTTGGTAAAGCAAACCTGGATGAGGGAGAGGTGCGCAGAATTTCTGATTTGCTGGCCAATTTGAAGCAGGCGATTCAGCAAAGATAAAACCGTTCGGACACGGAATCGGCTAGGGTAGCCAGGTTTAATGGACTGGCTTTGACAAGCAGTGAGTCCGTACCATAGCATACCTCGCAGCAAAAAAGAGGTAAGGTTATGAAGATATTTGATGTGACGATGCCGATTTCAAAAGAACTCATCGTTTATCCGGGTGACCCACCCATTAAAATAAAACGCACGCAAACAATCGGAAAAAATGGAGCAAAATATAATGTCAGCGCTTACTCTTTCGGTTCCCACACGGGAACCCATATAGACGCGCCGTTGCACCTGTTTCAAGATGGCCTTTCCGCCGATAATTTGCCGCTCGAAATGTTAATTGGTCCGGCGCGCGTAGTCGAGATTACCTCTCCGCGCATTGATGAAGAGGCTTTACAAGAATTTGATTTGACCGCCGATGTGCGGTTGTTATTCAAAACCCGCAATTCCTACCTTTGGGGAAGACCTGAATTTGTTCAAGAGTTTGTCTACATTACGCCGAAAGCCGCGAAATACCTGGTTCGAGAAGGCATCAAACTGGTCGGCATAGACTATCTTTCGGTTGAAAAATTTGGCTCCGAAGAACCGCTGGTTCATCTGGAGCTGCTGGGCGCGGGAACCATCCTTATTGAAGGATTGAATCTACGTGAAGTTGAACCGGGCGATTATGAAATGATCTGCTTACCTTTAAAGGTGAAGGAAAGCGATGGCGCGCCGGCGCGGGTTATTTTACGTCAGAGCTAGCTTCTAATGAATGATACAGAGTTTATCAACTTCGTTCAGGAGAATCGAATCTTCGCCTTTTTGCGTGCCGATTCGGCAAATACGGCTTTGCGGGCGGCGGAAGCGGCAATCATCGGCGGCCTTAAACTCATCGAAGTTTCGCTCGCCACCCCTGGCGAGTTTCGCGTCATTTCAGAACTCTGTCGTCTGTTTGGCGACCGCGCTTGTATCGGCGCCGGGTCAGTGACCGGCGAAGAGCAAATCGACCGCGCGGTTAAAAGTGGCGCGGAATTTATCAGCCTGCCCTTTACCAATAACCTGTTGATTGACGCTTGCCGCCGGCGCCGGGTTTTTCCTTTAGTTGGCGCGCTGACCCCTACAGAAATCTTTAATGTTTGGATGGCCGGCATCCCGCTCATCACGGTGTTTCCGGCTTCATTGATTGGCGGCGCCGATTATCTTGCTGCCCTCACCGCGCGCCTGAATGGCATTCGTCTGGTGGCCGCGGGCGATGTCAGTCCCGAAAATATGAGCGACTATTTTTCGGCCGGCGCTTTTGCCATCAGCGTCGGCAAAAGGCTGTTTGCGCGGGGCGATTTGCTCAATGAAAATTATGTCGCCATCGCCGAGCGCGCGCGCGGCCTGCGGATTCAAGCGGGCGTCGGTTTATAACCGTTCGCTGAATTTTTACTGCACGATTTCATTCAATCGCTTACCTTATGGTTTCCCCACAACCCCAAATGGTTTACTTTTCGGCGACCGACTTCTGCCCGGCTAGTTAAAACCCCTTGAAAAAGCCGCTTTTAGCCAGCCCTCTGCCGTTGGCACGATGCTTGCCCTAATTAAGCTTGCTAAAACGCAATTGAAACGAACGGAGGACAGTAAGATGATGAAAAGATTTAGCATGGCAATTTTGAGTTTGGTTATTATGTTTGGCGCCGTCAGCGTATCCAATGCCCAATCGTTCGGTGGCCGTATGTCAACCAGAGATAAAGTGAAATGGATTGGCGGCGGCGCTGCCGCAGGTGCGGTAATCGGTGGGTTGCTCAACGGCAGAAAAGGCGCGGCCATCGGCGCAGCCGTGGGTGGAGCAGCCGGCGCTGGCACGGTTTATATCAAAGGTAAGCGCGAAGAAGAGCGTTATGGTCGCTACAATGACCGACGTTATTATGATAATGGTCGCTATTATGACAATGGCCGTTATTACGATAATGACCGCTATAACAACGGTCGGTTTAGAAATACCAGTCGCTTTGATAGTAGAGGCCGACGCTGCAACTAATTCGCCAGTCGCTTCCGCGTCGCCCCTTCTGGTAATCTTCAAATATGAAAAAGGCGGCGAGGTTTATTAAATTTTTTATGATACCGCTAATGGCAAACCTTATGCTGTTAGCGGTTTTTGCTTTTGCGCCATCTGCACAGGCGTTGCAAAAAGCAAACCTGCAAAAGCGAAAAGTTGTGGCGCGCGGTTATCTGACCGCCACGCGTGAACTATTTCAGATTGTGACCTGGCAGATGGCAAACCCTTCTTCAGGGGATTTGCCTTATGCCAAAGCTCATCTTGCCATTGAGACGATTGGCAAAGGCTCGCGAACCGTTTGGGAAACCGACGGCGGCGATAGTCAATACCTGGTTGATGCGGTGCAACTTGCGGATTTGGACAAAGACGGGGTGCCGGAGATTATCAGTCTGTGGTGGGTTGGCGCATCAGCAGGCGCAGAACTCAGAGTTTTTCACTGGGACACCGCGAATAAATCTTTTTCGGAAATTGCCTCAGAGCTTGGCGGCATCTATCGCTATAAAATCACGGCATCGAAAGCTCCGCGCCTACTCGTTTACACGCGCTCTGAGCGTTCGGCATCGTCGCCTGCTCCCACGGATGAGTATGAATTAAGCAATGCCAAATTAGCGCTTGTTGAAAAGAAGGGAAATAAAAAGCCAGTGAATGAACCAACCCAAACCGAATGCGGAATTGAAGGTGAAGCGGTCATTGGTCCAATGAGACCCGTCATCAGGGTGAATGTTCCGGCCCCGAACACCGCGCCATATCAAACAACGTTGGTGGTGGTAACGGCCAAGGAAAGGCGTGAAATCACCCGCTTTGAAACCGGTTCTGATGGGAAGTTCCGCGTCAAGCTGCCACCCGGTGAATATATTGTCCTACCGGTTCGGCAAGGCAAAATCGGCGGACGGGCGAGTGAAGAACAGGTAGTTGTGATGGCCGGGAAATTCACGCACGTTCGTATGACGTTCGATAGCGGCATGCGTTAAACATAGAAAAGTTTGCCTGAATGATTTAAGACCTCTTGGTGATTAATGCCCGCAGCAACAAACTTTTGAGTCTCACTTCATCTTCACTTTGTAGTTCAAGCTGGGCTGCATAGATTGGCATTGCTTCACTGAAGTTTAAATGTTCCAGTCGTACAGCATCTTTTTCCGTCGTAATGATGGCATCGGCTCCGGCCTGGCGAGCGGCTTCGACGACTTTGTCTAAATCCTCTTGGGTGAAAGCGTGATGGTCGGCAAAGAAATTTTCTGAAACGATGTTCAAGCCGATTTGCAGTAAATCTCCCGAAAAGGCCTGGGGATTGCCTATGCCACACATCACCGCGACATTCCAACCGACAAATTGCTTCGCCTCATAAAGCTCATTCGTTGAAAGATGCTGAAAATTTGCAATAAACGAGTAGAAATAGAGCACGGGAATCTGGTCGCCGCAAACGTGTTTAATGATTCTTAAAGTCTGTGCCTGATCGAAAGGGCGGTCGGCGCGGGTAATAATCACGACATCGGCGCGGTTAAGCGCATATAAGGGTTCGCGCAGCCGTCCGAAGGGAAGCATTTCAAATGCACCAAAAGGGTCTGTGGCATCAAGCAACAAAATATTTAAATCGCGGCTAACCGCTAAATGCTGATAAGCATCATCGAGAACCATAATGTCTGTGTCGAACCTGTGTTTTGCCCATACCCCTGCTTCATAACGGTTCTTATCAATAACCACCGGAACCTCAGGGAGCTGGCGCGCGAGCATAAGGGGTTCGTCACCAAATTCACGGTAGCTTTCGCGGCCGTTAGATTGAGAATCGTTGCCTGGGTCGTTGAGCACACGCCGACCCTTTGATTGGCGACCATAGCCGCGTGTCAGGATAGCGACCGCGCGGTCTTCTCTAGTTAAGTATCGGGCAATGTAATTAACCATAGGGGTTTTGCCGGTTCCGCCAAGCGTGATATTGCCGACGCTGATGACAAAGGCATCAAGTTTTTTGGCCGTTAAATAATTAGTTTCATAAGCGGCAATGCGCAATCGCACAGCCAATTCATAGAGCTTTGCCGGAAGCCATAACAGGGCGCGTTTGAAGTTATTGTCTATCCCCACCATAAAGCCTTTACGCGCGCAGAATTTTTTGAATTACTGCGAAAGCGCATTCTGTCGCGCCGCGGTTTTTTAACAACATATCGAAAGCCCGTTTGCCCATGGCCTGCGCTTCCTGATGGTTTTTTAACAGGCGAGCGGCTTCTTTTGTCAATTCATTTAAACTCGCTGTGCTTGAAGTTTTCAGTTGCAAGACGGCCTCTGCCTGAGAAAAATCGGCAATGATTTGGCGAAAATTTTCCGTGTGTGGCCCAACGATAACCGGCTTGGCATAGAATGCCGGTTCAATAATGTTATGTCCACCTTTAGCAACCAAACTTCCCCCGACAAAAACCAGATTGGCAAATTGGTAAACCGCGATTAATTCACCGATTGTATCAAGCAGAATGACCTCTGCTGCCTGGGATACTTCGCATGCTGACGGTGTCTCGGAACGCCGCGCCCATTTGAACCCTGAAGAGGCAATCAAGTGCGCCACTTCATTGAAACGCTCCGGGTGACGCGGCGCGATTAACAGGCGGGTTTCTTCGAGAGCCTTTACCTTGCGAATTTCACTCAACGAATCAAGCAACACGACCTCTTCTCCGGGGGCTGTGCTGCCGGCAACGAACACCGGCTTTGTTGAAGAGAGATGAAACAAGCCATCCAAATATTCGCTCTTTAATGCTGAAGCTTGATTGGTCAAATCCACATCATATTTTAAATTCCCACAGACGCAGACTTCCGCAGGCGATGCGCCAAGCAAGATGGCGCGTTCAGCATCGGCTTCCGATTGCATAATAAGCAAGGACACTTCATTGAGTACCTGTGAAATAAAGCGTCGAATCAAGGAATAGCGGGCGAACGAACGGGGTGAAATGCGTCCGTTGACAATGATTGTTTTAATGCCGCGCAGTTTGCATTCCCGCAAAAAGCGGGGCCAGATTTCGGTTTCAAGAATAATTACCGTTGACGGTTGAACCTGATTGAGTGCGCGGCGCACAGAGAATTTCCAATCAAATGGAAAATAGAAAGCGCCATCAATCTTTTGCGGGCATTCTTTACGTGCGAGTTGCTGCCCGGTCATGGTCGTGGTCGAAACCACTAACCGATAGTCGGGCATCTCTTTTTTAATTTTTTCAAACAGCGGACGGGCAGCATTGAATTCACCGACCGAGACGGTATGAATCCAAATGACCGGGCGTTGATGATGCTGAATTGCTTCCGGCAGGTAACCCATTCGCTCTTTCAGATTATTGAAATATTTTCCGTGGCGGATTGCTTGATAAATGAAATAGGGGATAAACAGAGCGAAAAGACCGGAAAGAGCGAGGCTGTAAAGAAAGTACATTGGTGAAAAGCGCGGCTAACGAAAGAGACACGAAACTGGCTCTCGGAGCCGGCTTCGTGTCTGCTGATTAACTCAGAAATTTACTTTGCGCGTTCAAGATAGACCCCCTTGGTTGGGTCAACCCGAATGCGGTCACCTTCTTTGATAAAGGGCGGGACTTGAATGGTGACGCCGGTTTCAAGTTTCGCCGGTTTTGGGCTGTTGGACGCCGTCGCGCCTTTAAGTTCCGGCGCGGTTTCGACAACCGTGAGTTCAACGGCTGGCGGCAGTTCAACGCCCATCGGGGCGTTTTCAAAAAATTCAATTTTGATTCTCGCGCCCGCGACCAGATAGTCCATCGCATCGCCCAGCGTTTCATTATCGAGCGCAATCTGGTCATAGGTTTCCGTATTCATAAAATGATGCATATCTCCATCAGAATACATATATTCCATCTCGTGCTCTTCGAGCATGGCGCGCTCGATGTTTTCAGTTGAACTGAATCGCACTTCCGTAGACGAGCCGGTTTTAATATTACGAAGTTTAGCCTGCACAAAAGCGCGCAAGTTTCCGGGCGTTCGATGTTGAAAATCCATCACTCGGTGCGGCACGTTGTTGTACATGATTATCATTCCGCGTCGAATATCGTTTGCTTGCATAGGTAAATTGATTCCCTTCTTAAAGTGTTATTCGTTATAGTAAGGTTTTGGTTGTAAATCCAACTTTGTAAAATACAGTATTGCAAATGAATGTTGCAAGGATGTTGACTGCGCTAGGCAAAACCGCAATTGCTTGCGTCAAAAAACAAGCCAGTGCTAGTATCGGGCTTCATTTAGAGCAGTGAGAAATTTATCCATCTAGAGAGCAGAACAATTTTTTATTGAGGAGTTTTATTCATAATGAATGCTACACGCAGAGCAAAAATAACCGCGCTTGGACGCTACGTTCCGCCAAAAGTTGTGACCAATCATGATTTGGCGAAACGGGTTGATACGCATCACGACTGGATCGTTGAACGCACAGGTATTCACCAACGCCACATGGTTGAAAAGGGCACCGCCACCTCTGACCTGGCAACCATGGCGGTTGATGATTTATTGAAACAGCGTGGTATTGAAGCAGATGAGATTGATTTGATTATTGTCGCTACGGTAACGCCGGACATGTTTTTTCCAGCGACTGCTTGTTTAGTGCAAAACAAAATAAGAGCGAACCGCGCCTGGGGGTTTGATATTTCGGCGGCGTGTTCCGGGTTTTTGTTTGCGCTAACCACAGGCGCACAATTTATCGAATCAGGCGCGCATAATAAGGTTGTGGTAATTGGTGCAGATGTGATGTCCAGCATTATTAATTTTGAAGACCGCTCGACCTGCGTTTTATTCGGAGATGGGGCGGGGGCGGTGTTGCTCGAACCGAGCGAAGATGAAAGTTTAGGCATTTTAGATTTCGCTCATGAGGTGGACGGCTCAGGTGGACAGTATCTGTATATGCCCGGAGGTGGAAGTCTCAATCCTTCTACATCCGAGACCGTCGAAAAAAAAATGCACTATGTTCATCAAGAAGGACAGCCGGTGTTTAAGTATGCCGTTCGCAAAATGGGCGAAGCGAGTCGCGCAACCCTTGAACGCAACGGTCTTGAAGGCAAGGATATTGATCTATTTATCGCCCATCAGGCAAATCTGCGCATCATCAATGCAACGGCTGACAAACTCGGCCTTGATGAAAACAAGGTAATCAAGAATATTCATAAGTTTGGCAATACCACGGCCGCGACGATTCCGTTAGCCATCGGTGATGCAATTGATAGCGGAAAACTGAAGAAGGGAAGCATTGTGCTATTTGCGGCAGTAGGAGCGGGTTTTACAGTCGGTTCGATGCTGATGCGCTGGGCTTATTAAAAATTTGTGTCGGTTAAGCAATAAGCGTGACCTTGAACAACGGTTTCAGGTCACGTCTTTTGTTTTATAAACGAGCGCGTCGTTACCTTAATAGCTTGAAGTGAGTTGAGCGCCGTTGGCTTTGAGGCCGGATGCTTCTTGAAAAATTTTGACTCCGACGCTGGCGCCTATACGCGTCGCACCTGCGCGAATCATCTCCTGTGCCTGTTGATAATCTTTCACCCCGCCCGAGGCTTTCACGCCCATCGCACTGCCGACGGTTTTCCGCATCAATTCAATATCTGCAACGGTTGCGCCGCCTTTGCTGAAACCGGTTGATGTTTTTACAAAATCAGCGCCCGCTTGTTTAGATAAGCTACAGGCTCTGATCTTCTCTTCATCAGTTAACAGCGCGGTCTCAATAATCACTTTGCAAAGACCGCCAGCTTCGTGCGCGACATCAACCACGCCTTTGATGTCGCGTAGCACCAATTCATCATCACCGGATTTCAAGGCGCCAATATTAATCACCATGTCCAATTCGCTTGCGCCATCAAATATGGCGCGCCGCGCTTCATAGGCTTTCGTATCGGGTACATTTGCTCCCAGGGGAAAGCCAATCACCGTACAAACTTTCACGCCACTGCCGCGCAAGGCACAGGCTGCCTCGCGCACCCAAATAGGATTGATGCAAACTGATGCAAATCCGTAACGCGCGCCTTCTTCACAAATTTTTAAAATATCATCGCGCGAGGCTTCCGGCTTGAGTAAGGTGTGATCAATATACAGCGCAACTTTGCGAGCCGCTTCGCTCTCTACGCCCGTGAGTCCAAAACGAATGCCGCCGCCAGCCAGTATAGCGTGCATACGCTCGGGACATTTCACAAAGCATTCGTCGTGACAAAATGAACACTCATTGCTCGTCACCCCGGAACCTAAACGAGTGAGAATCACATCAGTGATTTGCGATACTAAATCTTCAATATTTATTTCATCTATCATGTCAGGACTATAGGAAAATTTTTATAAATAATTTATGTTGATCACTCTTCTTTCAACGGAGACAGATATTAGCTTTCATAGATTCACTAAGTCAATTGAGTGCTTGCAACTCCAAAAGAGTTGCTGAATCGCTTCGTTTTGTTTTCTTCTGTGAAAAAGGCTCCTGTAGCCTGTTTCAAGGCGCGT
>JBIOWC010000258.1:0-15699 GCA_044868105.1 Blastocatellia bacterium
CCGAACGCTTTTTAGATTTCCTGCCCGCTGACGAGAAGGCGCGCATTCATGCGGCCGCACAGGCCATAGAATCGGGGGCCCAGGTGAAGGTTTGACCTTGCGGGTTTGAGTACCAGGGCGAAGGTGGACAATGGCATCGAATCCGACAAAATATTACACGCCGGAAGAGTATCTCGAACGCCAACGCCAGGCCGAAGGCAAGGGCGAAATCTTTGCGCGGGCTGGCGCCAGCCCGCGCCGTAATCCAATAACGTCCAATATTGTCGGGGAACTCAGGGCTAAGCTAAAAGGGAAACCTTGCGCAGTAGTCGCTGCTGACTTCCTTGTCAAAACCTCAAAGACCGGATTGCACACTTACCCGGATGTCATTGTGGTTTGCGGCAAACCCGCGCTGGACGAGAAAGAGAAATGCCTACGGCTCAATCCGACCGTCATTGTTGAAGCGCTTTCAAACTCAACCAGGGATTATGATCGAGGGGGAAAGTTTGAAGCTTATCGGGAAATCGAATCGTTTACGGAATACTTGCTCGTCGCTCAAGAACGATTTCACGTCGAGCATTTTGCCAGGCAAAGTGATGGCAGCTGGTTGATGCGGAAAACTGATAACCTTGAAGGTTCCATTAAACTCTGTGCCCTTGACTCAGAACTTTCATTACCAGAAATCTATTACCACTTCGATTTCTTTGAAGGAGAAGTATGAGCGCGACAGTTACCAATAGAGAAGCCACAAAAGCGGCTGCGGGAGCCGGTTTCACGGCGAAGCATCAAGTTCTCGCCTGCGCCGAGTTTTTACTTTTAGGGGGTTGGCTCGGAGCCATGTGTTTTTTTAGTTTCGCGGTCGCGCCGAGCGCTTTTGCGGTGTTACCGACGCGTCATCTTGCCGGGCAAATCGTCGCCAGCACGATTTCGAAAGTCGAATGGCTCGGACTGTTCATCGGGTTGGGGCTTTTGCTTCTGCAAATTTTCAAATCGCCAAAGAGCAAACTCAACCTCGCGTTGCTTGCCGTGATGCTGGCGGCAACCGCCGGACTGCGGTTTTGGGTGTCGCCGAAGATGAATAACCTTCGCGCTTCGATGGGCGGCATCATTGACGAGGTGTCGCCAACCGACCCGCTCAGGGTCGAGTTCAACAACCTGCATCAATATTCCGTCACCTTGATGAGCGCGGCGATTTTGTGCGGTTTGGTATTGATGTTTTTCACCGTGCGCTCATGGTTCAAGCAGTCAGGGCGATGAAGGAGTGGTATGAATCCGACTATCCCCGCTTCACCCGTTCACCCCTGCACCGCCACAACTGCCGCGCGCTGCCCGCTTTGCGATGAAGCGATTGATTTGGTCGCGCCGCTGGGGCGACTGTCAACCGAATGGCGCGATGTGCTGTTGCATCGCGACCGGTGGGCTGAGGTGGCCGAGGCCTTTCGCAGGTTACAATCTATTGAAGCGGCTGCCGAGGGGCTCGCTCTCACGCCGGAAATCGTTGAACAGATTTTGCAATTCCTCTGTCTGGAAATCTGCGGCTGTCGCCGGGTGACGTGCCCGGCCTGCCTTGACGATTACCGTAGTGCGCTTTAATCTGCACGCACCATGCAATCAACTGAAAATCCCATCATTGCTACCGAGAGCAAGCCTTCGCTCATTCGCGCTTTGGGACTCCTGAGCGCGATTGCGGTTGTTGTCGGTTCAACCATCGGTTCAGGAATTTTCCGCTCGCCCGCGGGGATTGCCGCGCGCGTCCCCGACCAGAATTTATATCTTTTGCTCTGGGCGATTGGCGGGGCGTTCACGCTGTGCGGCGCCCTGACCTATGCGGAACTGGCGAGCGCTTTCCCGCAAACCGGCGGCGTCTATGTTTATCTGCGCGAAGGCTTCGGCAAACTGTCGGCATTTTTATTCGGTTGGTCGCAACTCATCATCATTCGCGCTTCGGCGGTTGGCGCGCTCGCCATTGTCGTCGCCGAATATTTTCTGCGCCTGCTCGGCCAGGCGATCACTGTTGAAGTCAACGGCCTCACGCAAACTGCGCCGCTGGTGCGTTACATCGCCGCTGCGGTCATCATTATAGCCACGGTTCTCAATGTGGTCGGGGTAAAATCCGGCGCGGTGGTGCAAAATCTCACCACCGTAACCAAGTACGGCGCGCTGGCGCTTTTGGTATTGGCCGCATTTTTAATCGGCGCAAAACATCCGGTTCCGGCTACCATTCAACCCGTCGCCACCGGCGGCAATATCTCTTTTGCTTTGATTGGCAGTGCCTTTATTTCCATCCTGTGGGTTTATGACGGATGGGCTGATGTCACCTATGTGAGCGGCGAAGTCAAACGTCCCGAACGCAATCTGCCATTGGCGATTGTCATTGGCACGCTCGCGGTGATTGCCATCTATATGCTCGCCAATTTCGCTTATTTTCATTTACTCAGCGTTGAACAGATTGCCGGTTCAAGGCTGGTCGCCGCCGACACCGCCTCTATGATTATTGGCCAATCCGGCGTCACGGTGATTTCGCTGGCGGTCATGATTTCGGCCTTCGGGACCTTAAACGCTTCGGTGATGACCGGACCGCGAACCCTGTTTGCGATGGCCGACGACAAATTATTTTTTAAACAACTCGCGGCGGTGCATCCGCGTTTTAATACGCCCTACATTTCCATCATTCTCCTGTCGTTACTTGCCGTTTTATATGTGCTCCTGATTGGCAATTTTCAACAGCTATCCGATATTTTCGTGCTTGGCGTATGGCCCTTTTATGTAGGCGGCGTGGCGGCGGTTTATCCGCTCAGAAAGAAATTCCCCAATTTGCCGCGCCCCTATAAAACGCTCGGTTATCCGGTGACGCCAATCTTATTTATCCTCGCGGTGATGTTTTTATTAGGCAACGCGGTGCTCGATGATTTGAAATATTACGGCTTGGTTCCGGCCGCCGATAAGCTGGAATCACCCAGCGGCGCGTTGATTGTTCTCGGGCTGATTTTACTGGGTATTCCGGTCTATTACCTGTGGCAAAAATTTCATGCGCCGCAAACGACTTAAGGCAGATGACGACAAAGGTCAGAGGCTTGCCAGAGGTTGATGACCAACCATCGGGGAAGGTCCTGTTCAAGCGAATTAAATTCTCGTTCGGCGTAAATACCGGAGTGTCACCAGCAGGTTAATCGAGCCATTACCAATCCGCCAGGGGGTCATTCGGTCAATCTCAGTTGGGTGATTTGTTTTGCACATCTGCCGGCAAGCCAGCGATGAACTTTCATCTTCTGCTTGCTGCGTGCTATTCTCTTGCCGAAATTTTCCGAGCGAAATCTTATGAATGTGGGCGCTGAGTGGATAGTTGAGGCGCTGGGATGTTCCTGCGAATCCTTGCGCGATTTGCCGACACTCCAAGGGGTGTGTGAGCAAATCATCTCCGACCTGAATCTTCATGTCGTCGGTGCAGCCATGTGGCATCAGTTTGCTGAGCCGGGCGGCATCACCGGTCTGTTTTTGCTCACCGAATCGCATCTTGCCTGTCATACCTATCCCGAATCGGGAATCGCTACCTTTAATCTCTATTGCTGCAAGGCGCGGCCTGAGTGGCAATGGCAAGAACGGTTATCAACCCGGCTCGGCGCAACGACGGTCAACGTCCGGTTTGTAAAACGCGGCACGTTCGAAGAAGACAAAGTGGCAAATACAACTTCGAGGTAAATGAGCCTTGGCATTTGAAGCATCATGTCCATCGTGCGGCGGTCCGGTAAGCTTTAAGACCAACTCGGCCATTGTCGTGGTCTGCGATTACTGCAACTCGGTTATCGCGCGCGGCGATAAAAACCTGCAAAACCTTGGCAAAGTCGCTGACCTTGTCGATACCGGTTCGCCCTTAGACATCGGGCTATCGGGCAACTATCAAGGCGTGCCGTTTCAACTCACGGGACGCGCCCAACTCGGACATGAAGCGGGCGGCCTCTGGGATGAATGGTATGCAATGTTTGCCGATGGACGCTGGGGTTGGCTTGCCGAAGCGCAGGGCAAATTCTACCTGACGTTTCAACACCCGCTTGACCCGCGCGCCATTCCGCCTTTCGAGATGTTGCAACTCGGTCAACCGATTCCGACTCTGCCCAGCCCTGTGCCACTGGCGGTCGGTGAAAAAGGTATCGCGCAGATGCTCGGCGCCAAAGGCGAAATTCCTTATGCGCTGACCCCTGGCGAGCGTTATTACTTTGCCGACCTGTCGGGGGCGCGCGGCGAATTTGCGACGCTCGATTACAGCGAAAACCCGCCGATGTTTTTCGTCGGGCGCGAAATCCCTTTCGCGCAACTCGGCTTTCCGGTGACGGCGCGCGCCCCGGAACGCGAAGCCAAACGCGTCGAAGCAAAAAAATTGAATTGTCCGCAATGCGGCGGGCCGCTGGAATGCCGCGCCCCGGATATTACCGAACGCATCGCCTGCCCGAATTGCGGCTCGCTACTGGATGTCAAAGATTGGAAGTTTGAATATTTCAAAGCCCTCAAACCGGGGCGCGTCGTGCCGATTATTCCGATTGGCGCAGTCGGCACCTTAAACGGCACGCCATTTACCGTCATCGGGTTTATGCAACGCAGCGTCACCTTTGACAAGAAATATTTCTGGGAAGAGTACCTGCTCTACAACCCACAGGTCGGCTTTCGCTGGCTGGTGCGCAGCGATGACCATTGGAATTTCGTGCAACCCATCCCGCTTGGCGACATCCTGGATAGCGGGCGCAACGTCCGTTACGGCAATAAAAATTTCAGGATTTATCAAGACACGCTGGCAACCGTCGAATATATTCTGGGCGAATTTTACTGGAAGGTCACCTATGGCGAAAAAGTTCAAGCCGCCGATTTCATTTCGCCGCCGCTTATGTTATCGCGGGAAATTTCAGTCAACCCTTCGCAACAAGGCGCGCTGACCGGCGAGGTCAACTGGTCGCTGGGCACTTATCTGAATCGCCAGGATGTGGAAAAAGCTTTCGGCATCGGCGACCTTCCCAAGCCGCACCTGGTCGCGCCGAATCAACCCTTTCCGCACAAAAAAGTCTATAAATACTGGGGATTTTTTATGCTGGCGACGCTTGTTCTACTCATCGGCTTTGCTATCGCCACTCCTTCACGGAAAATTTTTGAACAGACCTATGTGCTTGAACCGATAAAAAGCCTGGAAGATTCGCAGGTGCGATTTAGCGACCCCTTTGAACTCAAAGACCGCCAGAATATTCGAATTTCGGCGTTTTCGGAAATTGATAATTCCTGGGTGGACATTCAAGGTGACATCATTAACAACGACACCAATGAGAGCCAGGATTTCTCCTTGCCGGTTGAATATTATCACGGGAATGATGACGGCGAATCGTGGAGCGAAGGCAACAAAAACGTCAACACCTATCTGTCGGCGATGCCGGCCGGAAATTATGTGCTCGGTTTGGATGTGCGTTGGGAGAAATTCCAGCAACCGGCAACCGTAACCGTGAAGGTCGAACAGAATGTCTTCAACGGCGGCGACTTTGTGCTCGCCGGATTTTTGCTGTCCCTCATTCCAGTGATTGTGATGATTAAACATTTCAGCTTTTCATCCAAGCGCTGGAAGGATAGCGATTTTAGTCCGTACCAATCATCTTCATAACCTCAAGGAGACTTAATTGACATGAGCGAATTGACGCCCGCCCGCATTATGGAAGTTGGGATGGGTTTTTGGCCCGCAAAAACTTTGCTTTCAGCCGTGGAGCTTGGCCTCTTCACAGCGCTAGGCAATCAAGCCATGACCGCAGAAGAACTGGGCAATAAACTCGCGCTGCACCCGCGGGCCCACTTCGATTTTTTCGATGCCTTAGTGGCTTTGAAATTTTTAGAGCGAGATGGCGATGGGGCGAGCGCCTTGTATCGCAATACCGCAGAGACCGCCCATTTCCTCAATCGGCACAGTCCGGCGTATATGGGCGGCTTTCTTGAAATGGCGAGCCTCCGGCTTTACCGGTTTTGGGGTGACCTCACAGAGGCCTTGAAGACCGGGCGGCCGCAAAATGAAATCAAACACACGGGCACGTCGATGTTCGAAGAACTCTATAGTGACCCGCATCGTCTGGAACAATTCATGGATGCGATGGCGGGAATTTCAGCGGCAAACTTTCAAGCTTTCGCAGAGAAGTTTGATTTCTCGCGCTACCGAACGCTCTGCGATATTGGCGGAGCCAGTGGACAACTATCTATGATAACCGCCAGCCGCCATCCGCATCTTCGTTGTATCACGGTTGACCTTCCGGCCGTAAGCGAACTGGCTGAGCGCAAGATTGCCGCCGCCGGACTTTCTGACCGCGTCACGACCCGGTCGGTCGACATCTTTTCGCAACCGTTGCCACACGCCGATGTGATTACCATGGGCATGATATTGCACGACTGGGACCTCGAGAAAAAGATGCAGTTGATTCGCGCAGTTTATGATGCCTTACCCGAGGGCGGGGCCTTTGTGGTCATCGAAAATATCATTGACGACGCCAGGCGCGAAAATCTGTTCGGGCTGATGATGTCCTTGAACATGTTAATCGAATTCGGCGAGGCATTTGACTTTACGATGGCGGATTTTTCCGGTTGGTGTGGAAATGTTGGTTTCAGCCGGACCGAGGTCATCCATCTGGCCGGACCGGCAAGCGCCGGCGTGGCTTATAAGTAAGCCGAACAGACTTCAATCAAACTTCGATGAAGGGCTATAGGCGGAATTTTTTGAATGGAGTATCACTATGCTAGGGAAATTTTATCTATGGGGCGGCATTCTGTTACTGGCGCTGATTTCTTTTATGACCCTGACGGGGCGAGAAATCGGCGGCGGCGGCAGCAGAAGGAAGTTGAGCGACGAAGAACGTCGCAACCCTGATCGTTATCGCTCTTATCACATCTTTCATTCAGGCTACCGTTCCGGGAAATGAGGAGGAAAAATGCTCGTAGAACATCTATCAAATTCACTTGCATCAATCATCGCTGCACCAAAATTAACCGCGCTGATACCGATGAATCAATTGAGCGATTATGTGGTCTCCAGTTTAGTCTTTGTCGCCATCGGCTTGGTGCTCTTCTTACTGGCCTTCTGGCTCATCGTAAAGATGGCGCCGTTTTCGGTTCGCAAAGAGCTTGAAGATGACCAGAACATCGCCCTGGGAATTGTCATCGCTTCGGTCATCATCGGCATCGCTTTGATTGTTTCGGCAGCCATACATGGATGAAATTTTGGATTTTAGATTTTGGAATTTGGATGGCCGCTGCACCGCTGCACCCAGGCCCTCGGCGAGTTGGATTTTTAATCAAGCCGAGCCCAGCCGAGCGCGGCTCCTCGATCTTCTCGGTCAATCCAAAATCTAAAATCCAAAATCCATAATCGAAATGAATCGCACGCCCATCATATTCCTCAATGTCCTCATCATCGCCACCTGCGGATTGATTTATGAACTCCTTGCCGGCACCCTTGCCAGCTATGTGCTCGGCGATTCCGTCACCCAGTTTTCTTTGATTATCGGTATTTATTTGTCGGCGCTGGGGGTCGGCGCCTGGCTTTCCGGTTTTATTGATCGGGAGCTGGCGCGCAAGTTTGTTGAGGTCGAAATCGCGGTCGCCTTGCTTGGCGGACTCTCTGCGCCGCTGCTGTTTTTGAGTTTCGCGAGACTCAGTTATTTTCAAGTGGTGTTGTATTCGGTGGTCTTCGCCGTTGGCGCGCTCGTCGGTTTGGAACTGCCGCTACTGATGCGCATCTTGAAAGACACGCTGGATTTCAAAGAATTGGTGTCGCGGGTTTTGACCTTTGATTACATCGGCGCGCTGATTGCCTCTTTGCTATTTCCGCTCTTTCTGGTGCCGAAACTCGGACTGGTACGCACTTCACTCCTGTTTGGCATACTCAATGCGATTGTCGGGCTGTGGGCGACCTGGCTGTTGGAATCCATGATGAAACGCGGCGTTCTCTTTCTGCGCATTCGCGCGGTCATCGTTATTGTTATCTTGCTGATTGGCTTTATTAAGGCGAATACGATCACCATGCTGGCTGAAGATGAATTGTTTCAAGATGACATCATCTATGCCAAGCAGACGCCCTATCAGCGCATTATTGTCACCCGCGGGCGCGCCGGCTTTCAGTTGTTTTTAAATGGTCATCTGCAATTCAGTTCCGTAGATGAATATCGCTATCACGAAGCGCTGGTGCATCCGGCGATGCTGTGCGTGAACGCGCCGCGTCGGGTGCTGGTAATGGGCGGCGGGGATGGACTGGCGATGCGTGAAATTTTGCGTTACCCGTCAGTCGAATCCGTAACCCTGGTTGACCTCGATGCCGGGATGACCGAACTGTCAACAAAGTTTCCGCCGCTCGCCCAGCTTAACCAACATTCCTACTCAGACCCTCGCGTCCAGGTGATTAATCGGGATGCGATGATTTGGCTCGAAGAAGAGCAGGAACCTTTCGATGTGGCGATTATTGATTTTCCGGACCCCAGCAGTTTCGCATTAGGCAAACTCTACACCACCAGATTTTATAAACTGCTCAAAGCGCGGCTGGCGCCCGACGCGGCGATTTCGATTCAAACGACCTCGCCGATGTTTGCGCGACAGTCCTATTGGTGCATCATGAAGACGCTCGAAGCCGCCGGGTTTTATGTTCGTCCGTATCAAACGACGGTTCCGTCGTTCGGGGTTTGGGGATTTGCCCTGGCGCGGCTTAAAGAATTCGCGCCGCCCACGGTGGCGCCGAAAAATTTTGACCTGCGATTTTTAGATGACAACGCGCTGGCGAGTTTATTCATCTTTCCCGCAGACCTTACGCCCGTGCCTGTCGAAATCAATCGCCTGGATAACCAAGCGTTGGTTCGTTATTACGAATCCGAGTGGCGGCGATACGAGTAAACCTTTAACGAAGCAGATGGGAAATTTTCGTTAGCAAACAAAATTTGAGGAGACACCTTTATGTTAGTCCGCGCAGCATTATTGATTTTCGTTTTATCGCTCACAGGCTATGCCCAATCACAGATTGAGTACAAACTTTTGGCGACCAATAAAACTTCAACCATGCAAAAAGAGATGAACGAAGCCGCGGCTTCGGGTTTTCGTTTTGCCGGCGTCATGGGCGGCGAAACGTCGTTTGGCGGTTCTGAAACCGTTGTCATCATGGCGAAAGACAGCCGGCGCGCAACCGCTTCACAGTTCGGTTATAAATTGTTGGCAACCAATAAAACCTCGACCATGCAGAAAGAGTTGCAAGAGGCTGGCAATGAAGGTTTCGAGTACAAAGGGCAAACGGTCTTTGGCACGACCTTCGGCGGCAAAGAGGTGGTCGTCATTTTAGAGCGCGACCCCGAAGCAAAAGTTGACGCCTGGGAATATAAGCTGCTGGCGACTAAAAAAACCGGCACCATGCAAAAAGAGATCAGCGACGCCGGCGGGCAAGGCTTTGAGTTTGTCGGGGTGACGGTTAGCGACACGGCTTTTGGTGGCAATGAAGTTGTCTGTATTCTGCGTCGGCCGGCGAAAAAATAGGCCGCGCTCAAGTCTTAATCCGGCATGTGGAAAGGCGGTGGCTGCAAAGTCGCTGCCTTTTGTTTTTTGGCAACGCTGCAAGGCCTATCCCGCGCGCAAGATGGGGGTCGCTGCAAAATTTGTTATTTCACTTCGCTTTGCACAGTGGTAATAATAACCATCAAGGCTGAGGAAAAACACCAATGGAATCCGAATCCGTAACTACAGACGTTCGACTTGATGAAATTGAGCCGGTCCGACAACCGCCGGAAGTGAAAAAAATCAGTAGCGTAGAAATCGCTCTGGCCGGCGTTTCGGCGCTTTTGGGATTTACAGCCTTATTGCTTAAACTGCCCTACCGCTCGCCCGTGCGTAACAGTTTGCTCACGGCGCTCACGCTTTCAGCTTTCTATTTTTACCTGCGGCTCAGATTGAATATGCGTTTTCCCATGCGCTTGATTCTGTTTCTAGTTTTTTGCGTCGTCATAGATATCATCGGCAATCAATTCGGACTATTCAGCCAACGAATTTTGTTCATTCCCTATGACACCATCACCCATTTCGTATCCACAGGTCTGTCGTTCATTCCGGTGATGTGGCTCTTAAAGACCATCATCAAGCGTTACGGGTTTCGTTTGCCTCTGGGGTTCATCGCCTTTTTTGCGGCGACGACGACCTTTAGTTTGGCGGCTTACTATGAAATTACTGAACTCATAGACGAACGCTTATTTGGCGGACACCGGATATGGACGCCGCGCGACACCTCGCAGGATTTAGCCTCAGACCTTTCGGGTATCATCATCGCCGCAGTTATTTATACGCTGCTTATCAGGAAGCGCTGGTATTCACAAAACCCGCAGGTTTTTCAAGAAGACTGACCGTTTGCCGGTCAGCCAGTCATCAGGAGCACGCGGTTTTGGCGCGCAACTTCAAAGAGCCGCAAGCCAGGTGCCGGTCTTCTAAGCAGGCGGAAGCGGCGGATTTCTCTGATGTGGCGTAGTTACCGACTCCGGGCATTTATTTGAAGTTAGACTCCGATTTTTGCCGATGTGGAGGGCTTTTTGAAGAAAACCGCCGGGCCCGCAGGCGGACGGTTACAACCAAAAAGTGATGGCGCGAATCTAGCTTAACAGATTACTATTGAAGTGTTGCTTTGCTGCGGGTGTAGAAGGGTAACTCAATAATATTTTTATAGAAGTGAGTCATTAAATTATGCCATCGGTATTTTCTCATGCGGTTGCCGCCGTTGCCTTAGGGCGTTCATATTCAAGCGCACGGATGCCGCTGCGTTTTTGGGTGTTGTCTGCGGCCTGCGCCGCAGCCCCTGACCTGGATGTGATGGGCAAACGATTCGGCATCGAGTATACCGAGATGCTCGGTCACAGAGGGTTCACACATTCGATTTTTTTCGCCCTTATTCTCAGCACGCTGATTGTCTTACTGGCCTTTAGAAAACCTATGGCGGGGCTCAGCAAATTCAAACTCTTCATCTTTTTTTTCCTGGCAACGATTTCGCACGGCATTCTCGATGCGATGGTGGATGGCACGCTGGGCGTAGCATTTTTAGCGCCGTTCAATGATGCGCGTTTCTTTCTGCCCTTCCGCCCGATTGTCTCCTCGCCCGTCGGCTGGTCATTTTTAAGTTTGGCCGGAGCCCTGACCCTTGCCAATGAATTCGTCTGGGTGTGGATGCCATCGCTGGTCATTATCTTTGCGCCTTACCTAAAAAAACGCTTTTTATTGAAACGCGCTAAAAGTGAAAACCACAGTTCAATAAAGAATAATGAGATGATTTTCGAGAGTGAGTAAAACCACAATCAGCAAAATTATTCAGTAAATTGCCGGTTTTCGACTTTCCACAAATCCTGAAGATCTCGTCCACTTCCGATTTTGTTGATTCCCGCCTCTTTGATAGACTTGGGGTTCCAAAGTTTGAAGCTCAACACCACAAAGGGCGGCTTGCCCTGGCGAGGATGACACGCAATGGCGACGTCGGAAAAGATGATTGATGTGAAACCGGATAAATTGAAATTGCTCGAAGAAAAGAATGCCGCTGCGCGAGAAGGCGGCGGGCGCGAACGTATCGAAAAACAGCACGCCCAAGGCAAGATGACGGCGCGCGAACGCATCGAATTTTTGCTCGATGACGGCAGCTTTGAAGAGTTCGACCGCTTCAAAAAACATCGCTGTCAGGATTTCGGCATGCAAGAGCAACAATATCCTGGCGATGGCGTGATTGCCGGTCACGGACTGATTGACGGGCGGCGAGTTTTTGTCTTCGCGCAGGATTTCACAGTCTTTGGTGGCTCGCTTTCGGAAACCAACGCCGAAAAAATTTGCAAAGTCATGGATATGGCAATGAAGGTCGGCGCTCCGGTAATCGGCTTGAACGATTCGGGCGGCGCGCGCATTCAGGAAGGGGTCGTGTCGCTTGGCGGCTACGCCGACATCTTTCTTCGTAATACCTTAGCATCGGGGGTCGTGCCGCAAATCTCGGCCATCTTAGGGCCGTGCGCGGGCGGCGCGGTTTATTCGCCGGCGATCACCGATTTCAACATCATGGTCAAGCAGTCCTCCTATATGTTCATCACCGGACCGGATGTGATAAAGACCGTCACTCACGAAGAGGTAACCAAAGAAGAACTCGGCGGCGCGATGACCCACAACTCGGTTTCCGGGGTCGCGCATTTTGCCGCCGAAAATGATGAAGAATGTTTGCAACTGATTCGCGAACTCTTCTCTTTTCTTCCCTCAAACAACCTTGAAGACCCGCCGCGTCACGCCACTGCAGACCCCGTAGACCGCATGGATGAACGCTTGAACAAAGTGGTTCCCGAAGAGGCGAACCTGCCTTATGACATCCGCGACATCATTCACGCAGTGGTTGATGATGGATACCTTTTTGAAGTCCATGAGCATTACGCCAAAAATATTGTTGTCGGGTTTGCGCGACTCGGCGGGCGCAGTGTGGGGATGGTCGCCAATCAACCGGCCTACCTGGCCGGCGTCTTGGACATTGACGCTTCGGTAAAAGCGGCGCGCTTCGTACGCTTCTGCGATTGTTTCAACATCCCGCTCATCACCTTTGAAGATGTGCCGGGATTTTTACCCGGCATCAATCAGGAACATGGCGGTATCATCCGTCACGGCGCAAAATTGCTTTTTGCCTTTGCCGAAGCGACCGTGCCTAAACTGACCGTCATCACCCGCAAAGCTTATGGCGGCGCCTATTGCGTGATGGCCTCCAAACATATTCGCGCCGATGTGAATTTCGCTTATCCGACCGCCGAGATCGCGGTGATGGGCGCCGATGGCGCCGTCGGCATTTTGTATCGTCGTGAGATTGCAAAATCGAGCGACCCGCCAGCCGAGGCGAAAAATCGCGCCGATGAATTCCGCGACAAATTCGCGTCGCCCTTTATTGCTGCCGAGCGCGGCTTCATTGATGAAGTTATCGAGCCCAAACAGACGCGACCGAAATTGATTCGCGCTTTGGAACTTTTGGAAAACAAGCGCGACACCAACCCTCCGAAAAAACACGGCAACATTCCCTTATAGGGTGCAGAGGACGGGTTCACTCGAATAATCTTCAATCTCTTTTTGGATAGAGGGAACACCGCTGCGTTTGTTTGCGTTTTCCTACTGTAACCTGTTCCCTGTAACCTGTCCCCTGTTATAATCTCAGGCAGGTATAATTATGAAAGAATGCCCTGAATGTCACAAATTTTATCCGGCGGCGAATCGCTTTTGCAGTGTGGATGGAAGCAAATTGATTGAGAGTCAGCAAACCACGGCCGACGCGGATGAGAAAAAAGAATCAGGTTCAACCCCGCCGCTGACTGAGCCCTTGCCAATGCGGCTGACCATTATTGACCAGAGCGATGAGGGCAATCGTTCGCGGGTCATTCAAGGTCTGGTCCTGGAAGCCGGTTCGCAAGGGATGCGTCTTCTAACCGGCACCATTGAAACCGGCGAACTTAATATTATTCGCGACCACACCGTCGCCTTCAAAAATAAACTTGAACTTGAGGTTGATTTGCCAAGCCAGACCATCAAGGTTACGGGATTTGCTGCCTGGTATAAACCCGATGGGATTAACTGGACAGTCGGCGTTTACATTCGCGATTTATCGGCGGCTGACCGCAAAGCTTATGATGACTATTTGAAAACCTTAACCGGTTCATCCGGCAAGGCGTTATCGAATGCTTAACGGCACGCCTAGACCGCTTAACAGTTTGTCAGAAGAGATTTTCCGGCGCGTCTGAACGCCGCGTTTTTTGAAAAGCAGTCAAAGTGAAGAAAGTATGCAGGCGGAATAAGGAAGCCCGAGCCACAACGAATTCGCTCGGTTCATTATTCAGCGTTCCGGGTTCATACTCTCTTTAGCGGAGGTTGATTGAATTTATGAGCTTAAGAGAATGGATTGATAAAATTTCGAGTAAGATACCGGGCTACAGCGGCTACCATGACAAAGAACATCGGCGTGATGTGGATAAGATGCACCGCGAGAACCTGGCAAATCGGCTGCGCTCAATTAAATCGCCGGTGATGGAGGTGATGAAAGATTTGACTTCAAGCGGCCGATTATTTGAGACCGGTCCGGTTGATACGGTTTTGAAGAAACTCGATAAAATTGAAAATCGCGTGCGCTTTGCCAGCTACGGTTACGCCGGATTCTTTGACGCAGTAAGAATCGAAGAAGCCCAACTCGATATGATTTATCGTTTCGATTTGGCGTTGGTTGAAAAGGCTGAAGCTATTGAAGCAGCGGCTGACCAGTTAAAACAGCAGGCCGGAACGGCCGATGGCTTGAAGGCCGCCAGCGCTTCTCTCACCAATACCATTGAGGGGTTTGACCGCGCCTTCGATGACCGCTACCAAGCGATTAATGAATTTGGGCAAGGCAGTGACCTGCCTCAAGGCAAGCCTTTATTCAGTTAAACCAGGCGCCCGGTGTGAGTGAAGATTGCCGAATTTCTCACTGACACCAAACACCTGTTCTGGAGATTTGCGATGCAATGTGTTAAATGCGGCACAGAGTTTGTTCCCGAACAGCGATTCTGCCGAAAATGCGGATTGCCCACGAGTGAGAGTATTGGCGCGATTGCGCCTACGCAAATGATGCCGGATTCCGGCGATTCGTCACCACGCAATGCCAACACTGCGCCGCAAAAGCCGGTCACCAATCCGGTTGCTAATCCCCATCCTCATCCGCACTATGCGGATAATCCGCAAGGTCAACAGACCCGACTGATTGACGCGCAACCGACCGGCGCATCAGCGCCAGGTTTTGAAAGCGGGAATCCAGGCAATCCCTTTCATCAACCGGCAAATTATCAGGTGCCAATGCCGCCCGCCATGTACGCGGCGCCTCCGCCTTATTATCCGCCGCCAACCAAATCAGGAACGCCTTGGGGCTGGATTCTGGCAATCGGCGGCATCTTTTTAGTTGGCGTGATTTTCTTTATGGCGCTGCTCTTTGGGCGCGCTTCGCGTCCACCGCGTGGACGACCAACGGTAACGGCTCCGGAACCTCCGCGTCCGCCGCAACCGCCAACCATTCCCAGACCCGCAGGGGTGATGGCTGAAGATGGCGCCATCGTGAGTGACGATGAAACGACCTTCACGCAGAAGTTTCCGCTCAGCAACACCGCGAAATTTTCGTTGAAGAATCCGAGCGGCGATATCACCATTGAAGGCACCGACGGCACCGCTGCGGAAATCAAAGTCATCAAACGCGGCGGCGATGCCGAGGACCGCAAAGCCGTTGAGATTCGCTATTCGACTTCGGGCGGCAATCTCACGCTTGAAACCGCGATGAATAACGCAGATGACATTGAGGTCAGTTACGAAATCAAATTGCCGCGCAGTCTCGGTGGCGTGCGCGTCCAGGGGCAAAGTTCGGATATCGAACTTAAAAACATTGACGCGAACATCGAAGTGGATTCGCAAAGCGGCAAGGTGGATTTGGCCAAGGTGCAAGGCGCGGTTAACGTCAATACCCAAAGCGGCGACATAGATGTCGCTCAAGCCGATAGCAGCGTCCGGGTCAATTCACAAAGCGGCAGGATTGAACTCGCGGGTGTAAAAGGCACGGTTGAAGTACACTCGGTATCGAGCAGCATCAAGGCCAGTTTTGATAATCCCCCGTCTATTGATGGCATGAATTTTAAAACCGTATCGGGTGATGTAGATTTATCGTTTAACTCGGCTTTAAAT
>JBIOWC010000259.1:0-2581 GCA_044868105.1 Blastocatellia bacterium
ATCTGCCTCTACCTATAACGCTTTTTCGTTTTCGGTTCTTTCTTTCCAGAACTCTAAGTTGATCGTCTATCCCGCATTTATCAAGGACAACTTATCACCGATATGATTAAGTTTCCGCCATTGTCAATCATGAGCATTCGGCAAGTATTGCCATCGGGCGATTTTAAAATCAGTCCTTGACCGGGCGAGCCAATTAGGATGTTACCATTCTGCACTTCAAACCTGGCTTTCGGTGCCGTGGTGCCGATGCCCACGCTGGTGCTGGCGGTCGCGCCGTTGACCCCGTCAATGCTGCCGAGCACCAGCGAATTGCTCTGCCCGACCTGGGCCAGAGAGCCGATGGCTGTCGCATTCGTGAGATCCCCCGAGGCAACGTTGGCCAGGCTTCCCAAAACCGAGTTGTTGCTGCCCGTGATATTCGAGAAGCCCGCGGTATCGCCGACAAAGGTGTTGTCGCGGCCGTTGGTGTTGCTCTGACCGGCCGACGTCCCGAAGAAGTTGTTGTTAAGACCGATCACATTCGAGAAGCCCGCCTGCACGCCGATAAAGTTATTGCTGCTCCCATCCGTATTCGCGGCTCCCGCCGACCGGCCGATGAACGTGTTCGAAGGGCCTGTGGTGTTGGTTAAACCCGCGTCTTTGCCGATAAACACGTTGTCTAACCCGGCAGTGTTATGGGCACCCGCCGAATAACCGATGAAAGTATTATTCCCCCCGGTGTTAACCGCACCCGTCGAGGTGCCAAAGAATGAGTTATTATTGCCATTGAAGTTCGCATTACCGGAATTAGTTCCAAAGAAGGCGTTATTCGAGCCGGTGGTGTTTGATTGGCCTGCGCCTGCGCCGAAAAAGGCATTCGCGTTGCCATTATTTGAGAAGCCAGCGAAAACTCCGAAGAAGGCGTTACTTCCGCCGGTGGTATTGGTTGTTCCGGCGAATGTTCCGTAGAAGGAGTTGCTTGCGCCTGTGGTGTTATCCGTCCCGGCACCCGAACCAAAGAACGAATTAAATTTACCTAGCGCGCTCGCAAGGTTAGCAGAGGGCATGGTATTCACCCCGGCAAGTTCACCGGCAAAGGTATTGGATGCCAATCCACTAATCCCGCCAAAGTCGAAAGGTCCATTAGCCGCCAAGGCTCTCAGTCCGCCAATGGTGTATTGCGTAGCGGTGTTGATCGCTCCCCCAACGTCGAGCTTTGCCATCGGCGTTGTCGCCCCGATGCCCACATTCCCCGTACTTAAACTGATGGTCAGCCGCTCCACGCCGGGGTTGGCGTTATCCTGGCTGAAGAGCCTGAATCGCCCATCGCTATCGACCGTTTGAAAGAGCCAGATGTTGCCCGCCGCTCTCAGTCCTTCCAGATTAAATCCCGGATTCGAGCCCCGTATCCGCGTGCTGCCATTCACATCCAACCGAAACCGCATGTCCGGCGTCGCGTTCACCCCTATCGCCCCGCTCACCTCGGTGAGGTTGGCGTCGTTCAAGATGCCATTGGGCCCGTCCTGCCATTTAGCAATCCTTCCCGTCGTCCCTGTGCCGCCAATGTCCGGTGACAGGTGCTCCTGTCCCGGCTCACCCTTTTGTTGAAACTGCCCGGGCTTGAGACTGGTCGCGCCATAGGTTTTTCTTGAAGCAGAGAACTGCACCGGGCCATCGGGAAAGACGATGCCTTGGGTGGCGCGGACAAAGCCATCCACATCAAGTCGCGTTTGGGGCTGCGAGATTCCAATACCCAGATTGCCTTCTGCGGTCAGGCGCATTTGCTCCTGGTCTTTGCCACTGTAGAAATCGCCCAAGCGAAAAGAGAGCGCCCCCTGACCTCTGGTGAGTTGTCCATCTTTGCCATCATGAGCCAGTAGGGTTGTCGTTTGTTTGGGCTCGGCTTCAAGGATGGTCAAGGCCGCACTCTCTTCCACAGGGCCGATGGCTTCGACCTGTTGAGGCGTCAACTGTGAAGTCGACGTAGATTGCATTATGGCTATACCCTGTTGGATTTTGACCGAGCCAATCTTTTGAGTAATTCTACCTGAGAGGCTCTTTACGGTGATGACGCAGAGATAAGCATCATCAACCAACGCCTGTGCTTGTCCATCGAGCAAGTGCCAATCGAGAGCATTGCCGCCCCGCAATTCATTATCGAAAAGTTTCCGGCCGCCGGCATTATAGACCTCGAGGCGCATTTGGACGACGGAGGTAGGAGCAGTGAAGCGCAGCCGCTCGTTTGACGCGGTTGCGGTGATGGTCAAAGCATCCGCTTTGTCAGCTTTGTGAAGGTCGTTCTGAGCCGCGACCGTGAAGCAAAAGAAGGCGATGAGCAGAGTGCAGATGCTCAGGCATCGTAGAAATCGCATCGGTTTCTCCTCCAGGGTAAAAGGTGAATTAGTTTAAGCAGCAAATTTGATTACGATAGGACACCAAACAGTAAATCTTTTTTTAGAAATTCTCAATCTGGTTGAGGGTGTAAAAGATTTTGTGTAAACGGTCATAGACTCGTAGAGTAAAAGCTCTACCTCTGGAGGCACTATGACCAAAGAATCCTCTCCGATCAATCTCGATTTGATTGATCAACTGCTCAAAGACT
>JBIOWC010000260.1:0-42572 GCA_044868105.1 Blastocatellia bacterium
GCGGAAATCACTCGCTACATTGCCGCCGCTAAACGGCATGGGCGCAATAAAAGCCGCGCTTTCGACTCCCGGCAGGGCGCGAAGCCTTTCCAGGGTTTGGTTGACAAAGCGCGCGCATTCTTCGGGATTTTCATAGACCGGTCGGGTTAAACTGATTCGCCCGGTCAAGACATTCGTCGGGTCAAAACCCGGATTCACATTCACCAGTTTCCCGAAGCTGTGAATCATGAGCCCCGCACCGACCAGCAACACCAGCCCCAGAGCGACTTCCGCCACGACCAGTGCATCGCGCCACCAACGAAGCGCGCCGCTTCCGGTTGTCGTCTTGGCGCTCGCCTTTAAGACCTCGTTAATGTCCGAGCGCGAAGCTTTAACGACCGGCAACAGACTGATGAGCAGGGCGGTCAACACCGCTACTCCCAGAGTGAAGGCCAGCATTTTCGTATTGATATGGACTTCATCGAGTCGGGGCAGTTGCCCTGCGCCATACTCTTTGATTGCCCCAAGTCCCCATACAGCAATCAGCAACCCTGCGCCGCCCGACACCAGAGCCAGCAATAAACTTTCGGTCAACAACTGTCGGGCAATGCGCCAGCGCCCGGCGCCGAGCGCCGCACGCAAGGCCAATTCCTTCTGCCGGACGGTGGTTCTTACCAAATAGAGATTGGTTACATTGGCGCAGGCGATTAATAACAGAAATCCGACGGCTCCTAACAACACCCACAGGGCGCGGCGCACTTCAACCCCGACAATCTGTTCATCAACCGGTACGAGGTAAGCTGTGACATCACGATTATAGTTTGGGTATTGTTGCTCTGAATTCGCGGCAATGCTCGCCATCTCCGCCGCCGCTTGCTCAAGCGAGGCGCCCGGTTTCAAGCGACCGATGCCCTTAATGACCTGCGCCCCGCGCTCGCTCAGATTGCCGCCTTCTCCGGCAATGGTGGTCAACAACTCGGTCTGTTTGGCGGCCAGGGGAAACTCAAAATCGGCTGGCAGAATGCCAATGATGGTGAACGGCTTGCCGCTTAAAGTTAGCGACTGCCCCAGGGCGGCTTCATCGCCGCCCAAACGGCTCTGCCAGAACCGATGGCTGATTATCACCACGGGCGCCGCGCCGCGTTTCTCTTCTTCGTCGCGGAAATCGCGGCCCAGGCGCGGGCTGACTTTGAGCAGCGAAAGAAAATTTGCCGTGACGCGCATGCCATCCAGGCGCTCAGCCTGTTCATCGGTTTGCAGAATGAAGCCGTTGGGTTTGTAGGCGGCAATGGCTTCAAAGCTCTGGTTTTGGGCGCGCCAATCCTGTAATTCAAGGTAGGAGGTATAACCTTCCACGCGTTTATCTTTGGGGGTTCGCCAGATTGCGGCTAGGCGGTCGGCTTCAACCAGATGTGGCGGATTCAAGATTGTCGCATTGATGACGCTGAAAATCGCCGTGTTGGCGCCAATGCCTAATCCGAGTGTGATGATGGCAACCAGCGTAAAGCTCAGATTGCCCCTGAGTGACCTTAATCCGTAGCGAACATCTTGCCAAAGTAATTGCATAAAACCTCCTATTCATATTTGAGAGCCACCAACGGGTCTACTTTCGTAGCGCGACGCGCCGGTATATAACAGGCAAGCCAGGCGACCACAGAAACCAATATAGCAACTGCGGCGAAGATCACCGGGTCTTTTTCATTCACTTCATGCAGAAGGGTTGAGAGAAATCGGGTCAAAACGAAAGCCGCGCCCAGTCCAATGGCGATACCCATCACCGTCAACCGCATGCCCTGTTTAATCATCAGTCCCAGAACATCACTTTTTTGCGCGCCCAGGGCGAGGCGAATACCAATTTCGCGTAGCCGTTGGCTGACCGAATGGGCAATCAGTCCATAGATGCCGACCAGCGATAAGAGAAAAGCCGTGGTCGAAAAAACGCCAAGCAAGAGCATATTCAATCGGCGTTGCGAAATTGCATCAGCAAGAATTTTTTCCATGGTCTGTACTTTGGCAACCGGTTGGTCCGGGTCAACTTCATAAATTTGATTACGTACAGACGCCAGCACATTCATCGGTTTAGTGGTGGTGCGAATCACCCATCCCATGCGCGATTGCGGCGCCTGGGCATAGGGATAATAGAGATGCGTTGAGGCCTGTTCGTCTACGCCTGACTGGCGCACGTCACCGACGACACCAACGACTTGGGCCAGCGGATTTCGCGGGTCTTTGCCGCCCAGGCGAAGCTGTTTGCCAATCGGGTTTTCGCCTTGAAAATAGCGGCGAACCGTCGCCTGATTGACAATCACCACAGGCGGCGCGGTCGCCGAATCTCCTGCCGTAAAGGCGCGCCCTTCCAAAACGCCGATGCCCATCACTTGAAAATAGTCCGGGCTAATGGCGCGATAATCGGCAAGCGGGGTGTCTGACACATTCGGGGAATCAGCCCGGCCTTCAATCGCAAATACATCAACGCCGCGCCGCCCCGAGAGCGGTGGATTGTTGACAATGGCGACCGATTCCACGCCCGGCAAGCTCGAAATTTTCTCCAGCGTCTTTTGATAAAAGGCTGACTGTTGCCCTTCCGTCGGGTATTTCGTCGCCGGCAGCGTGGTTTCCATTACCAAGAGATTTTTCGCGTTAAAGCCTGGGTCAACGTGTTGCAGTTGCCAGAAACTTTTAATCAATAACCCCGCGCCGATAAGCAGCACCAAAGCCAGAGCAACCTCTGCAACCATCAAAGCCGAACGCAGGCGATTGGTGCCACTCGTGGCATTGCGCCCGCTTTCTTTCAAGGTCTCAACCAGGTTCAAACTCGAAGCTTTGATGGCCGGAATAAGCCCAAAGAGCACGCCGGTCAGCAACGACACCCCGAACGTAAACAGCAGCACGCGAATATCTATGCCGATTTCGTCGGCGCGCGGAATGTTGTTGGCGCCGAGTTTGATTAACAGACTATTGCTCCAATCGGCAAACAGCAGCCCGAGCAAGCCGCCGGGCAAGGCAAGCAACACGCTTTCAATCAACAACTGGCGAATGATGCGCGCCCGCCCGGCGCCCAGCGCGGCGCGTATGGCAAGCTCTTTTTGTCTGGCGGTCGCGCGAATCAATAACAGGCTCGCGACATTGGCGCAGGCAATCAGTAAGACAAACCCCACCGCGCCAAGCAACATCATGAGCGCCGGGCGAATTTTCTTTACGACCTGTTCATGCAATAGCAACAGGTTTGCGCCTATTGATGCATGCGAGGCGCGAGCTATTTCATCGCGCTGTTCGGCGATGATATTGGTTTCGGCTTTCGCCTGTTCAATCGTTGTTCCCTTTTTGAGTCGGCCAATCGCCAACAGGAAATGGGAATTGCGCGCGGTAATATTTTCCAAAACCAGCGGCACCCATAATTCGCTTTTGGCTTCCGGGGTATTGCCGCGTGAAAGCGAGGGTGGGAATTGGAAATCTGCGGGCATAATGCCAATGACGGTGCGCGGTTCGCCGTCGAGAATCAGCGTTTGACCGAGAATCGTTGGCTCGCCGCCAAACCGGCGTTGCCAGAGCCCGTAACTTAAAATAGCGACGCCATCATTGCCCGGTTTATCTTCGCGCCCATCAAAATCGCGCCCCAGGTACGGAGCCACCCCGAGCATTTGAAACATATTCGCCGAGACCTGCGCGCCATCAACCCTCAGCGGTTCCTCATTGCCGGTTAGCGTGAAGCCCTGTCGGCTGGCTGCGGCAAATTGCTCGAAGCTTTGCGCGCGGTCGCGGTACTCGACAAAATCGTTGGGCGCCAGGTCGAGCGTATCCGTCTGCTTCATCTTCTCCCACAAGACCACCAATTCTTCGGTGTTGCGAAAAGGCAGCGGCTTGAGCATCACGGCATTCACCACACTGAAGATGGCGGTGTTGGCGCCGATGCCGAGCGCCAAAGTTAAAATGGTGATAAACGTGAACGAAGGATTTTTCATCAACTGGCGAACGCCATAGCGCAGGTCTTGTATAAATGTATTCATTAAAAAAACCTTTCACATTTTAGATTTTGGATGGCCGCTGCACCGTTGAACCCAGGCCCTCGGCGACTTGGATTTTTGCGATGACCGAGCAAAACCGTGCGCCGCACTGCCACCATTTCGGTCAATCCAAAATCTGAAATCTATAATCCAAAATCGAAATCATTCGTAACGGAGCGCCACCATCGGGTCCACTTTGGTGGCCCGACGCGCTGGCACCAAACAGGCCACCAGCGCCACTCCTGTCAATATCAGCGAAACCGCAATGAAAATTGTCGGGTCGGTGGCGCTCACTTCAAATAACAGCGCTCCCATGAGTCGCGTGAGCGCGAAAGCGAAGACTAAACCGATGGCGACACCCGCGCCGGTCATCCACAATCCATCTTTCAAAATCATTTTGATTAGATCCAGCGGGCGCGCGCCAAGCGCCAAGCGGATACCCATCTCCTGGGTGCGCTGCGACACGGCAAACGAGATCACCCCGTAAATGCCGATTGCAGCCAGCAGCAGGGCCAGCCCGGCAAACAGGCTCAAGAGGAGCATCTGAAAGCGTTTTTGCGAAGTAGATTCAATGACGGACTGTTCAAGGGGTTTGAGGTTTTCAACCGGCGAATCTTTATCAACGCTCCACACCGCTTCGCGAATGAGCGGCGCAAGCGCATTCAAATTGGCCGGCGTGCGAACCACGAACGCCATATTGAGTTGCGGGCGTTGCTGGTAAGGGTAATAAAGATGCGGTCGCGCTTCATCGGTTAAGGTGGTGTGTTTGACATCGCCAACCACGCCGACAATTGTTAAATAAGGACGGTCTGAACTGGCGCTTCCCAATTTCACGCGCTTGCCAAGCGGGTTTTCGCCGGGCAGATAACGACGCGCAAAACCTTCGCTGACGATAATCACGCCCGGGGCTTTCTGGTTATCAAATTCATTAAAGTAACGCCCGCTGACCAGCGGAATGCCGATGGCTGTAAAGTAATCCGCCGTGACGCCGCGCCGGTCAATCATCTTTGATTTATTCGCCGCTTCATCGGGTTTTCCTTCAACTGAAAAACCACCCATATTTTCCGAACCGCTCAAGGGTAAGTCCGAAACGGCGCCGACGGCTTCAACACCCTGGATGGCGCGCACCCGTTCCAGCACCTGCTCGGTGAAGCCTACCTGTTGTTCACCGTTCACATATTTTTTTGACGAGGCCGCAGGGCTAAAGGTAATCGCCTGAGCCGCCTGAAACCCTGTATCTACCCGAAGAATTCGCACAAAACTTTTTATCGTGAGTCCCGCGCCAACCAGGAGCACCAGCGATAGGGCGATTTCAGCAATGACAATCGTCTGGCGCATGCGGCTGCGCTGCGCGCTCTGGGTCGCGGCTTTTGAAACGGCTTTGAGCGCTTCATTCAAATTGAGCTTTGAAGTTTGAAAGGCCGGTGCCAGTCCAAAACTCACTCCGGTTAATAGTGAAGTAATAAAGGTGAAGCTCAAAACCGTGGGGTCAGTTTTAATTTCATTTAAGAGTGGAATGTTTTGCGGGGCGAGGGCAACCAGTAGACTGACGACCCAGGGCGCAACCAGAATGCCGAGCAGGCCGCCGAGTAAGGCCAGCAACAAACTTTCCGTAAGCAACTGGCGGATGACGCGACTGCGGCTGGCGCCTAAGGCGGCGCGAACGGCGATCTCTTTTTGGCGAGCCGATGAACGCGCAAAAAGCAGGTTGGCGACATTGGCGCAGGCAATCAAGAGAACAAAGCCGACGGCGCCCATCAGGACCAGTAAAGCCAATTTCACATCGCCAACAAATTGCTCGCGAAAGGGCACCAACCGGATGCCGAACCCTTCATTGTTATCGGCATACTGTTTTTCAAGATTTGCCGCAATCGTGCTCATTTCGGTTTGCGCCTGTTCAAGGGTGACATTCGGTTTGAGGCGGGCAATCACGGTATTGAAATGATTATTGCGGTCGCGTTTTTGTTCGGGCGTAAAGCGCGCCGGTATCCATAAATCGGTCTGCTTAAAAGTGCCCGTGTGTTTGGGCATTTCGGCAGCCCGGGGAAAATTGAACCCGGCCGGCATCACGCCAACCACCGCGTAGCTTTCCTGATTGAGAAGAATTTTTTCACCGATCATGTCGGCGCTTCCAAAGCGGTTCTGCCAGAGGTTATGACTGATGACGACAACCTTTTCGGTTGACGGTTGGTCGGCGTCCGGCGGAAACCCTGTACCGGATTCAGGATGCACCCCCATCAACTCAAAAAAATTAGCCGTGACGTTTGCCGCACCAATGATTACCGGGTCGCCGTTGCCGGTCAAATTCTTGGTCCCTGAACCGAAAAGCGCGAGGCTATCAAAAACCTGATTTTGTTCCTGCCAATCGTAATAATCGGCAACCGTCGGCGGAATTTGATTGGCAAAAAATTCGATTTTCGGATTGGTCTGCCAGACCATCACCAGGCGCTCGCCGTTCAAGTAGGGCAGCGGTTTGAGCAACAGCGTGTTGACGACGCTAAAGAGCGCGGTGTTGGCGCCGATGCCAAGCGCCAGGGATAAAACAGCAATTATGGTAAAGGCGGGTTTCTTGGTGAAGATTCGCGCCCCAGAGCGCAGGTCTTGCCAAAAGGTCTGCATGCATCTCTCCTTCAATCTTACTGGGCGATTGTCGGTTGGTTAGAACGGTTTGCGCCTCGCTATACTGACAAGCGGTTGAGCGCCGGCCTTTGGACCGCTTTTCAACTTAATAAACCGCAATTTTTTTGGTGCAGTTGATGCATTAACCACGGCTCTCAGGCAATCGCTAAAATCAGCAACGTGGCGTCATCCTGAAAATTATTTTCGGTGAACGCTGCAATCGTATTCATCACCGTTTGTTGCAACTCATTTGCAGATAAGTTGCGATATTGCGCAATCAATTCGACGAGGCGCGTTTCCCCAAACTCTTCGCCATCGCGGTTGGTCGCATCTGTCAGGCCATCGGTAAAGAGCACCAGCCGGTCGCCGGAGTGCAAGCGGATTTCGCTTTGTCCAAATTGCCAATCCGGGAAGGTGCCAAGGATTGCATCATTCGCGTCAAGCCGCAGGGCCGTGCCGTCACGGCGCAGCAAAATCGGCGCATTATGGCCGGCATTCGTATAAATCAATCGCTGATTTTCGGTATCCAGTCGGCCGTAAAAGAGCGTGATAAATCTCCCGAGCGCCAGGTTGCCGCAGACCACGCGGTTGATTTGGTGGCAAACCTCTTGCGGCGCAGCAAACGGCGACGAAAACGCTTTGATGGTCGCCTGCACATTGGCCATAAGCAAGGCAGCGGGCACGCCTTTACCCGAAGCATCCGCCATACAGATGGCCGCCTGGGTCTCGTTAAATTTAATGACATCGAATAGATCGCCGCTCACGGTCCGAAGCGGATACCAGGCCGAAGCAATTTCATAGCCCTTCAGGGCCGGCATTTCGCCCGGCAGCAGGCACTGCTGAATCTCCGTTGCTTCGGCAAATTCCCGCGCCAGCAAGGCGCGTTTGCGCGCCTGTTGTTCGTTCATCAGATTTTGCTCGGCGCGCTGTTTTTGACTGCGTTCAATCTGAGTTTGCAGAATGGTGAGCAGGCGACTGTTTTCCCAGGGTTTGAGAACAAAATCCGAAGCCCCTTGTTGCATGGCTTCGACAGCCAGTTCGACATTGCCCCAGGCGGTCATGGCAACAACCGGCAGATTTTCATCCAATGCGCGAATGCGTCTGAGGAGTTCGAGCCCTTCCTGACCTGAGGTGGTGTCGCGCGAATAATTCAAATCAATCAACACCAGGTCAAAAGATTTGCTGGCAAGCGAATCGAGAACATGGGTCGGCGAATCTGCGACATCGGTTTGATAGCCTTCACTTTTAAGCAGCAAGCTTAAAGCTTCCAGCACGTCCGGTTGGTCATCGGCGATTAGCGTTCTAAGCGGAAGTGTTTCGTTTACCCTCTCTGTAACTATCATTGCACATACCTCTTTGACCGGGTCAGTAAGCTGATTAACCAAACCGCGTGCCATGCGCTTAATGAGGGTTAAATAAACAAAGGCTTTGAGTTGTTGAAGCTAAAATTTGAAAGACCGCACCTCACCCGTCCGTTTTTGGGAATGCAAAATCCCAAAATCGAAGGTTATTTAACCTAAAAAGAGTAGCCACGAAAGCCGCCAAAAGCGCTCATCAGAAAATCAACCGTCAGCCTGAAACTAACAATCCATACATCTTCACCGTTTGCTCTTGCGCCTTTTGCGCCTATTCCTGGCAATTTTAAATAGTCCTAATTCGCGTCATTCGTAACGGAGCGCCACCATCGGGTCCACTTTAGTGGCGCGGCGCGCCGGTATATAACAGGCGACCAGCGCCACCAGGGTGAGCAGAACGGCAATCACCCCGAAGGTCAAGGGGTCTGTCGGCTGCACGCCGTACAACATGCCGGTTAAACTCTGCAGATATTTCGACAGCACATAAGCGCCGGCAAGTCCCAACGCGACCCCGAGCAGCGTCAACGTCATCCCTTGTTTGAGAACCATCTTCAAAACGTCGCCGCGACTGGCGCCGAGCGCCATGCGGATGCCGATTTCATGCGTGCGCTGCGAAACCGACCAGGCCAATACGCCATATAAACCGATGGATGCAAGTTGTTGCGCCAACAGTCCAAACAGGCTAACTAATTTCGCGAACAAGCGCTCCATGGCTAAGGTCTCTTCGGCCTGTTCAAGCTGTGTGCGAATGTTATTGAGCGGCAGATTGCCATCCACTTGCCGAACGGCTTCGCGCACGCTGGCAACCACCCTGGTGGGGTCGCCGCCTGTACGCACCTCAAAGGTCGCGCCGCTTAACCCCCGCAGTTCCTGTTGCCAGGAGAGGTAGGCAGTTGGAGGAATCTCATCGCGCTGGCGCGTATATTTCGCATCTTTGACCAGACCGACAATCTCCACCTCAGCCGGTTTATTGGAATCGAAGGAGAAGCGTTTGCCAATCGGGTCTTCACCGGGAAAATACTGATTGACGAAGGTCTGATTAACCACCGCAACTTTGGGAGCGTGAACATCATCCTGGGCGTGGAGCGAACGTCCGGCTAAAAGGGGTATCTCCATGGCTTCAAGAAAGTTTTGGCGCACCTGGTGAATATAGACCGTGCCCGCAGATTGCATTCTGCCGTCAGCTCCGATGCTGGCTCCCGGTAGAAAGAGGCTGCGGTTACTCGCCCCCTGTGATAACAGCGCAACACTCGAAAAGGTCACGCTCTGAACGCCCGGAACGGTTTCCAGGCGTTCGGACATCTGCTGGTAAAGCTGCGCCAGTTTTTCATCTTTGTAACCGATGAGTCCCGGCTCGACCCCAAAGAGCAAGAGGTTATTGGTGTTGAAACCCGGTTCGACGCTTTGTAGATTCAGCAGGGTTCGCAGAAAGAGGCCCGCACCAACCAGCAACAGTAAAGAAACCGATACCTGCAAGACCACCAGCGCGCGGCTCAACAGCGACCGGGTTGCGGCGCTCGAACTACGGCCGGTGTCTTTCAGCGTCGGAGTCAAATCTACTTTGGTGGTTCGCCAAGCCGGTGCAAAGCCGAAAATGATGCCCGTCAATATTGATAAACCTAAAGTGAACCCCAGAACCCGCCAATCCAGTTGTAGGGCGAGCGCCCGCAGTCCCCTGCCCCCCCAGACATCAACCGCCAGCAATCCATCTTTTATCCAGAGCGCGAATAACACCCCAAGCGCGCCGCCAAAAATTGAAAGCAGCAAACTTTCAGTAATCAATTGCCGAATCAATCGCCAGCGACTAGCGCCGAGCGCCAGGCGCACGCCAATCTCTTTTTGCCTGGACGAGGCGCGCGCCAGCAACAGGTTGGCGACATTCGCACAGGCAATCAACAGCACCAGCCCGACGATGCCGAGCAGGATATAAAGCGAGGGGGCATAAAATTGCCGCACATTCATCTCCCCCTGACCGCCGGGCACCAACACCAGGCGCGGATAATCTTTGGCTTCCAGATTAGAAATGGGGTTACCGCCAGTGGTCTGGGCTTGCGTCTGCCGCGCCGTGCGATGTTCAACCACCGATTGATGAAAGATGCCTTCGAGTTCGGCTTTGGCCTGTTCGGCATTGCCGCCCGGTTTTAATCGCCCCATAATTCGCAACCACCAGACCCCTGCGCCATTCATACGTGAACGGTTGCGCTCCACATACATCTGCGGTTCCCAGGCAATTGGAATCGTGACATCCTGGGTTGACCCGACCTGCATGGTCCCTTCAAAGCCCGGTGGCGTGATGCCAATCACGGTGAACGCGACATTATTGAGGTTAATCTGTTGGTCAATCACCGTTGGGTCGCCGCCGAAACGCCGTTGCCAGTAACGATAACTGAGCACGGCAACCGGACTCGCAGCAGGCTGGTCATCGCTATCGCTTAGCAGGCGACCGAGAACGGGTTGCACGCCAAGTGCCGTATAATAATTACCCGAAACGGCTTGCCCGCTGACCACATCGGCTTCTCCGCCGGCGTTGACATTCAACCCGACGTTACCGAAAGCAAAGACCTCCGCGAGCACGCTCGCCTGCTCGCGCATGCGCGAGAAGCTTTGAAAGGGGAAAGAGGTCATGACGCGTTCGCCGGTAACCGGGTCGGTGTTAGAATTGCCGGTATAACTGCCTGGACTGAATTCACGCGAGGCCAGGGATTTAAACAGCACCAGCCGCTCAGGCTCTTTGACCGGCAATTTTTTGAGCAACAAAGCGTCAACGACGCTAAAGAGCGCCGTGTTAGCGCCAATACCAAGCGCCAGCGACAATATAGCAATCGCGGTAAAACCGGGCGTTTTTAACAACATTCGTACGCCGAAACGCAAATCTTGCCAGAGCGTTTGCATGACTAAGGCCCCTTTCAAATTTTGGATTATCTGGATTATAGATTTTAGATTTTGGAATTTGGATGGCCGCTGCACCGTTGAACCCAGGCCCTCGGCGACTTGGATTTTTAATCAAGCCGAGCCCGGCTCCTCGGCCTTCTCGGTCAATCCAAAATCTAAAATCTATAATCCAAAATTTATTTAGTCGGCTCGCAAAATGCCGAGCGGTTTTTTGCGTATCACATCCCAGCTTGCCAGCACGGCGACCAGCGTCACCAGAAACACGGTTGCAGCTACCCCCAAAATATTCACCAGCGGCGCAAATTGCCAGGGGATTTGGTAACTATATTCGCTGAGCGCCCAGGTCAAACCTGTCGCCGCCGACGAGCCTATCAAACCGGCAAGCAGTCCCAATACCCCGTATTCAATCAACGCGATAAAAATAATGAGCCGCTTTTCGGCGCCGAGAGTTTTAAAGATGGCCGCTTCATAAAGGCGTTGGTACTTGGTCATCGCCACCGAGCCGGTCAGAATCAGTAGACCGCACAACAGAACAAAGCCGCCGAGAAATGAGACGGCAAACGAAATGTCGTTAATCCGCTTGCGCAGCTCGGCAATCGTATCGACGGCATCAATCATGGTGATGTTGGGAAACTGCTCGACAAACGCGCGTTTGAGTTGCGCGCGCGCTACGCCGGCCGGTGGCCCTTTGGTCGCGCCGATAAACATTTGCGGCGCGTCTTCGAGCGTGCCCGGACGAAAAAGAATATTGAAGCGCGCCAGAGAAGAGACCGGCGAATAGCGGCGCTCGATGCGGCGAATGCTGGTGACCGGCGCTTCGATACGTTTGCCGAGGATATCGAAGGTTAGTTTATCGCCAAGGCCGAGCTGCAAATCACGACTGTAGCGTTCCTCAACGGAAATCTCCGCTTCTTTGCTTGGCGTCGGTTCCCAAAACTGACCGGCAATAATCTCTTCATTCGGTTCCAGAGTCGAACGATAAGAGAGCCGCTGTTCCCATCCGAGTCGTTGACGAAGTTCGTTATCCGGCAACGGACTGGCATGACCCGGGTCGCGGGTCAGGGCAACGGTACGCGCTTGCAGCACGGGAATGAGTTGCGTCTCGGTGCCGCCGAGTTCGGCGAGCGCGGCGGCGACCGAATTGCGTTGGTCTTTCTGAATATCAATCAAAAAGATATCGCCGACGGCTGTTTCGAGTTCGAGATTGAATTGGTCTTGCACATTCACCTGATGCAAACGAATGGCAATGACCGACAACGCGCCAAGCCCCACGGCAAACAAGATCACACGTGTCTGATTGCCCGGACGATAGAGGCTGTTGAGGCCCTGTCGCAAGGCAAACGAAGGCAGACGGTGCAGGTGACTAAGCGAGCGCAACAGCAGCGTGCCGACGAGATTCAGGGCAACGGTTGTCACGACCAGCCAGCCTAAAAATATTCCGGCATTTTTGAGCGAGCCGGATTGCCAGGCGGCAAGCGCAAAAAGTCCCGGCAAAATCAAAATGGCGGCGACCAGGCGCAACCAATCCTTGCGTCGCTCTGCGGTTACGGTTCGAAGCACCAGAATCGGTTTAACCTGACGAATCTCCAACAGCGGCGGCAATGAAAAAAGCAGAGTAACCAGCACGCCTATCCCAATACCTTGAAGCGCGGCTTGCCAGGTCAGCCCGGCGGCAACCGGAATCGGAAATCGCCCTTCAGCATATCGCGAAGCCATGAAGGTCAGCATCTGCGCAACCAACAACCCTAAAAGACTGCCAACCAGACTGAGCGCCAGGACCTGCGCCAGATAAGCCCCGAGCACTTGACGATTCTCTCCGCCCAGAACTTTGAGAATCGCGATGGTCTTCAATTTCTGCCCGACAAAGACCCGCGTTACGCTCGATATCCCCACCCCACCGAGTACCAGAATGGCAAAGCCCACGGTTCCCAGAAAACGTTCCCAATTTTCGAGCAGTCGGGTCATGAAATTTTCCTGACTGCGAAACGACCCCCAACCGACATTGGGCGTGGCTTTGAATTCGCGCCCCAACTCTTTGAGCAACGCTTCATCCTGCCCTTCAAGAGTTTTGAATAACCAGATGTGACTGGCGCGGCTGCCGAATCCGGCGAGTCCGGTGGCTTCGATATCTGCATAATCAATGACCACACGCGGCAGCGGCGTAAAGTCCATGCCGTTACCCGGCAGTTGTTCGAGCACGCCGCGAATGGTGAAGGTTTGTTGACCGAGGTCTATGGCATCGCCGAGGGTGAGATTCAATTGCGCAAGCAGGTTGGCGGAAACGAGCGCACCGCGCCCGGCAAGTAAGTCATGGGTGTAGGGCGCGCCGCCCGCGAGTTTTACTTCGCCGTAAAGCGGGAACTCAACCTGCACGCCACGCAGTTGCACCAATACCGGCGGCGCGTCCCCGCTGTTTTTAGGTAAGACCATGGTTTGCGTGATGAGGGCTTCGGTATGCGCCGCGACCAGGCTTAATTGAGAGAGCCGTTCAAGCGACTGACGGGTTTCAGGTTTCCATCCTTGATTGGTGCTGACGCGCACGTCCGCTGCATAAAAGAAGGAACGCGCTTCGCTGCCCACGGCAACCTTGAGGTTTTGCACAAGAGAGCGCAGGCCAACGATTGAGCCGACGCCGATGGCGATACAAAAAAAGAAAAGCAATAACCGATACCAGGAGGCGCGCATTTCACGCCAGGCCATATTGACGATAAATTTCATACCGCCTCCGGCGTACGCCAGGCAGAAGAAGTAATGGTTAAAAGCCTGTCGTCGGTTTCGCTCATTTCCTCAACTGCTCTCGCGTTCATTACATCGCTAACCATTCGACCGTCTTTCAAGGTAATCACGCGGTCAGCTTTAGCGGCCAGCTCGTTATCGTGCGTGACCAGTAACAGGGTAGTGCGGCGCTCGCGATTGAGTTTAAGGAGCAAGTCGAAGATGTGCGCGCCGTTTCGAGAATCCAGATTGCCGGTCGGCTCGTCGGCAAGCAGCAAGGGCGGGTTATTCGAGAACGCCCGCGCAATGGCGACGCGTTGTTGTTCGCCGCCTGAAAGCTGCGATGGGTAATGATTTCGGCGAGCCCCCAAGCCTACGGTTTCAATCAATAATTGAGCCCGCCGCGGCGCTTCAGACAATTTGGCAAGCTCCATCGGCACGAGAACATTTTCGTAAGCCGTGAGCGATTCAATCAGATGAAAGGATTGAAAGATGAAACCCACCTTGGCGCGGCGAAGCCGGGCAAGCTCATCTTCTTTCATCTCCGTAATGTACTCGCCGCCGAGCGCAATGTAACCAGTCGTCGGTCTATCGAGTCCCGCAATCAAGGTCAGCAGCGTAGATTTGCCGCTCCCCGATGGCCCGACAACCGCAACGAATTGCCCGACCGGAACCTCCAGATAGAGCGCGTGCAAGATGGTCAATTTTTCGCTGCCGCTCGCCACTCGCTTGGAGACATTGCCAAGCTTAATCATGTGTGGTTCATATTTCATTCAAATCGCAGCGCCACCACGGGGTTGGTCTTGGCGGCCCGACGGGCCGGCACCAAACAGGCCACCAGCGCCACTCCTGTCAATATCAGCGAAACCAGCACAAAGGTTGTCACGTCAGTCGTGCTGACATTGAATAATAGATTTTCAATCAACCGCGTCAAGCCAACGCTTGCAGCAAGGCCAACGCCAATGCCCAATAAGGTAACCCGCATGCCCTGTTTGAGAACGAGTCGCAGAATATCGCCGCGCCCGGCGCCAAGCGCCAGCCGAATGCCGATTTCGTGGGTGCGCTGCATGACGCTATAAGACATCACCCCGTAAATACCGATGCTGGCAAGCGCCAGGGCGAGCGCTGAAAAGATGCCCATCAGAAACAGATTGAAACGGCGCGGCGCAATTGATCTGGCAAGCAGTTGTTGCAGGGTCGAGATGCTGTAAATCGGTTGTTCTTTGTCCAGCCCTTTCACGAGATTGCGCAAGTAAGCGATGGAATTTTGCGGCGCCGTTTCGGTCCGCACGGCGAGAAAGAACGATTGCGCATTCCAATTCGCCAGCGGCGGTTGCTGGTACGGAACATACATCTCAGGCCTGGCGTCATTCTCTAAGCCGCGATGTTTAACATCTTTGATAAGGCCTACGACCGTGAGCCAGCGAAACGGACTATCCAGGCCGCCCATCTTGATGCGTTTGCCAATCGGCTCATCATCGGGGAAAAAGATTCGCGCAAACGATTCGTTGACCACCGCAACATAGGGCGCATTTTCATGGTCTTGTTCATTAAACAAGCGCCCGCTTTTCAGTTCAAGCTTGAGGGCGCGAAAGTAATCCGGTGTGCTCTGGCGGAATTCGACATTGATGGGGTTTTCGGGTTTGCCTTCAACCGAAATATTGCGCTGATTGCCGCTGCCGCTGAGCGGCAGATAATTGACCAATCCAACGGATTGCACGTCGGGCAGGCTTTGAGCCTCACGAATCAAGCGGTCAAAAAAGGCGCGCTGTTTTTGCGGCTCAGGATACTTTGCCTGCGGCAGTGATATTCGCATGGTCAAAACCTGTGTCGGGTCGAAACCCAAATCAACCTGTTGCAATCGGTAGAGGCTTTTAATCATCAACCCGGCGCCAATAAAGAGTACCAGAGCGAGGGCAACTTCGCCGGCAACCAGCAAGCTGCGCAAGCGCTGACGCCCCTTCCCTTCACTCATTTTGCCCGCCCCTTCTTTGAGCGAATCGTTGAGATTGAATCTTGAGGCCTGCCAGGCCGGAACCATTCCGAAGAGCAAACCGGTTAAGAGTGAAATTAAAAATGTAAACCCGATGACCTGCCCATCCAGATGAATTTCACTGGCGCGCGGCAGACTTTGAGGGCTGAAAGAGATCAGTAAGTCTGTCCCCCAAAGCGCCAGGAGCACGCCGAGTACGCCGCCGGTTACCGAGAGCGTTAAACTTTCAATCAGCAATTGGCGAATAATTCGCCAGCGGCTGGCCCCCAGAGCTGAACGAATGACCATCTCCCGTTGTCGGGTGGCGGCGCGCGCCAGCAACAGGTTCGCCACATTGGCGCAGGCAATCAAGAGAACAAAGCCGACGGCTACGAATAAAACGACGAGCACCAGTTGAACATCGCCGACGGTCTCTTCGTGAAGGCTAACGAGACGCGCCCCCCAACCGCTGCCGCTATCGTAATATCCCGGGTGTTCCTGTTGCATCTCACCGGCAATCGCACTCACATCGGCTTGCGCTTGCCTGAGTTCGACGCCGGGTTTTAAACGGGCAATCAAATTCAGAAAGTGGGACCCACGATTATCTTCGTTCAAATCTTCGGCCGTAAACGCCATGGGCTTCCAGATTGCCGTATCGGCATCAGGAAACTGAAAGCCGGCGGGCATAATGCCGATGACCTGCTGGCTCTTGCCATCCAGGACAATGTTCTGCCCGACGATATTGCCATCGCCGCCAAATTGTTTCTGCCAGAGGGTGTAACTGAGAACCACAACCGCGTCACTGGCTGGCTGATCTTCTTCTGCAACAAACGTCCGCCCCTGTAAAGGTTTGGTCGCCAGCACCGAAAAGAACTCTGCGGTTACGAAAGTGACATTGATGCGTTGGGGTTCGCTTACGCCTGTCAGGTTACGCCCGTTCGAGGCATAGGTCGCAACTCCTGAAAAGACCCGATTGCGGTCGCGATAATCCACAAACTCTGCGCCTGAAATCCCGAGTTTATCCAAACCATGCGTCGGGAGTTTGCCCCAAACCATGACCAGTTGCTCTGCCCCGGGATACGGTAACGGTCTCAGCAGAAGGGCATTCACCACACTGAAGATGGCGCTGTTGGCGCCAATCCCTAAAGCCAGGGTGAGCAAGGCAATCGCCGTAAAGCCCGGTCTTTTCTTAAACATTCGCAAAGCGAAACGCAGGTCTTGTAGAAATGTTCTCATTAAAAACCCTTTCTCATTTTGGATTTTGGATTTTAGATTTTCGAGATTTTGAGATTTTGAGATTTTAGATTTTGGATGGCCGTTGCACCGTTGAACCCAGGCCCTCGGCGACTTTGACTTTTAATCAAGCCGAGCACAGAAGAGCCCGGCTCCTCGGCCTTCTCGGTCAATCCAAAATCGAAAATCTCAAATCCTGAGAATCCAAAATCTAAAATCCAAAATCGAAATCATTCGTAACGGAGCGCGACCATCGGATCAACTTTGGTGGCCCGCCTGGCTGGCACCAAACAGGCCACCAGCGCCACTCCTGTCAAAATGATGCAAGTCACCAGGAAGGTCATAAAATCGGTTGGCTGAATGCCGTAAAGCAGGGTTGCCAGCAGTCGCGTTAAGTAATAAGCGCCCGCTACACCGATTCCCAATCCAATGAGGGTGAGCACTAATCCTTGTCCAACCACCATGCGAAGCACATTACTGGTTTGCGCGCCGAGCGCCAGCCGAATGCCGATTTCCTGGGTGCGCTGGGCGACCGAATAAGCAATCACACTGTATAAGCCAATGGCGGTCAGCAACAATGCCAGTCCACCGAACATCCCCAATAGCAACGCGTTGAATCGCGGTTGCGCGATGGCAATACCGAGATACTGGTCAAGGGTCTTTACATTTGACAGTGGAATGTCTCTGTCGAGGGCATTCACCTCGGCTTGCAAAGCTTTCGCCAGCGCTTGCGGTTCGCCTGTCGTGCGAACCACCAACCCCATAAATCCGAACTGGCATTGCGCGTGTGGCACATAGAGTTCGGGGTCAAGGTCGCGTTTGAGCGACTGGCTATAACGCACATCTTTCACCACCCCGATAATTTCTCGCCAGGGGGTTTCTTCGCTCATTGAAACGCCGGGTTTGACGCGCTTGCCAATCGGGTTTTCATCAGGGAAATAATTTTTCACGAAGGTTTCATTGACGATGGCCACGTATGGCGATTTATCGTTGTCGTGTTCGGTAAAATCGCGCCCGCTCACCATCTGAATTTTCAGGGTGTCGAAATAATCGAGGCTCGCAACCCGAAATTGGGTTTTCGGCACTTCGCCCTGCGCAAAGGTTCGCCCTTCAAAGTTGACGCCGGTGCGGAATTGACCGTTGCTGAGCGGCAGCGGAGTGATGGCGCTGGCTTTTTCCACACCCGGAAGCGCCGCCAGTCGTTCAACCAGGCGTTTGTAAAACTCGGCTGCCTGTTCAGGTTTCGGATAGCGCGCGGTGGGTAAATCAACGGCCGCGGTTAAGACGTTTTTGGTATCAATGCCAAGCGAGACGGTTTGTAGTTTGCGAAAGGTTTGCAATAACAGACCGGCGCTTACCAGCAAGACCACGGCGATGGCAATTTCGGCAATCACCAGGGCGCTGCGCAATCGCGCCCGCTGTCTGGAGGTGCTGCCGGTGCCGCGCGCATTCTCTTTCAGGGCTTCCGTGAGTTCAACTTTTGTCGCCTGCAAGGCCGGAATTAAGCCAAAAATAATGCCGGTTGCCAGGGATACCAGAAAAGTAAAACCGAGCACCGGCCAGTCAATATTAATTTCCGAAAGACGCGGCACATCTTCGGGAATTGCCCGGACTAAGGCTTCCGTTCCCCACCAGGCGAACAACAATCCGAAGGTGCCTCCGGCAAGCGCCAGCATCGCGCTTTCCGTGAGCAGTTGGCGAATGACTTGCCAGCGGCTGGCGCCCAGCGCCGTGCGCACCGCTATCTCTTTATGCCGCACCGTGGCGCGCGCCAGCAACAGGTTCGCCACGTTGGCGCAGGCAATTAGCAAGACACAACCGACGGCACCCAAAATAATCAACAAGGCTTCGCGATAAGCTGTGACCAGCGCATCGTGAAAGGGTTTGACGGTCGCGCCGTGATAGGTGTTATCTTCCGGGTACTGCTTTTCCAGATTGGCGGCAATGGCGCTCATATCGGCTTGCGCCTGTTCAATCGAAACCTCGGGTTTCAGCCGGGCAACGGCGCTCAGAAAATGTGCGCCGCGCTGTTCAATCATTGTCGTCTCATCGTCTGCCGTTTTAATGGCGTCAACGGCGACGGTCACCCACAAATCGACAAATTCGGCTTCGATAGGAAATTGAAACCCGGCGGGCATCACGCCAATAATATTGAAGAGTCGGTCATTGAGTTTGAGGGTTCGCGAGGTGATGTTCGGGTCACCGCCAAACTGTTTTTGCCATAGCCGGTGGCTGATGATGACCGCCAGCGTGCCACCGGGTTTCTCTTCCTCTTCGGTAAACCAGCGCCCGAGTTGCGGATTGGCTTTCAAAACGGCAAAGAGATTCCAGCTAACCGTCGCGCTTTGTAAATCAATGGGCGTGTCAATACCGGTAAGCGCCATGCTGGTCCGGTTATAAACGGCGATGTTTTCAAATGAGCGGTTTTGCGCTCGCCAGTCAAAATAGTTCGGGTAGGAGATCGCGCCGCGACCTTCAGGTTTACGGGTATCCGATTCGGCAACGGCAACCAGCCGTTCGGGTTCCGCATACGGTAAAGGTCTCAGCAACACGGCATTGACGACGCTAAAGATGGCGGTATTGGCGCCAATGCCTAAGGCGAGCGTCAAAACCGCAATAAAGGTAAACATCGGATTTTTCATCAACTGGCGAACGCCGTAGCGCAGGTCTTGTATAAATGTAGTCATAAAACTTCCTTAATGATTTTATTCGTAACGGAGCGCGACCATCGGATCAACTTTGGTGGCCCGCCTGGCTGGCACCAAACAGGCCACCAGCGCCACTCCTGTCAAAATGAGTGAAATCGCAATGAAGGTAACAAGGTCCGTAGGACTGACATTGAACAACAATTTTTCCATTAACGTGGTCAGTCCGTATGCGGTGATTAAACCCAAAGCGAGACCTGCACCAACGAGGCGCATGCCCTGACCGATAATCATGGTCAAGACGTCACGCGGCTTGGCGCCGAGGGCAATACGTATGCCGATTTCCTGGGTGCGTTGGGTGACGGAAAAAGCCAGTACGCCGAAGACGCCGATGGCCGCGGCCAGCAAAGCAACCGCGGCAAAGAGTCCGAGCAAAATGGTATTCAAGCGTTGCGGGGCCACCGATTTACTGATGCGTTCGGACATGGTGGTGAACTTTTCAATCAACAGGTCGCTCTCGGCCGCCTTTAGTTCATTGCGCACAGAAGCGATGGCGCTCGTCGGTTCGATGGTTGTCCGCACCAGTAAATTCATGGTCAAGCGGGGGCGCTTTGATAGCGGTTCAAAGGTGGCAAAGTCGGGTTCAGCGCTGAGCGCTTCGTGCTTCACATCACCAACCACGCCGACCACAGTTAGCCAGGGTTCCCTCTCGGCGGGCCCGACTTTGATTCGTTGACCGATAGCGGTTTCGGGTTTTCCCCAAAATCGCCGCGCCATCGTTTCATTAATTATCGTGACATCAGGCGCGCCGCCTTCATCACGGGCGTCGAATTCGCGCCCGGCGAGCAGAGCAACACCTAAGGCGCGAAAATAGTTTGGCAGGATGCGGCGATAACTCGCCGCGGGCGCTTCTCCGGGATTAAACGGCCGACCTTCGATGGTCAGTTCGCCGTGACTATCGCCGCCGCTGATTGGCAAGGCGTTGACGGCGCTAACGGCTTGCACTCCCGGTATCGCTTCCAACCGTTCGGGAAGTTGCTGGTAAAAATTTACCATCTGCTCTCGCTTTTCATATTTCGTTGCCGGCAACGAGACCGTCATCGTCAGCAGATGGTCAGGTTGAAAACCCGGATTGACATGCGTCAACCGCCAGAAGCTTTTTATCATCAGTCCCGCGCCGATGAGCAAAACCAGAGACAAAGCGACTTCGGCAATTATCAAGGCGTTGCGCAACTTGCTTTGCCCGGACAGAATCCCTTTGCCTGCTGTTTCTTTAAGCGCTTCGTTGACATCGGTCTTTGAAGCCTTCAAGGCCGGAACCAAACCAAACACCACCCCCGACACCAGCGAGGTCAGAAAGGCAAAACTGAGGACAACCTTATCAACGCCGATTTCTTTGGCGCGCGGAAAAGCATCCGGCAATTGTTGAACGAGCGCGTCAACGCCCCAGAGGGCCAGCAACACGCCGATAGTGCCGCCCAGTAAGGCGAGCAATAAATTTTCTGTCAGGAGTTGACGCAGCAAGCGAAAACGGTTGGCGCCAAGCGCCGCACGAATCGCCAATTCTTTGTGCCGCGTGGCGGCGCGCGTCAATTGCAAATTGGCTACGTTCATACAGGCGATTAAAAGCAGAAAAGCAACCGCGCCAAAAAGCACGACAAGCGCCAGGCGCAAATCGCCAACCAGCCGCTCTTGCATTGAGACAAGCCGCAAGCCATGACCGGGGTCTTCGTTTCGATATTGCTCTTGCAGACGAGCGGCTATGGTTTCAAGTTCTGCGCGAGCCTGCGCCATACTCACCTGGGGTTTGAGCCGCGCCAGGCCGGAGAGATAGTGAACCGCGCGGTTTCGCATAAACGGTTGGTCGGCCATTCGCCCCACCGCCTGCCACAACTCGGTGCGCTCATCAGGCAATTTAAAATCTGCCGGCATAATGCCAACCACCGTGAAAGGCTCGTCATCCAGAGTTATGGTTTTGCCAATAAAATCCGGGTCGCCGCCAAAACGTTGTTGCCAAAAACTGTGGCTGACAACGACCACCGCATCGCCGCCCGGTCGGTCTTCAGATTCCAGAAAGGCGCGTCCCTGCGCGGGCCTGGCGCCGAGTAAGGAAAAGAAATTCGCTGTGACCAGCATGGTCGAAATGGTTGCCGGTTCCTCATGTCCTCTGAGCACGGCTTCGTTCATACCGAAAGCGGCGACTTGCTCGAAGGATTGATTTTGAGATTGCAATTCGCGCAGGTTCGGATAAGAGATTTCATACTCAATGGTTTTTTCGTCCGGTAGGGATTCCCCGACAATGACCAGGCGTTCAGGTTCCGCAAAAGGTAAAGGGCGCAGCAACACCGCGTTAACGACGCTGAAAATCGCCGTGTTGGCGCCGATGCCTAAAGCCAGCGTAACGATTGCGGCAATCGTAAAGCCACGATTTTTGAATAACGCGCGAAGGCTGTAGCGAATATCATTTAACAAGATTTCCATTTCTTTCCTTTCCTAAGGTGAAGCGCAAACCATCAGCTTACGCTTCACCAGCCGCCGCAACTTAAAACCGGAAGAGGTTGTGATGAAGCGCGACAACCCCTCTCATAAATAACAGCGCCCGCGATTGAGGAGCAGTCGTTGACCGCAAAGCCTCGCCATACGGCGGTCGCTGGCCGCCTCTCAACCAGTTCTGAAGGTTTATGAGACGAGTTCTAGTTAATCATTCGCGCAACGCCTTCAGTTGGTTCAGTCCTTGCCCAAAACTTTCAGCGCCCATTCAACCTGTTTACGAACGCTCGAATTGTTATCCTTTAAAGCTTCGGTTAGCGCCGCCTTGGCTCGCTCATCGCCAATCGCGCCAAGCGCCCAGGCGGCTTGCTCGCGCACGTGTGAATCCAGGTCTTTGAGCGCTAAAACGAGCGCCTCAACAGCGCCTTCATCGCCGATGGCCCCGAGCGCCCAGGCGGCCTGCGTTCGCACTTCTTTATCGCTATCCTTCAAAGCCGCATTCAACCCTGCAACTGCCCGGTGATTGCCAATCGCGCCGAGCGCCCAGGCGGCTTGCTCACGCACATTTGAATCGGCATCGCTGAGGCTAGCGCTTAACGATTCAACGGCGCCATCATCGCCAATCGCGCCAAGCGCCCAGGCCGCCTGTTCGCGCACCTGTGCCTGATTATCTTTCAAAGCCGCGTTTAGACCTTCGACACCTCTGGAGTCGCCGATGGCGCCAAGCGCCCAGGCGGCTTGCTCGCGCACCTCGGAAGCGGCATCCTTCAAGGCGAAACTTAAACTCTCGGTTGCCTGCTTATCGCCCAAAGCGCCGAGCGCCCAGGCGGCTTGTTCACGCACCTCTGCATGTTCATCGCGCAGCGAAGTCATCACCGGCAATACGGCGCGTTTGTCGTCAATTGCGCCAAGCGCCCAGACCGCGTGTTTGCGGGCAAGCGCCGGCTCGTTCTTTAACACAGCGATGAGCGGTAAGACGGCTTCCGTGCCGGCTTCCGTTAAAGCAATGGCCGCCTCTTTGCCCGGGGAATAGTCGTTTTCAACGGAGTTGTGTTGCCAATCTTCCAGCTTACGATAAGCGCGCGGGTCTACGGATGTGCCATCACCGAGCAAGGCAATCAGAAAAGGAATAGCGGCTTTGGAGGTGCGCCCTTTGCGGCTAAATGAATAAGCGGCGGCGGCGCGTTTTACCGGGTCAGGAGAGGAGAGCGCCTCAATTCTTTCTCTTTCGTCACGCGACAGGTTCGCGGGCAGCGGGATGGCTGGCTGCGCATTCGCCTGTGGCGCATTCGCCGACTGCGGGTTCGCCGGCCGGACTCTCTCCTGTATGGTCAATCGGGTATAAGCCATGACGCCAAGACCGGCGAGGCTCACCAGAAGTGAAATTGCCAGAATGATTTTTGTTGTTTGAACTAAATTATTTTTCATCATACCTCCTGTTGGGAACTACTCGTAGCGAATCGCCACCAAGGGATCAATTTTGGTTGCCCGTCGCGCAGGGATGTAACAAGCCAGGAACGCAACCAGGGTTAATAAAACAGTGACGCTGATAAACGAGACCGGGTCTCTTGCGCCGACACCATATAACAACCCTTCGATAAATCGGGTCAGTCCGAAAGCTGCCAGTAATCCCGTAATGACGCCAATCAACGTCAACGCCATTCCCTGCCTGATTATCAGTTTCAACACATCTACGGTTTGCGCGCCGAGCGCCATGCGAACGCCGATTTCCTGTGTGCGCTGCGCCACTGAATAGGCCATCACGCCGTAAATGCCGACGGCGGCCAGCAGCAGGGCAATGCCCGAAAATAACCCGAGCAACAAAGATAAGAAGCGCGGTCTGACCAGTGAATCGCCGACTACTTCATCCATCGTCTGTAACCCATAAATCGGCAAAGAGGCATCCAGTTCCTGAACCGTTGAACGAACGGCTGCGACCAGGCGCGTCGGATCGCCTTCGGTGCGTACGACAAAGGTCTGTTGATTATTGCCGCCAAACAGGTCGTTGACTTGTTGTTCAGTAAAATAAAGCTCGGTACCGGCAGGCTTATCAATACCGATGTTCTTGGCATCTTCGACGACGCCGACAACCGTAAACCAGATGGGGTCTTTGGTAATTCCGGTATTTAGCCGTTTACCTATCGCATCTCCATTCCAGAAGCGTCGCGCCATCGCTTGATTAACCACCACCACACGCTGGGCTTTTTCACTGCGGTCTGACACTTCGAAGGTGCGCCCGTCCATGGTCCGAATCCCCATGGCTTTGAAGTAATCCTCGCTGACGACATTCCAATAATCAACAATCTGAAACGGTTCATCCGGTGTTGGAATAAACCCTTCAATATTGGTCGAATTGGCATTAATCGGTCTGAAGGGCGGCAATCCGCCGGCCGTCATCGCTGCGGATTTCACACCTGACAAGGCGGCAAGTTTCGCTTGCAAGCTTTGCGAGAAGCGCAGTTGGTTTGCCACATCATAAGCGCTGGTTGGCAGATTGATATTAAACGAAAGCACTTGTTGAGGATTAAATCCCAAATCAACATTGCGCAATTTCCAGAAAGCGCGAACCATCAGTCCAGACCCCACTACCAAAACCACAGCAAGGGCGATTTCGGAAATCACCAATCCTTTTCTGAGCAGGCTATTGCCTGCGCCCGTGGTTCGCAAACTTGCGCCGTGCAACCAGTTCGCCAGGTTGCCTTCGCCGAGTTGCAACATCGGGGCAAGCGCAAAGACAAATACCGCGAGAACCGAAACGCCAAGCGTAAAGGCCAGGACCAATAGGTCAATCTTAATTTCACCGGTGCGCGGCACGCTATCGGGGGCGGCCGCAATGATGAGTTGCAACCCAAGATAAGCCAGCAAAACGCCGCACACCGCTCCGCAAAAAACCAGCACCAGGCCTTCGGTCAAAAACTGGCGGAGCATACGCATACGCCCGGCGCCGAGCGACAGGCGCACGGCAAATTCACGATGCCGCGCTTCGGCTCTGGCCAGCAGCAGGCTTGCGACATTGGCGCAGGCAATCAGGAGCACAAAGGCGACCGCCCCGAGCAGCATTAAGACGGCGCGGCGCGAGGCGCCGACGACATCCTCATGTAAGGGGAACATCAAGACCGGATGGCTGTTTTCGTTGAGCAGATGTGGCGAGCGATTTTCACTGGCCCAAGCGGTTTCGAGCCCGTCCATTTCGCTCTTTGCCTGTTCGATACTCACTCCCGGTTTAAGCCGGCCAATCAAATTAAGGAAATGGTTGCCGCGAAAGCCGGGGTTTGCCGGGTCGAATTGAAAAGAAACCCACACATCAACCGGGTCGTTGATGCCGGGCGGGAACCTATACCCTTCCGGCATGACCCCAATGATATTGTAAGTCTGCGCATTGATTCTGATCGCTGTGCCGATAATGTCAGCGGCGCCGCCGAAAGCGCGTTGCCATAAAGCGGTTGAGATAATCGCCGCTCTCGCGCCGCCCGCCCGGTCTTCTTCGGGCGTGAAATTTCGCCCCATCGCCGGCTGCACGCCAAGCGTGTCAATCAAGCTGCGGGTGACGGCAGTTGAAGTCACCCTAATGGGTTCGCCGTTCCGAGCTTCAACATTGGCGCCACCCGCCGCCCACGCGCCGATGGCTTCCCAGGATTTCGCTTCCTTCTGAATGTCTGTAAATTCGGGCGGTGAAATCCAGAATTTTCGCAAATCCAGATTCGTGAACTCGCTGTATACGCGCACCAGACGGTCCGGTTCTTGGTAAGGGAGCGGGCGCAGCAACACCCCGTTCACCACACTGAATATAGCGGTATTAGCGCCGATGCCTAAGGCGAGCGTGATAATGGCAATTACCGTAAACGCCGGTTTTCTGGTGAGCATTCGCACGCCGTAGCGCAGGTCTTGTAGAAATGTAGTCATAAAAACCCTTTCTCATTTTGGATTTTAGATTTTGGATTTTGGATGGCCGCTGCACCGTTGAACCCAGACGATTGGCGAAGTTGATTTTCGCGATGACCGAACCCCGCCGAGCGCACACCACCTCGGCCTTCTCGGTCAATCCAAAATCTAAAATCTAAAATCCAAAATCCTGATAATCCAAAATCTAAAATCTAAAATCTAAAATCTAAAATCGAAATCATTCGGCTCTGAGCGCCACCATCGGATCAACTTTGGTAGCCCGACGCGCTGGCACCAAACAGGCCACCAGCGCCACTCCTGCCAGAATCAGCGGCACTGTGGCAAAGGTCAACCAGTCATTCGCGCCAATCTGAAATAACATTTTCTGTACGAACACCTGATGCTCGATGAATCCTGTCAGAAGATATGCGCCGACCATACCTAAAGCGATACCCACGAGGGCGAGCCTCATTCCCTGCCGGACGACCATCGCGAGAACGTCACTGGCTTTGGCGCCGAGCGCCAGGCGGATGCCGATTTCCTGGGTGCGCTGACTAACCGAATAGGCCATCACGCCATAGATGCCCGCCGTGGCCAGTAACATCGCGATGCCGGCGAACGCGCCCAATAGAAAGAGATTAAAGCGCGGCACAGCCACCGATTGATAAACAATCTGATTGAGCGGTTTGATCTCCGAAATCGGCTGGGCTCTATCTATTTCCAGCACCGCGTTACGAACCGCCGGCGCGAGACTCGCGGGTGGGACGCTGGTGCGGATGACAAAAAACAACCCATCGGATGAAGATTGCAGGTAAGACGAATAAGCGTCGGGCGTCGGGTCTTCCTTTAATTCGAGCGTCCTCATATCGGCAATCACGCCGACAATCTCGCCATAGGAAGGATTGCCGTTGGCATCCGTGCCAAAACTGATGCGTTTGCCAAGCGGGCTTTCACCCGGAAAATTGCGCCGCGCAAATTCCTGATTGACGACATAGACATCCGGCACATCGGCGTTATCCTGCATCGTGAAACCGCGCCCTTCGATTAAAGGGATGTTGAGCGCTTGAAAATAATCGTGACCAACAACACGGAAATTTGCCGAGGCCATTTGTTCCGCAGGTAGCGGCGGTTCGCCTTCTATACGAAATCCATAAAGCTCGCCCGGGCGCAATGGCAAGGTGCTGACTGCGCCAACCTCTTCGACACCCGGTAAAGTTTTCAGGCGTTCAATCACCTGCGTATGAAAAGCGCTTTGTCTTCTCAGCCCGCGATAATTTCCACCTGATGGCGCAAGTTTGAAGGTCAGGATTTGGTCAGTTTCAAATCCCGGTTTTACCGATTGCAGGTTGATGAAGCTGCGCAGCAGTAACCCCGCCCCGACCAGCAACATGAGCGATAGAGCGATCTCCGAAATCACCAGAAGATTGCGAATTCGTGTATGGGGGGCACTCGTCGGGCGAGCGCTCTCTTTGAGCAAACCGTAAACATCGGGCCTGGAAAAATGCAGCGCCGGCGCAACGCCAAAGATGATGCCGGAGAGCACAGATAACCCCAAGGTGAAGGCGAGCACTGGCATATCTAAACGAACTTCTTGAATGCGCGGGATGTCGGTGGCCAGGCCTTTGAATAAATCAACGCTCCAGAGCGCCAGCAACAGACCGAGCGTGCCGCCCAAACCAGCGAGCATGATGCTTTCGGTGAGCAGTTGACGGATGACGCGCCAGCGGTTGGCGCCGAGCGCTGAACGGATGGCGAGCTCTTTTTGCCGGCCGGTGGCTTTGACGAGTAAGAGGTTGGCGACATTGGCACAGGCAATCGCAAGCACACAAAAGACCGCGCCAAGCAGGAGCAGTAAGACGGGGCGCACTTCACCGACGAGATGGGTGTGCAGCGAAACCACTTTGTTGAAGCGGGCATTGTTCGTATTGGGGTATTGTTCGCGTAAACGCGCCGTGATGGTTTCCATCTCGGTTGCGGCTTGCTCAAGCGTCACGCCGTCTTTGAGCCGCGCAATAACGCTCAGAAAACCGAAGCCGCGGGTTTGCGTGACATCCATGTTCTCTCTGAGTTCAGGCGCCAGTCTGAGCGGCGGAATCCACACTTGCGCATCTTTGAGATAGTCAAACGGGTAATCGAACCCTGGCGGGGTGACGCCGACGACCTCATAGTTTCTGCCGTCCAACAAAATGGTTTTGCCAAGGATGGATTCATCGCCGCCGAAATGGTTTTGCCAGATGCTGTAAGCGATAATCGCAACGGGGGCGTGTCCGGCTTGTTCATCATCGGGGGCGAAATCGCGCCCGCGAATCGGCTGCGTGCCGAGCACTTGAAAGAAACTCGCGGACACCGTAGCCACCGAAATTCTTTCCGGGTCGCCGGCGCCCGTCAGGTTGGCGTTTCGTGTAAAGATTGCCGCCATCTGTTCAAAGACGGAGTTTTGCGCCCGCCAATCGAGGAAGTTTGCCGGGGTTGATTGCGAACGCCGCCCTGTGGAATTGAACTCTTGAATAGCGACCACGCGGTCGGCGTTCGGATAGGGTAAGGGCTTGAGCAACACGGCATTGACGATGCTAAAGATGGCGGTATTGGCGCCGATGCCTAAGGCGAGGGTCAAAATGGCAATCATCGTAAAGCCCGGTTTTTTGAGCAATGTGCGCAGGCCATAACGCACATCTTGAAAAAGTTTTTCCATAAAACCACCTTTGCATTTTGGATTTTAGATTTTGGATTTTGGATTGACCGAGAAGGCCGCGGTACCCTGCGCTGCTGTGCTCGGTCATCACAAAAATCAACTTCGCCGATGGCCGGGATTCATTAATGCAGCGGCAATCTAAAATCCAAAATCTAAAATCCAAAATCGACATCATTCATACTTGAGCGCCACCAGCGGGTCTACTTGGGTGGCGCGCCGCGCCGGCACCCAACAGGCGACCAGCGCCACGAGAATCAGCATGAGCGACACGCCAATATAGGTGAGCGGGTCGGTCGGGCTGATGTCGAACAAAAGGTTTTTGATTACGCGGGTCAATAGCGCTGAGGCCATCAACCCCAATATCAATCCCATCCATACAGGACGCAGGCCTTGTTTGAGGATAAGTTTGGAAACCACGCTGGCCTGGGCGCCGAGCGCCATACGCAAGCCAATTTCCTGAGTGCGTTCGGTGACCACATAAGAGATCACGCCATAAATTCCAATTGCCGCTAACCCGATGGCCAGCATGGCAAACAGGCTCATCAGCAGCGTAGAAAATCGTGGCCGGGCAACCGATTTCGATAACACTTGTTCCATGGTTGCGAGGTCATAAATGGGTTGATCTTTATCCACCTGATGAATTGCCCCTTGAATGGCCGCCGCTAAATTCATCGGTTCGCTATGGGTGCGGGTGACGATGGTCATCCAGCGTAACCAATTGGGCTTTTGCGCCAGGGGTTGATAAATCACTAACCCCTCTTCGGTTTGCAATCCCATATGTTTTACGTCAGCAATCACGCCGACAATTGAATAGACCGGACTGTCGGGTTCAGCGAGCCGTAAGCGTTTGCCAATCGGATCATCATTAGCCCAAAAACGTTCGGCCAAGGTTTGGTTGATGAGAATCACCGGCGGCGTTTTTTGCGTATCTTGAGAGGTAAACTCTCGGCCGCGAATCAACGGGATGGCCATCGTACGAAAGTAATCGGGCGTGATAATGCGAAAAGCCGTTTCATAGGCTTCGTCAGATGAAACGGGCGCTTGACCTTCAATCGTGAACTTCATCTTCATGCTATTTACTTCGCCCGCGCTGTTTTGCTTTAACGGCAGGTCTTGAATGGCCCCCGTCGCCACCACACCCGGCAGGTTATTTATGCGTTCTAATGATTGCTCGAAGAAGGTTATCTGTTTTTGATTGTCGGGATATTTTGAGAGCGGCAACATCAAACTCATGGACAAAATGTTATCCGCCTTGAACCCCGCATCCACGCTCTGCAATTTCGCAAAACTCTTAATCAGCAATCCCGCGCCGATGAGTAACACAACACCGATGGCGACTTCGGCTACGACCAGCCCGTGGCGAAGGCGATTTTTCAAACTGCCGGTTGGCGCTCGCCCCTCTTTTTTGAGCGCCGCATTGATGTCCGGTTTGGAAAGTTGTAAGGCAGGGAGTAAACCAAAAATCACCGCCGCCAAAAATGAGGTGAGCAGTGTAAAAATCAGCACCCGAATATCGATGCCGATTTCATCAATTCGCGGAATGTTTCCCGGACTGAAAGCGATTAACAAATCTCTTCCCCATAGCGCCCCGATTAATCCGAGGCCGCCGCCCGCAACTGCCAGCAGCAAACTTTCAGTCAGCAATTGCGTGATAATGCGCCCGCGACTGGCGCCCAGTGCGAGGCGTATAGCGATCTCTTTTTGTCTCGACGCCGCCCGCGCCAGCAGTAGATTACCGACGTTGGCGCAGGCAATCAGTAAAACTAAGCCGACCGTGCCAAGCAAAACCAGTAAGGCGGTACGCGCCTGTCCGGTTATCTCTTCGTGCAAAGGGATGAGGGTTACATCCCAACCTGAATTTGAATCGGGATATTGCGCGGCGAGTTCTTCGGCGACGGCGCTTAAATCGCTTTGCGCTTGAGCGACCGATACTTCAGGTTTAAGGCGACCAATGACTTTAAGAAATCGGCCATCGCGAGTTCCGAGGTGGCGCGCGGTCAGGATAAACGGCGACCACATTTCAGTGTCGCTTTCAGGAAATTTAAAACTTTCCGGCATCACCCCGACGACTTTTAACGAGGCATTATTCAAGGTGATTGTTTGTCCGACGATGTTCGCATCCGCGCCATAGTAGTTGTGCCAAAAGGCGTGACTGAGGACCACGACATTATCTTGTCCTTCTTTAAAATATTCTGAGTCCAGGGTTCGCCCGATTTCAGGATTAACGCCGAGCAATTGAAAAAAATCTTCCGTAACCAAGGCCGCTTGTATGCGTCGCGGTTCATCTACGGCTGTGAGATTGAAGTTCCAATTAAAATAGGCGGCCAGGGAAATAAAACTCCGGTTGCGATTTTTCCAATCGTTGAAATCGGCGGCGCCGGCGCTGCCGTGCGCTTGTCCGCGAGTCAAATTCTTTTCCCAAAGGGTCACCAGCCGCTGGGGTTCGTGAAAAGGCAAAGGTTGTAACAATACAGAATTCACAACCGTAAAGATGGCGGTATTGGCGCCGATGCCTAGGGCGAGGGTCAAAATGGCAATCATCGTAAAGCCCGGTTTTTTGAGCAATGTGCGCAGGCCATAGCGCACGTCGTGTATTAAATTATCCATAACTCCCCTTCTCAGGATTTTGGATTTGAGATTTTAGATTTTAGATTGCCGCTGCACCGTTGAACCCAGGCCCTTGGTGAAGTTGATTTTGGTGATGGCCGAACCCCGCAGCGCGCCGCACCGCCGCCATTTCTGGTAATCCAAAATCTAAAATCTCAAATCCAAAATCTAAAATCTGAAATCGAATCATTCGTAACGGAGCGCAATCATCGGGTCCACTTTAGTGGCACGGCGCGCCGGGATATAACACGCCGCCAGCGCAACAAGCGTGAGCAGCAGTGAAATCACCAGAAAGGTCAAGGGGTCGGTCGCGCCAACCCCAAACAGGAAACTGCCCATCAGGCGCGTCAAGGCAAACGACGCCAGCAAACCCAGGCCGACGCCTAAGAGCGCCAGGCCCAGTCCATGTTTGACGACCAGTTTAACCACATCGCTGGCCTGGGCGCCGAGCGCCATTCGCAAGCCGATTTCGTTGGTGCGTTGCGCCATCGAATAAGAGACCACGCCGTATATTCCAACCGCCGCGAGCAACAACCCCAGGCCTGCAAACAGCGCAATCATCGTCATATTGAAACGTTGCGAAGCGACCGCGCGCGTCGTCAGCTCTTCCATTGAACGAATTTCGGTAAGCGGCAAGGTGGCATCTATGGTGGCAATCTCGCGTTTGATGGCGGCACTCAAACTGTGCGGCGCCACGCTGGTACGCACCGTGAAATTGGTTGCCGTAAACGTGCGAATAACGCCCATCAATTTATCGGTTACTTGCGAAACCGGCACGAAGGCCATGGGCGGCGCCGCGCTATCCAAACCCGATTGTTTGATATCGCCGACCACGCCGACGACCTGTCGCAGCGGTTCATTCAGCCCGCGCCCGACTGTCAGTTGTTGCGCCAGCGCATTTTTCCCGACGAAATACCGTCGCGCGAAAGCCTCATTCACGATGATGACCGGCTGAGCAGCGGCATTATCCGCATCACTCAGTTCACGCCCTTCACGCAAAGCGATTTTCATGACGCGGAAGTAATCGGATGAAATCATGCGCAGTTGAACGGATTGCCCCTGGTCGGGATTATCGGGAAAAACCACCGGCATATTGAATTGCCAATCAAGCGGCAGTTTATTAATCACCGCCGCTGATTCAACCCCCGGCAAAGCTTTGATGCGCTCTAATGCGTCGCGATAAAAAGCTGAGGCTTCACTGGACGTATCATAGCGCGTGCCGTTTAGGGCAAGCTGACAAGTGAGCACATTTTTCGCATCAAACCCCGGCTCAACATTCAAAAGATTGACGAAGGTGCGAATCAAGAGCCCGGCGCCGACCAGCAGCACAAGCGCCAGCGCCACTTCGGCGACCACCAGCGCGTTACGCAACCGCCCGCGCGGTGTCCCTCCTTTACCGGCACTCTCTTTAAGCGCCTGGTTGACATCCACCTTGCCGGCTTGCCAGGCCGGCGCCAGTCCGAATAGTAAGCCCGTGACAATCGCGGCAAGGAGAGCGAAGGCCAGGACGCGCCAGTCGGCGTTTACTTCATTCACATCCGACAGAAATCCTTGCGGTAACGCGGCGACCAGCAGTTCGGTTCCCCACACCGCCAGCAACAGTCCGGCCGTGCCGCCCATGAGCGCCAGTAAAACCCCTTCGGTCAGGAGTTGTCTGATGATGCGCGCGCGGCCCGCGCCAAGCGCGCGGCGCACAGCGATCTCTCTTTGCCGCCCGGCGGCGCGCGTCAATTGCAGATTGGCGACATTGGCGCAGGCAATGAGTAAGAGAAAACCTACCGCGCCGAAGAGAATCCATAACAGCTTTTCCACGCCGCCTGTAAAGGTCTCTTTATAAGGTTGTACGCCGATGCTTTCGCCGTCCTGCATAAAACGCGGAAAGGCTTCGCGGAACTTATCGGCAATCATCTGTAATTCAGCCGCCGCTTGTTCTTTGGTGACGCCGGATTTCAACCGTCCGACGACCGTCGCATTGGGGTCGAAGTTGGCATTCGGTCGCGCCCGCATGGGGACGAATAAATCTACGCTGTTACTGAAACGAAACTGCGGCGGCATAATGCCGATGACGGTAACCGGCTGGTCATTAAGCAGCACCGATTTTCCGAGTATTTCTTGGTCGCCGCCAAATCGCCTTTGCCACAACCCATCGCTCATAATCGCAACCAGAGCGCTACCCGGCGTGTCTTCGGCCGGAGTAAACGCGCGACCTTGCGCCGGATAGACGCCGAGTACGCGAAAGAATTCTTCCGACACCCGCAAACCGCGAACATATTCGGCTTCATCGCCGCCCGCGAGATTGCCACCCGCGCCACCAAAATTTGAATAAGCCGCCAGGGCTTCAAACGATTGACTGTGTTCATGCCAGAAGAGAAATTTCGGTTCGCCGGCGCCCGCCAGTCCGCTGTTATATTTTTGCCCGACCATCAGCAAACGCTCAGCCTCCGGGTACGGCAGGGGCCTGAGGAGCACGGCATTCACAATCGTGAAAATCGCCGTCGTCGCGCCGATGCCGAGCGCCAGGGTCAGCACCGCTATCAAGGTGAAACTCGGTTTTTTTGCCAGTATTCGTAAACCATAGCGCAGGTCTTGTATTAAGGTATTCATAAAAAAACCCTTTCACATTTCGGATTATCTCGATTTTGAGATTTGAGATTTGAGATTTGAGATTTTGGATGGCCGCTGCCGCGCTGAATCCAGGCCCTCGGCGACTTGGATTTTTGCGATGACCGAGCAAAACCGTGCGCCGCACCGCCGCCATTTCTGGTAATCCAAAATCCAAAATCCCGATAATCCAAAATCTAAAATCTGAAATCTCAAATCCAAAATCGAATCATTCGTATCTGAGAGCGATCATCGGGTCTACTCTCATGGCGCGCCGAGCGGGCACCAAACAGGCTACTAGAGCCACTCCTGTCAAAATCAGCGAGGTGATGAAAAAGGTTGTCAGGTCACTCGCACTGACGTTATACAGGAGATTTGCTAGCAAGCGGGTCAATGCGAAAGCCGCCATTAATCCGAGGCCAACCCCGGTAAGCGCCAGCAGCATCCCTTGCCGAATGACCATGCGAAGCACATCACCGGTTTGTGCGCCAAGCGCCCGGCGAATGCCGATTTCATGGGTGCGCTGATTTACCGAATAGGCCATCACGCCATAAATACCGACCGCGGCCAGGAGCAAGGCGGTCAGCGCAAAAACGCCGAATAAAAACATATTGAAGCGTTTTTGCGCTAGCGCATCCCCAACCCACTCGTCCATGGTTTTGATATTGGTAATCGGTTGGTCCTGGTCAACCGCGAGCACTTGAGCGCGAAGCGCATTGGCCAGGCTCGTGGGCTCCGTGCGGGTCTTCACAACGAAGGTCAAAAACGGCACAGGGAATTGCTCATGCGGAATGTAGAGTTGGGGGCGCGCTTCATCTTCCAAATTGGTGTGCTTGACGTTGCCGACGATACCGATGATTTCGCGCCAATTTGCATTGCCCTGAGTTGCATCAAAGGCAATGCGTTTGCCAAGCGGGTTTTCATTCGCGAAATGGCGCTCGGCAAAGGCTTCGTTGATGATGACCACGCGGGGCGCATCTGCGGTGTCTCGCCGATCAAAGGCGCGCCCCTCGCGTAAAGGAATGCCCATGGTCTGGAAGAAATCATGGGTTACCCAGCGCGGACCCGCCGAGCGGCTTTCACCGGGTTGGCGAGGCGGCTCGTTTTCAATGCCAAAGCCTACGCCTTCTTCCGCGCCGCCGAGCGGCAGCGGATAAATACCTGCGGCGGCTTCAACGCCGGGCACATTTCTGACCCGTTCTAGCGCCGTTTCATAAAAACCGGCGCGCGATTGCGGAGTCGGATATTTTGAGCGCGTCAAGGCAATATCCATGGTTAAAAGCTGGTCAGGTTTGAAACCGGGGTCAACGTTCACCAGGCGCTGAAAGGTTTGTACCATCAACCCGGCGCCGACCAGCAGGACCAGGGAAAGTGCGATTTCCGCAATCACCAGTGCGCTGCGAATCCGACTGCGCTGTTGGCTGCCAGTCGCACGGCCACCTTCTTTTAAGGAATGTGTTAAATCAGATTTTGAAGCTTGTAATGCCGGCACCAGTCCAAAAATGATGCCCGTCGCCAGCGACACCACCAGCGTAAAGCTCAACACCCGGCCATCAATACTGACTTCGTCAACCTGCGGAAGATTACCTGGCACAATGGCCATCAATAGATCAATGCCCCAGAGCGCCAGAAAGAATCCGAGTGTGCCACCAATGAGCGCCAGCAATAGGCTTTCCGTTAAAAGCTGTCGAATGATGCGCCAGCGGTTGGCGCCGAGCGCCACGCGAACCGCAACTTCCCGTTGGCGGGCTGCCGCGCGAGCGAGCGATAGATTGGCGACATTGGCGCAGGCAATCAAGAGGACAAAGCCGACGGCGCAGAGCAGCGCAATGAGCGCCGGGCGAATTTTTTTAACGATGTGTTGATGCAGCGGCATCAGCGCGATGCCTTGCTCGGTATTGGTCTGCGGATATTGTGCGCTCAACTGTGTGGCAATCGCATCCAGATCATCTTGAGCTTGCTTAAAACCGATTTGCGGTTTCGTGCGCGCCACAACAGCGAGGTAGTGACGACCACGGTTCGGCCGCTGGTCGGGTGCAAGCGCCAGCGGCAACCAGATATCAATCTGGGCGGGAATTTGATAGCCGGCCGGCAGATCATTTTTGCGGGGAAACTGAAACCCTTGTGGCATCACCCCGATAATCGAGTAGGTGTTGCCTTCGAGGGTAAGCGATTGATTTATTACCTCCGGGTCGGAACCAAAATGGCGTTGCCAGAACTGATGGCTGAGCAGGACAACTCGGTTACCGCTGGCAGAATCCTCTTCGGCAAGAAAGGTGCGCCCGCGCGCAGGCTCTATGCCGAGCAAGGGAAACAAATCTGCTGAGGCGCGAATCACGCCAACGCGTTCGGGTTCACCGCTGCCTGTGAGATTAAGTGTTTGTGCGTGAAAAGCGGCCAGGTATTCAAAGGTCTGATTCTCGGTCTGCCAGTCGAGGAAATTAGCGGCGGCAACCGGAAAATTAGCGTCGTTGGTCTCGCTCTGTAAATTGGTTTGCTTTTCCCAGAGGATGGCCAGCCGCTGGGGCTCTTTGTACGGCAGCGGGCGCAGCAAAACGGCATTGACGACCGAAAAGATTGCCGTATTCGCCCCAATACCGAGCGCCAAGGCGATGACAGCGATCGCAGCAAAGCCCGGATTTTTAATTAATCCGCGCCAGCCGTAGCGCAGGTCTTGTAAAAAGGTTTGCATACGTCCTCCTATTCATTTCTGAGCGCCGTCATCGGATCAACCTTCATGGCTCGTCGTGCAGGTAGATAGCAAGCCAGCAAGGCGACCGAGGCTGAAAGTAAAGCGGCAGCGAAAAGGGTGAACGCATCCGTAGCGCTCACGCCATACAACAGATTGGCAATCAAGCGAGAGAGTATGAAAGCGGCTATCAGACCAAGGCCTACACCGATAGCCGTAAGCAGACTGCCTTGTCCAACGATGAGTTTCAGAATGTCGCTTTGCCGGGCGCCGAGCGCCAGGCGTATGCCCATCTCCTGGGTGCGTTCAGTGACCGTATAAGACATCACCCCGTAGATGCCTACGCTTGCGATAATCAAGGCGAGCGCCGCAAAGGTGCCGAGTAAAATCAGACTGACGCGTCTAAGCGAAACCGATTCGGCAGCCAGTTGTTCGAGGCTTAATACCTTAAAGAGCGGTTGGTCTTTATCCACAGACCAAATCTCCCGGCGCACGGCTGGGGCCAGGCTCATCGGGTCGGTCGAGGTGCGAATCGTAAATGCCATGATGGGAAAAGGCAGTTGCGCAAATGGCCGAAAGATGTCCGCGTGGGTCTCTTTTTCAAGTCCGAAGGATTTGATGTCGCCCACAACACCCACGATCTCCCACCAATCGGGTTGTTGCGCATCCCCTAAATTCAGGCGTTTGCCGACCGGACTATCGCCGGCCCAAAACTTACGCGCCAGCGTTTCATTGACGATCAAGACCTGGGGCGCGCCCTCGCGGTCTTGCTCGGTGAATTCGCGTCCGTCAATCAACCGAATGCCCATCGAGCGAAAATAGTTTGGCGTCGCCGTGCGATTATCGGCTTCGGGTTCATCTCCGGGATTGGGCGGCGGTTGGCCTTCCAAGGTAAAGGTGCTGGTACCCCAAAACCCTGTGAGCGGGAGAAAATTGGTGGCGCCAACGGATTCCACGCCGGGTAAGTTCTCGATTCGTTGAAGCGAATCCTGAAGGAATTGCAATCGTTTGGCCGGTTGCGGATATTTTTGCTGCGGCAAAAGTACCTGCACGGTTAAAACCTGGTTGGGGTTGAAGCCAAAATCACTGCGCTGCAACTGGGCAAAGCTTTTGAGCAGGAGTCCCGCGCCGATTAACAGCATTAAAGAGAGAGCGATTTCCGCAATCACCAGGGTATTTCTCAAACGACTGCTGCCGCCTGTAGCGGACCGGCCACCGGATTCTTTGAGGGTTAGATTGATGTCGGCTTTAGAGGCCTGCAAAGCCGGTACGATGCCAAATATCAAACCGGTTAAGACACAGGCCGCCAGGGTAAAGACCAGAACTTTCCAATCAATCGGAAGGCTTTCGACTTTCGGCAGGTTGAGGTTTTCGATGTTATTGGGAAACATTCTTAGCATCGGCCCGGTGCTCCAGATGGCCAGCAATAAGCCCAAGGCTCCGCCGATAAACGACAGCACCAGGCTCTCGGTTAAGAATTGTCTGAGCAACCGCCAACGATTGGCGCCAAGCGCTGTGCGCACGGCAATCTCTTTTCTTCGGGTGGCGGCGCGCGCCAATAGCAAGTTGGCGACGTTGGCACAGGCAATGAGTAACACAAAACCCACAGCCCCCAACAGCAGCAACAGTGCCGGACGCACATCGCCGACCTGTTCATCGCGCAGTGAGGCCAGCTTGACGCCTTCGCGTGTCGTGCTGCCGGGGTGTTCCTGGGCGATGCGTTCGGCAAGTCGCGTCATCTCGGCCTGCGCCTGCTGAAGGGTCACCTGCGGTTTTAAGCGCCCGAGCACGCGACAGAATCTCGCTTGACGATTGGTTGCCGCATCAGCAGGCAGGGCCAGCGGTGTCCAAAGCTCGGCCACGCCACCCGGATGGCGAAAGCCCGGCGGCATGACCCCGATGATTTCATAGAGGTTGCCGCTCAGGGTCAGGGTTTTGCCTAAGACCTGTTGGTCACCATTGAACAGACGCATCCATAAATGATGACTCAAGACCACCACACGGTCGGCGCCGGGTCGGTCTTCTTCAGCAGTGAAGGTGCGCCCCAGAATCGGTTTAATGCCGGCAACCTGAAAGAAATCCGCCGCGAAGCGATAGCCGACGAGAAATTCAGGATCGCCCATTCCCGTGAGGCTGTACTGCGCATCCCGTGATGCGGCAAGCCCCTCAAAGACGGTATTCTGCGCTTTCCAGTCCGTGAAGTTGGCTGGCGATACCGGAAATCGGTTATCCGAATTATCGGCTTCGCCGGGGTCTGTTCCCCAGACCATAACCAGTTGGTCAGGTTCTGCGTAAGGCATGGGTTGCAGAAGCACCGCATTGACGACTGAGAAGATGGCGGTGTTGGCGCCAATGCCTAAGGCCAGCGCCAGGATTGCCACCAGAGCAAATCCGGGATTTTTAACCAGGGTGCGTAAGCCATAGCGCAGGTCTTGAATAAATGTTTCCATCATCACCTCCTATTCATTTCTGAGCGCCGCCAGCGGGTCGGTCTTGGCGGCGCGCCGTGCCGGAATGAAACAGGCCGCGAGCGCGACACAGGTAAATAGCAATGAAGTAAAGATAAAGATTAGCGGGTCGGTGGCGCTGACTTCATAAAGCAGACTGCTCATCAGTCTCGTTAAGACCATGGCTCCCGCAACGCCTAGGGCTAGCCCGGCGAGGGCAAGCCTCATTCCCTGCCCGACGACCAGACCTAAGACATCGCCTCCGCGGGCCCCGAGCGCCAGTCGAATACCGATTTCTTTGGTCCGTTGATTGACCGTGTAAGCCATCACGCCGTAAATGCCCAGGCTGGCCAGGACCAACGCCAAACTTGCAAAAATCGCCAATAAAAATGCATAAAATCGTGATTGCGCGGTGGAATCGGAAACCAGTTTTTCCATCGGTTGGATGGTGCCGACCGGTTGATCGGGGTTAACCGCTTGCACCTCCTGGCGTATGGCGGCGGCAAGCGTCTGCGGGTTGGTTGTGCTGCGCACGGCCAGCGTCAGTCCGCGCCAGGCTTGTTGGTCTTCGGGAATCCACATTTCCGGTTGCGGCGGAGCGTCAATCGCCGAGTGTTTTACATCACCCATCACGCCGACAATCTCCCAGGCCTTGGGTTCATCATCATCAAGGCTGACGCTAAGCGTCAACCGTTGCCCAAGCGGGTTTTCATCCGGCCAGTACCGTCGCGCCATGGTTTCGTTGATGAGCAAGACGCCGGGGCGACCTCTGCGGTCTTGCTCGTTAAAGAGCCGGCCCTGTTTGAGAGGAATCCGCAGGGCTTGAAAGTAACCCGGCGTGACGGCGCGAAACATTGCGAGAGGTTCTTGTCCGTCTTCAACCGGATGATTTTCAATAGTGAAGGCGGCGCTCATGTTGTTACTGCTGAGCGGCGAATAGTTCACCCCACCGACCGCTTCAACACCCGGTAATGATTCAATCCGCTCAATAACCTGATGGAAAAAATTGACCACCTGTTGACCTTCCGGGTATTTCGAGGACGGCAACGAAATGGACGCGGTTAATACCTGGCTCGCATCAAATCCCGGATTGACCTGTTGCAATCTGAAAAAACTTTTGAGCGCCAGTCCGGCGCCGATGAGCAGGAGCAAAGAGACGGCGACCTGGGAAATGACCAGGGCTTTGCGCAAACGATTGCGACTCAATAAGTCGCCGGTTCCGCGCCCCCCTTCCTTGAGCGCTTGGTTGATGTCAACGCGGGAAACTTTCCAGGTTGGCGCAAGTCCAAAAACAATTCCTGTCAAAATCGAAAGCAATAGATTGAAACCGAGCACCCGCCCGTCAATGCTGATTTTATCGAGGTGCGGCATACTGGCCGGGCTGAATTTAACCAGCAACTCAACTCCCCAGAGCGCCAGTAAAACGCCGAGTCCGCCGCCCACCACGCCCAGCAAAACGCTTTCGGTCAACATCTGTCGCGCCAGCCTCAGGCGACTGGCGCCAAGCGCCGCGCGAATGGACAGTTCCTGGCTTCGCGCTCCGGCTCTGGCCAAAAGTAAATTGGCAACATTGAAACAGGCGATGAGCAAAACAAAGCCGACCGCCGTAAATACCACCAGCAGCGCGCGGCGCAGGCCGGCGCTGACAAACTGATTGTGCAAGGCCGTGAGTTGAATGCCGCGTCCGCTATTTTCACCCGGATACTGCTCGGCGAGTCGGCCGGCAATCGCTTCCATATCGGCTTGCGCCGTATCAATTGCCACGTCCGCGTTGAGCCGTCCGATGGCTTTCATAAAATGAACGCCGCGTTGTTCGAGTAGCGCTGTGCCATTAAAGATGTTCGGGGTCCACATCTCCGCGCCATCTATTTCAAAAGGGAAATTGAACCCTTGCGGTAACACCCCAATCACGGTGTAGCTTTCGCCATCCAGCGTGAGCGGTTGATTGACCACCTGGTGATCGCCGCCAAAGTGTCGCTGCCATAATCCGTAACTGAGCATAACGGTTCGCGGACTTTCGGGTTTATCATCTTCATCCTGAAAAGCGCGACCCAGAACCGGTTGAACGCCAAGCAAGCTAAAAAAATCTGCCGACACCCGCCCGCCGCGTATGCGCTCAGGCTCACCCGCACCGGTTAACGTGTAGCTGCGATTGTGAAAAGTTGCGAGATTTTCAAAGACCCGGTTTTGATTTTCCCAATCTTTAAAATCCGGGTAGGAGACCGAACTATCGGGGTCAGGTTTTTTCTGATTGGTTGATTGAATGATGACCAGACGAGCCGGGTTTTTATAAGGTAGCTCGCGCATGAGCAGCGCATTGACGACTGAGAAAATTGCCGTGTTCGCGCCAATCCCTAACATCAAAGCGAGTAGTGCAGCGATGGAAAAGCCGGGGTTTTTCACCAACATTCGCCCGGCATATTTCAGGTCTTGTAAAATGGTCATCATCAGAACCCTTTCTGAAATCGTTTCATTCATAACGGAGCGCCACCAGCGGGTCGGTCTTGGCGGCGCGCCGCGCCGGCAGGTAACAGGCCGTGAGCGCCACGCAAGCCAGCAATGCGGTGACGCTGAAAAAGGTCCACCCATCGAGCGCCTTCACTTCAAACAGCAGGTTCTCCATCAAGCGCGTCAAGGCCAAGGCTCCGGCTAACCCGATGGCCAATCCCATCAAAACCAGCTTCATTCCCTGCCCGATAATCATCGCCAGCACATCAAAGCTTTGCGCGCCGAGCGCCAGGCGGATGCCGATTTCATTGGTTCGCTCGGTCACCATATAAGCCAGGACGCTATAAATGCCGATGCTGGCCAACACCAGCGCCACCACGGAAAACAGCGTGAGCAGCAAGGTTTGCAGACGCGGCTGGGCGACCGCATCGTAGAGAATTTCATTCATAGTCTGAATCTTTGGCGCCGGCAGATTTTGGTTTACCGCTTTCACTTCAGCCAAAATCGCCGCCGTCATCCTCGCCGGTTCAGTTGACACGCGCACAATCAGACCCGGCGATTGCATCGGGTATTGCCAATATGGAATAAAAACATCGGGCACGATTTCGGCATTGAGATTTAATTTTCTGGTATCTGCGACCACGCCGACGATTTCAATCCAGAAGATTTGATTCGGGTTGGGCGTACCCATAGCCAGGCGTTTGCCCAGCGGATTTTCTTCGGGAAAATAGCGCTCGCGCATGGTTTCATTAATGATGCCGACCGCTGGGGCTTCGAGGCTATCGGCTTCCGTGAAGCGCCGTCCTTGCAAAAGTGAAACTCCGCAAGCATCGAAATAGTCCGGCGAGATGCCTTGAAAATTGGCGGTCAGTAATTCGTCGGCGGCAAGCGGCTGACGGTTTTCTATGATGAAGGTTTGCCGGTGGGCACTGCCAATGGTCTTCGGCAAGCTGCTGATTGCCGCAACCGATTCGACGTCAGGCAAATTTCTGATGCGCCCCATCAGTTCCTGCAAAGTGACCTGCGGACGCGTCGCAGTCGGGCGCATCCAGGTCGTAAACCCGGAAACCGAAAAATCCAGTTGGGCAGTGAGCAGCTTATCGCTGGCAAATCCCCGGTCAACCTTCAGCAATCGGGCGAAGCTATTGACCATCAACCCGGCGGCGACCAGTAGTGTGAAGGTCAGCGCGACTTCGGCAACCACCAGAACCTGGCGCAACTGTTTGCGCCCTCGGCCGTCGCCCGCGCGTTTTCCGCTCTCTTTTAACGCCTCATGTAAATCGGTCTTTGCCGCCTGCAGGG
>JBIOWC010000261.1:0-3420 GCA_044868105.1 Blastocatellia bacterium
GCCTTTTTTCCGGCACATTCATTGCTTATTTTATGATTGAATCGAAGACCAGGGGATTTTTTGTCCTTTGATGCCGGGTGTAACCTACGGATAGGTTGCTTGTGGTTTTGCTCCGCTTGTTCAGCAAAACCGCCTCTCCGCATTGTGCTAAGGCGCGATCTGCGCAGGGCCTTCCCCGCAGATTCCCGGGCAATTCGCTATCGTCGTTTCGGCTTGAGCGGTTTGGAGAATTTATGTTGATTACCGATTTTCAATGTCTTTCGGAAGCCCATATGCAGATAACCTTCAAGCTGCTTAATTCCCAAGAGGCAAATATCGAAATGAATATTGATGTCCAGTGCCAGGGCGCGCAAGTTCGACAAATGATGAGAGAGATTTCAAGAATTGTGGATACCAATCGTTATTGCTTATCGCACGGCGGAGATTGCGCCGTGTGCGATTGGCATCAGTTGATCGCTTTGGTTAGCCGCTGCCGTGACGAGAGCCGACATTATGACCATCAGACCATCGTCAAATTACGAATGTTAAAAAATGCTCACTACCCGAGTGAGGTGACAGCGCCCAATGAACAAGACAAAAAGACCTTTGATTTATTCGATGACGATATTATAACAACACTAAAATCAATCTACTTGCCTGACGAAATGCAACAAAATCAAGCCTCAAAAGCAACCCCTTCTGTCTAACCGTTCGGCTTGTTCCCGGAGCTGAAATCAATTTAACCAATACCCATTTCATTCAAAATGAATTTCATTTGCCTATCGCTACGCCCTTTTCAAAACCGTCGCCATAAGCCTTAACGATGATTCCGCGGCGCTACTGGTATCGGCAAATTCGTCGGGGTAGAGGCAGTGAAGAAAGCTTTCCAAAAGGCGTTTCCGTTCTCTCGTCGTCGCGACCTCTTCCGTCTTTGACTCCGGCTTCTCAGCGACGAGCCATTCATCGAGGGCGATGCGGTAAGCCAGGCCTGCTTGCCGTAAGCCAGGCCTGCTTGATAGAACTGGGTGGCGCGTGTGGCGCGCGCTTTTCAAATCAACTCGGCATTTTGCGTAGCCCTGCTAGGCTGAGGTTCTTTTTATTGCTTGTTGATTTAAGAGGTAAACGCGCCATTTGCATAACGATAAAATTCCTCAGCTTTTCTCCATCGAGCCTTGAAAGGTGTTGGGCGCCGGGCAAAGATGTGTGATTTTGCCCATATTATAGGGATTTTTTGTCAGGCATCGTTATTGCTACTTCAGCTTAATGATGAAGAAAAATAGCTCAAGAGCAGCAGGGCAATTAAAGCAAGGCGCTTCCTGGTTAAATCTTTTCCTGCTCCTTTCCTTGATAGGAATATTCACCCTCGGTTTCACCTACGCCTTTTCCAGTTCCCTGCCGTCTCAACCCGAGGCCGCGGCCCAAACCGATGCGGCAAAAAGTCAGCCACCGGTTGCTGGTTCAGAAGAAGAAAAAGCGAAGAGTGAAGGCGCAAATCCGGCTGCAAATTTCTTCGCCCGGTTATTTGAGAACAAAGATTTATCCGCCGATTTGTCAAAGCCCGGCGCTTGGCGAATCCTGTTGACGCGCGTCCCGCTCAGGTTCCTTCTGGCTGCCCTTCTGGCGGCGATGCTCGCTTATCGTCCGCACAAATTTATGTTTGCCTTGCAGCGCAACCCTTACGTTGCCCAGACACAAATCTTACTTGCGGTTGTCGCCTCAGCGCTGATGATGATTGTCGCAGACAATGCGGCGCGCGCCTTTGGCATTTTTGCCGCCGCCTCCCTGGTGCGCTTTCGCACAGACATTCGCGACCCGAAAGAGGTTGCCGTCATGTTGATTAGCCTGGCCGTAGGGCTGGCAACTGGCGTGGGACACGTCGCGCTGGCGGTTATTTTCACGATGATGGTGCTCTTTTTGCTTTGGGCGCTCGAATACCATGAACCGACGCAAATTTATCGCAGCCTTGAACTCAAGATCAAAACCAGCGATATAGATAAAACTCATGAGCGATTGCGCGAGGTCTTCGACCGCCATCAAGTTACGGCTGAAGTGCGAGCCCTGAACCGGCGGCATGATAATGACCCGGCTGGAAAACTGGTCTATCTAGTGAACGCCCATGCGAATCTTGGCACGGATAAATTGAGCGATGACTTTCTCTTGGCCGACCGCGCCAATATCGCCAGTATTGAATGGCAGCAGAAAAAAAGCATCTCCTACTTTTATAGATAACCGTTCACCACAAAACTACCTCGTCCACCGGGCTTTTGAGCTTTTGAGCGGGCCATCAAGGTGTAGGGAAACTAGAGCCGTGTGAAATGAACGTAGGGGCAGGGTGAGTGAGTACACTTACCGTCGTGAGTACACTTTCTCATGAGTACACGTACTGTCCCTGCCCCTACAATCTCCCGACGTTCAATCGCCAATCGCTATAGTTGATAGGGTTTGGCGATTTTGCTGATGGAGGTTGGTGCGTAAGGCGCCGTCAGAAAAAATTATTTGTAGAAAAAATTATTTGAGTTTTTCATACTCCCGACGGGCATCTTGAAGAATCGGTAAATTTTGATCGGCATCTTTCCAAAGCGCGAAGAAATCGTCATAGGCTTGTCGACTCCGCGCCCGATCCCCGCCAAGCGCCACGGCGCGCGCGACTTGCAAATAAGCCAGTGAATATAATCCCGAATTCACATTCACGCCCGGACTATCCAGTATCTTCTTAAACTCGGCTTCGGCGCGCGCCGCATCACGTTGCCCCAAATAAGCCAGCCCTCGCATATAAAAGGGCCAGTAAGCCGCCGCATAGCCTTTCTCGTAGCGGCGCGTCGCTTCCAGGAGTTCGACTGCGCCGTTGAAATTGTTGCGACGCAATTCGACAATCGCTTTTACGGTTGGCAGCCAGATGGCATTCAGTAAGGTATCTTTGGGATAGCGTTTGTATTGCTCGTTGATGAGCGCCAAGGCCTGAGTGGTTTCGCCGCACATCGCTAACGCCAAGGCGCCTTCGATCATTGCCGCATTGGTCTTGGCCAACGCCATGGCCGTGGCCACGCCGGCCGCCGTCGGCTGGCAACTGCCGGTGACGGACTGGCGCAGGGTGGCGCTGATGGCAAATTGTGAAGCGACTTCGTTCAAGCCGCGCTCGCGCGCCAGTTCAACGGCTCGGCTGGATAACTCTCTGGCTTTTTCCAATTGCCCGGAAAAGGTCTTGGTTTTGGCCTGCCAATCAACCGCTTCATATTCGTTGGGCTTACCGGTTAAGAAATCTATCTGCTCCTGCATGGCCTGTGCGTCTTTCTTTGTCAGTCCAATCAGGTACAGTCCCCAGTGATAGCCGATGGAATCCAGCCCTTGCGCGAGCGCTTGTTCATACACGGCTTTGGCTTCATCGAAGCGGTTGAGACACATCAAGGCGATAGCCAGGTTCGAGTAAGGCTGCGCCCGCGT
>JBIOWC010000262.1:0-8513 GCA_044868105.1 Blastocatellia bacterium
ACCGTCGAATCATCCTCAACCTGGTTCGCACACGCCAACCGGTTTCCCGCGCCGACCTGGCGCGCCACACCGGCTTACAGCGAAGCACGGTTTCCGCTATTACTGACCAGCTCATCACTGAACAATGGATTACCGAAGGGGCACTGGGACAACTCCCTCGCGGCCGCAAACCTCGGTTTCTTCATTTGAATAATGAGCGCGCCGGAATTATCGGAGTCAATGTTCGCCCACAGGTTTCAACCCTTGGATTGACGGACTTGAATGCGCGGTTTATTACTCAGGATTCAATCCCGACGCCATCTGACCCGGAAATATTTATCAGAGAGATTGCCGGACGCATAAAAAATTTGCGCAAAGCCCATTCGCAAATCTTTTGCGAGGGCATCGGGGTAATTTTGCCGGGGCGTGTTGATCGAAAAACTCAACGACTGGTTTTCGCGCCGAATCTCGGATGGCGCGGTGTGGACCTCAAAAAGGGGCTCGGTGTTGACCTAAAAGGACCGCTTGAAAAAGCAACGGGGTTGCCCGTTGCCGTGGATAACGCCGCCAATGCTTGTGCCCTTTGTGAAATGTGGTTCGGAAAACATTCCGATGGCATTCATGACCTGATTGCGGTAACGGTGTCGGAAGGTATCGGCACAGGCATCCTGGTAAACGGTCAAATAATGTGCGGACCAACAGGCATCGCCGGAGAATTCGGTCACGTCTCGTTAAATGAAGATGGACCTGAATGTCGTTGTGGCAATCGCGGATGTTGGGAAGTCTATGCTTCTAACACCGCGGCGATTAATTACTACACGCAATCAACCGGCAGGTCGCGTAACGGGCGGTCGCAACCAGACAGTTCCACGCCAGCGATAAATGATTTAATCCGCTTAGGTGAATTAAACGATGTCAAAGCGAACGAAGCGATTGACCGCATGGCGCATTATCTGGGTCTCGGAATTGCCATGTTAATCACAGGGTTTGCACCCAGCTTGATTGTCGTAACCGGAGAAATCACCAAAGCCTGGGATCGCATCGGGCCAATCATTTATCATCTCGCAAAAGCTAAGTCGCCGAATGCGGCAACCACGCAGATAACGCCTCTGGATGAACTGGCTCAACCCAGGCTGCGCGGCGCCATTGCTTTAGTGTTACAAAAACATTTTGTTGCTCCATCCGTGGCTTAAGCTGAACCGTATATTTTGAAAATTTGCATGATTGAAACTAAATTTGTTGCGGGCTCAAATTAATGGCCGAAACAACAGCCGCTTTGATAGATTACAACGAAGATCATCTTGTATGTCGTCGCTATTCATTTCTCGGAGGATTTTATGAAACGCTATCGTTGGTTAGGTGTCTGCGGACTCTTTCTATTCCTATGCCTGTTACTCGATTCGCCGCAAACCCGAACAAAAGGTCAGACGACACTTCCTTATAGGGACCCGTCGCTCCCCATTGAAAAACGGGTTGATGATTTAATTTCACGGATGACCCTGGAAGAGAAGGTTTCGCAGATGATGAATGCGGCGGCGGCCGTTCAGCGCTTGGGGATTCCCGAATACGATTGGTGGAACGAGGCCCTTCACGGTGTAGCGCGTGCCGGATATGCGACGGTCTTTCCCCAGGCAATTGGTCTTGCGGCAACCTGGGACGAACAATTGGTTCACGATGTTGCTGATGTTGCTTCAACCGAAGCCCGCGCCAAACATCACGAATTTGTGCGCAACGGTGAACGCGGTCGTTATAAAGGACTGACCTTCTGGAGTCCGAACATCAATATCTTTCGTGACCCGCGGTGGGGACGTGGACAGGAAACTTTTGGTGAAGACCCATTTCTAACTTCACGTTTAGGTGTGGCATTCGTGAAAGGCTTGCAAGGCGATGACCCGCGTTATCTAAAGGTGGTTTCGACGCCCAAACACTATGCCGTGCATAGCGGCCCCGAACCGGAGCGCCATGTTTTCGATGCTCAGGTGAGCGAAAGAGATTTAAGAGAAACCTATCTGGTGGCCTTTCGCGCGACGGTCACGGAAGGCAAAGCTGCTGCCGTGATGTGCGCTTACAATCGTCTGGATGGGGAACCCTGTTGCGCCAATAAAAAATTGTCGAATATTTTGCGCAACGAATGGGGGTTTACCGGTCATGTGGTTTCGGATTGCGGGGCAATATATGACTTTTATAAATTCCACAAATTTACCAAGACCGAAGCCGAAGCATCAGCATTAGCGGTTAAAGCGGGAACCGATTTATCTTGCGGCAATGAATATAAATCTTTGTTGCAGGCGGTCAAAGATCGGTTGATTACCGAAGCGGAAATCACTGTCTCACTCAAACGCTTGCTGACCGCCAGGTTTCGCCTGGGAATGTTCGACCCGCCGGAAATGGTCGCCTATGCGCGCATTCCTTATTCGGAAAATGATACGACGGCGCATCGCGAACTAGCGCTCAAAGCCGCCCAAAAATCTATTGTGTTGTTAAAGAATGAAAAGAACCTGCTGCCGCTCAAAAAGGAGATAAAAACCCTGGCCGTCATTGGGCCGAATGCCGACGCGCCTGAAGTATTACTCGGCAACTATAATGGGCAACCTTCCAAATCGGTCACGCCGCTTGCGGGAATCAAAGTCGCCGTTTCGCCGTCAACCAAAGTTTTATACGCGCTGGGTACGTCTCTTACCGGTGAAGAGGTCGCGCCGGTGTCGGCTTCGGCTTTGACCCTTAATGGCAAAGGTTCAGCGGCGGGGTTAAAGGGGGAGTATTTCAATAACAAAAACCTTCAGGGGCCGCCGGAGGTGGTGCGCACCGACGAACAGATCAATTTTGATTGGAGTCGCGGACGACCTACACCACAGGTAAACGAGGATAATTTTTCAGTGCGCTGGACCGGCAAATTTACGCCCCCCGAATCGGGGAAATATCAACTCGGCGCGGTTGCAGATGACGGCGTGCGCATCTATCTGGACGGTAAACCAATCGTAGATGTGTGGAAGGTTGATCAGCCGAATCAAATCCGAACCGTGATGAAGGAAGTGACTCTCGAAGCGGGCCGCGATTATGATATTCGCATTGAATATTACGATGACCTGCGGTCGGCGATTGCGAAATTCATCTGGACGTTCCCGCGATTTAGCGAGCGGCTGATTGATGAAGCAGTAAATACGGCGCGACAAGCCGATGCAGTGGTAATGGTCATGGGGATTTCACCGGGACTTGAAGGCGAGGAGATGCCTGTAAAAGTTGAAGGATTTCGCGGCGGCGACCGCACCGACCTATCCTTGCCAAAATCTCAGGAGACCTTATTGAAAGCGATTCATGCGACGGGTAAACCCATCGTTCTGGTGTTGCTCAACGGCAGCGCCCTTGCCGTCAACTGGGCCAACGACAACCTCCCGGCAATTCTTGATGCCTGGTATCCGGGCGAAGAAGGCGGCACCGCCATCGCCAATGTTTTATTCGGGGATTACAATCCGAGTGGCCGATTGCCGGTTACCTTCTATAAATCGGTTGCGCAACTTCCACCCTTTGAAGATTATCGAATGGAAGGACGCACCTATCGTTACTTTAAGGGGGAGCCGCTTTATCCTTTCGGCTTCGGCCTAAGCTATACGACATTCAAATATGATGGATTAAAATTTAGCAAACCCCGAATCAAAGCCGGCGAAGAAGTGCAGGTGAGCGTCAATGTGCAGAACCTTGGCAAAAGGGCAGGCGACGAAGTAGCGCAACTCTATATCACGGATGTCGCGGCTTCGGTTCCAGTACCGCTTCGGACGCTGGCCGGTATTCAAAGAGTTTTTCTCAAACCCGGCGAGAAACGGAAATTAACCTTTCACCTCATTCCGAGACAGATGTCCATCATAGATGATAAGGGGAAACGGGTGATCGAACCCGGCGATTTTCTGGTAAGCGTCGGTGGCCAACAACCGGGTACGGAACGTCTTGAGGCCAAGACACCGGGAGTTGTGAGTCAGCAATTTGTAGTTGAGGGGAAGAGCACGGAAATTCCGGAGCGGTGAGGAAATTTAGCAAAGCTTTTGGGTTTTGATCTGTTCTTCCAGTTCGTAAGCTGCTGACAGGGCTTTGCGAGGTCTGAATCCGTAAGACGGTTCAACTAATCCATCGCGTTCCAGTTGGTACATTAAACAGATGGCTTGACGATAATTAATTCCCAGCCGATGTTGTAAGACGATGGTTGAAGCGTAACCGAGTTCGGTAATCACTTTTAATGCCTGACTGAGCAGTTCGCCTTCTTCTATGGGGTTGTCTTCTTCGGCCAGATTAGTGAAAAAATCCCTTTCAACCTCTTCTTCTTTTAAGGGGAATTCTTCGCCATTGAAAGAGCGTCCGTCAGTTGTCGCAAGATAATTTCGGATTTTAATCAATTCATCTCGCAAAGCTATGATGGCTTCACTGAGCAATTTGCTCCGCGTAGAGTTGTCCATATCTGGTACTCTTTTCTTAAGAAACTACTTTATCTTGGGGCGAGTCGGTAATTTCCTGCTGAGGCAAATATAGCAGAAAAGGCGGGCATTACAAATTATTTTTAGTTGCACCAAATAATGTGGGCGAGTTAAAGCCCAACGTCAGGCTTAAACAATAAGGTTTATCACCCTGAGGCGAAATTAGATTATCTCTCTTCGGATTAATCAGACACGGGCGATGATGAGGTTTATCCCTGCTTACGGCAAGTTTCGCCTAAGCTGTGAAGTTAACCATTGCACTTTGGGGGCGAACCTTCGCTTTGGGGAAAGTTAGACCTCAGGTCATAGGGTTTGCCGATGGGCCAAGATTCGGAAAGTTGCAAGCTATTGATGCGGTGCTATAGAATGCGGCGTTAATAATTCACGAATTTAAAGAGGAGAATTCATAATGAAGATAGGAATATTAGTCGGCAGAGAACAGACATTTCCAGCTGCCCTAATCGAAGAGATCAATCGCCGTCAAGCGGGCGTAACCGCCGAATATTTGAAAATTGGCGGCATTAAAATGGCTGAAAAATTTGAATATGATTTAATCATTGACCGTATTTCCCACGACATTCCGTTTTACCGCTCATTCTTAAAAACCGCTGTTCTTGCCGGGGTCAAAGTCATTAACAACCCCTTCTGGTGGTCGGCAGATGATAAATTTTTCAATTATTCGCTGGCGACCTATCTCGGTATCGCCATCCCGAAAACCGTTCTGCTGCCACAGAAAAACTATAAAGAAGGCGTGGTGTCCGAATCCTTGAGAAATCTGGAATACCCGCTCAATTGGGAAGCCATCTGTGATTATGTCGGGCTACCGGCATTCATCAAGCCTCACGATGGCGGCGGCTGGCGCGGCGTTTCCAAAGTCAATAACTTTGAAGAACTCATGCAAAAGTATGATGAAAGCGGAACCGATTGTATGGTGCTGCAGGAATTTATCGAATTCGACCACTACGTGCGCTCGTATTGCATCGGCAAAAAAGCCGTCAATCCCATGCCTTATGACCCGGCGGCGCATCGTTATCTGGTGATTGATAATTATCTCGATAAAGCGACTGAAGTGCGCGTTATACGGGAAACAATATTGATTAATGAAGCGCTCGGCTATGACATCAACACCGTTGAATTTGCCATCAAAGACGGAGTGCCTTACGCGATAGACTATATGAATCCCGCGCCGGATGCCGATTGGTGGTCGGTGGGAACGACCTATTTCAAATGGATGGTCTCAAAGGTTGCCGATTTAGCAATCGAGACTGCGCTGCATGGCGAACCGACACTCAAAGAGCACCGCTGGTACGATTTCTTGAAGAGCGATTTTAAACGCCCGGGGGTCGGACAACCGGCGGTTGGCGCTTAACCGGAGTCGTCAATAATCGGTCAGCGGTTTCGCAACTATTGGTCACAACAAGCCCTGGAGATGATATGGCAAGTCAAGCAGTCAATGCTTACAACGAAATCATTGAACGCAATCCAAATTTACTTATTGAATCCCACGATTATCTGGTTAAACGGTTTGAAGCGGTGCGGTTTGTTTTCGGAGGCCGAGTTCTCGCGCCCTATTTGCGCCCGCATTTTGTGACGCACGCGGAGTGGGCGCGCATCCGTGAGGCTTGCGAAACCGTTTGGGGAGCCATCGAAAAGGTCGGACGTAACGCGCCGAATGATGTGTTGATGCAAGAGCAGATTCGTTTCAGCGATGCAGAGCGTCGGCTGCTGGCGGTCAATCCGGGTTATGAAAATGTTTCGGTTTCGGCGCGACTCGATTCTTTTTTAACCGCCGAGCGTTACAGCTTTGTAGAACTCAATGGCGAATGCCCGGCGGGGATTGCTTATGCAGATACCGCAGCAGAAATTTTTTTAGAGCTGCCCTTGATGCGCGAGTTTACGAAAACCCACAAGGTCACGCCGATGTACTGTCGGCAAAATATGCTTGATGCTTTGCTGGAAATATATGCGCAGGTGAGAGGGCGGGGCGATAAACCGCATATCGGAATAATTGATTATAAGGGATTGCCGACGCAGCGCGAGTTTGAACTATTCAAAGATTTTTTTCAGTCGCAAGGTTATGCGACAACCATCGCAGACCCGCGCGATGTTGAACTTCGCGAGGGCCAACTCTATCACGGTGACTTTCATATTGACTTGGTTTATCGGCGGGTGTTGACGACCGAGTTGCTGGAAAAAGCCGACGAATGCAAAGACTTCATCGAAGCCTACGCGACCGGCGCAGCCGTCTTTGTCAATTCGTTGCGCTCGAAATATGTTCACAAAAAAATGCTCTTTGGCATCTTGACCGACGAGCGTCATCAACATTATTTCAGCCCCGAAGAACAAGCGGCGATTCGTCGTCACATTCCCTGGACGCGCCGTGTCATGGAGATGAAAACAACGCGCAATGGCGCAGAGATTGATTTGCTCGAACACCTACGCGAAAACCGCGACCATCTGGTCTTAAAGCCCAATGATGATTACGGCGGACATGGAATCTATATTGGCTGGGAAGCGAATGAAGGTGAGTGGGACGCGGCAATTCAAAGTGCTCTAGGAGGCGATTATTTGGTTCAAGAGCGCGTCGTCACTTCGCGGGAGTTATTCCCCTGGATTAGCGATGAGGGCGTGAAGATGGTCGAACAACTCCTGGATATTGACCCGCTGTTATTTTTCGGCAAAGTACAGGGCGCCTTTACGCGGCTATCTTCTTCATCACTTGCCAACGTCACCTCAGGCGCCGGCATGGTTCCAACCATGCTTATTGAATAAACCGCATCGAAAATTTCAGCTGGCAATAGACGACGCGGTAATCACCTGACACGACATCGCCTTTTGGCGGCTGACTTGTTACACTCTCAAACAGCCTCGTGACGATTTTAGAAGGTTGCGAAGCGCAAGGTGTTATCTTCAATCTTCAAGCAAACCACTGAAACAGAGGGAATATTGTTATGCCGGATTTCACAATTGGAATAGAAGAAGAGTTTCAAATCATTGACCCGAACACGCGCGAGTTGAAATCGCATATCACGGAGATGATTGAAGAAGGCAAGATGCTGTTGGGCGAGCAGGTTAAACCTGAAATGCACCAATCCATGGTCGAAGTCGGCACAGGCATCTGCCGAAACATACAGGAAGCGCGAACCGACCTTGTCAAACTCCGCAAAGCGATTTCCGAGCTGGCCGGAAAAAAAGGGTTGAAAATCGCCGCTGCTTCCACGCATCCGTTTTCGCACTGGAAGGACCAGCAAATCACCCCCGGCGAACATTACGAATTGTTAATAAACGAAATGCAATTTTTGGCGCAATCGCTGCTCATCTTCGGCATGCACGTTCATGTGGGGATTGAAGACCGCGAATCGCAAATCCGCATCATGAACGAGTTGCGCTACCTCTTGCCGCATTTGCTGGCGCTCTCAACCAGTTCGCCTTTTTGGTTAGGAACCAACACCGGTCTCAAGAGTTATCGTTCCGAGGTGTTTAAAAAATTTCCCCGTACAGACCTGCCTGACCATTTCCGTTCCTATTCTGAATATCAAGGCTATGTGGATTTATTGTTGAAGACCAATTGTATAGACCGTCCGAAAAAAATCTGGTGGGATGTTCGCCCGCATCCCAGTTTCCCGACGCTTGAAATCCGCATCTGTGATTTACCATCAAAAGTTGACGAAGTCATTATGCTGGCCGCACTCGTACAAGCCATTGTCGTCAAACTGGAACGGCTGCATAAAAAGAATCAAGGCTTTCGCATTTATCATCGCGCTTTGTTACAGGAAAACAAATGGCGGGCGGTGCGTTGGGGAATTAGTGGCAAAATGATTGATTTCGGCAAACAGATAGAAGTGCCGACCAGCGATCTGCTTTTAGAGTTGTTGGATTTTATTGATGATGTGGTTGATGAGCTTGGCAGCCGCAAGGAAGTCGAATATGTTCATACGGTTTTGAAAGAAGGCACCAGCGCTGACCGGCAATTGCGAATTTATGAAGAAACCAAAGATTTCAATGCTGTGGTGGATAATTTGATAAAAGAAACCATGGAAGGCATTGAGTAAGCAACGAACCTGATTAGTA
>JBIOWC010000263.1:0-17056 GCA_044868105.1 Blastocatellia bacterium
CTTAAAAATTTGTTCTTACATAATGGTTAGTCATTTTCACAGCCATTGTATTTGAGCTATTAAATTGTGGAAATAGAGCAAAATTATTACTGTGATGTTGCAGTATAAGCCATCCATACACCGGTCAGCAATAACATCAAAAACTCTTTAACTCAGCAAAACCGAAAGTTTATTTAATGGCTTCAATAATCAATAAAGGTGGCTGATATTTCTATCAGCCACCTTTATTTTCAGGCAAACCCCTCCCGCCTAACCTCTGAAAGCTTTGCGAGGCGTTGAACTGTCAGCCCAGCATTTTACTTCTGGTATTCGGCAAGCATTTTTAGCGCGTGGCTTTTGGTAAGGGTATGTATGCGAATGAGTTTCTCGCGCGCAGTGGCGCCGGTAAGGATTTCAACAACCCCGGCAGGCACCTGAAAAAGTTTGGCCAGAAATTTGCGGCACTCCGCATTCGCCTTTCCATCCACGGGCGGCGCGGCGAGCCGCAATTTCAAAGCGCCGCCGTGTTCTCCAACCAGTTCGGTCTTTGAAGCTCGGGGCTGAACCCGCACTTTAAATGTAACGGCGCCTTCCTTTTCGTGGAGTTCAAACAAAACCTTTTCACCTTTCGATGAGTCCGGCAATGATCCCCATAGCAAATTTCACCAACAGAAGAGCGACCATGGGCGATAAATCGAACATGCCAATCGTCAAATAACGACGCAAAGGTTTAAGCAGAGGTTCGGTGATTTTGAAGATAAACCGGTACAAGCGATTGCCGTAACCTACACCCAGATAAGGCAACACAATGCGCAGCAGAATGGCAAGAATGTATAAATCGGCAATCAGATAGAGGATCATTTTCAGCGCCGTTCCGACGCTAAACTGACTGTTAGCGGCGCGGTTTATATCAATCAGAATTTTCTGGAATTGCCAAATCGCATCGGCAAAGATTAAGCCGGTGAAGAGAACGATGGCGCCGGTAACGAGCGGCATTAAATCATAGCGTGAAGAACGCCCGCTAAATTGATAACGCAAGGGTCGCACCATCGGCTCGGTAAAGCGAGCTAAATGATAAGGGATGCGCGCAAACGGGTTCACCCCAAGCCAGGATAAAATCACGCGAATTAGAAACAATGACGCAAAACCAATCGCCGCGTAAAACACCACTAAACCCAGATAATAAAAGATCCAAATTAAGATATTCAAATCTGCTTATACCCTCGCTCTCCAAATATCGCGCTGCCGACACGAACCAGCGTCGCACCTTCTTCAATGGCTACTTCAAAATCGTGGCTCATTCCCATAGATAAGGCGGTTAATCTCTTCTCATCAGGGCGACCCGCATTGATGTCATCCAAGATTTCTCGCAAGCGTTTGAAATAGGGTCGCGTCAACTCGACATCTTCAAAAAACGGCGGCATCGTCATAAGGCCGCGCAATTGCAAATTTTTCGCCCCGTCCAGGGTTTCAATAATTGCCGCAAGCTCCTGCTCATCTGCGCCCGATTTTGTCGCTTCATGCGCCAGGTCAACTTGAATCAATACCTCGATGACGCGGGCCTCTTCAACGGCAATACGGTCAAGCCTACGCGCTAGTTCGAGGCTATCAAGCGTATGAATCATCGCAAAAGTCTTTACCGCGTGGCGCGCTTTGTTGGCTTGCAGATGCCCGATTAAATGCCACTTCAACCCTTCGGCTTTGACGCGTTGAAATTTCTCAACGGCTTCTTGAACCTTGTTTTCTCCCAGCACCCGTACCCCTACGTCAACGGCTTGCTGAACCGTCGCCGCCTCGAAGGTCTTCGAAACCGCAACCAGGGTTATCTCTTGCGGGTTTCTTCCGGCGCGTTCCGCCGCGGCGATGATGCGGTCAAGAACCCGCGCTAATCTCTCTTTGATTGCTTCACTCATCTGCATGCAATCTTAACAAGAGATGAAATAAGCGCAAAGAATGGAATTGCGGGATACGCCAGTCATCAAGATTTCAAGTCAGGAAATAAACGAATTGCCAGAGGCTGAGGGTGAGCTTCGGATGAGCCGGAACAGGTGGATTTTTGATTCCTCTAATCACAACTTTAATCTGACCACAACGCCAAATCAGACAAAATAGAGGGTGAGCAACAGAACCTCGTCCTAGGTGCGGGAAAAAATATCATTCGCATCGCCCAAATCTCGCGCCGAAGGGGTGATGATGGTTTTTGCATTGATGTGAATCTTTTCACCTTTTTGCAGGGCGCGCTTCACATCATCTTCGCAAACAAAATCAAAAACATATTTGTGATTGTTGGTTGCAGCTTTTGCCGGTGGCGGCGGCGCAGGCTCGGCAACTGGTGGTGTAGGCGGTGGCGGCGTTTGCCATTGAACGATAATGGGTTGTTGAGTCGGTTGTGGTGCGGGTTGGGCTGGCGCTTGAACCGGCGGCGCGTGTTGATGCACCTTGGCGCCACGTTCAGCTAAAAATTTATCAACCAACGAAGCAATAGCCGCGCGGTCAACCGCTGCCCGACCTGAGGCCCCCGCTGGTACTGAGGCTTTCATCTCAACCGGCAAACGATTAATCGCTTTGGTTTCAAAAGCGATACGCTTGACGTCAACCAGGTGGCGCGGCGAGATATTATCCGAAGTTACGTTACCGCCCCACGAGCCGCAACCCAGGGTCATCGAAGGTTCAAGGTCGGTGGTGAAGCCAATCGCGCCGTGAGTCGAAGGGCTGTTGACAATCACACGCGATACGGGCATTCGTATGCCATATTCACGCGCTGCCTCACGGCTCTGCGTGTGAATTGAAGCGGTGTGTCCCATCCCGCCAAATCGCAAAATCGCAGCGCATCGTTCACAGCCTTCTTCGAGGCTGTCAACAACATAGTAAGCTAAAATAGGCGAAAGTTTTTCCATCGACAGCGGAAACGCTTTGCCAACCCCCGTGAGTTCACACATCAAGGCTCGCGTTCCTTCAGGCACCGTTAGGCCGGCCATCTCCGCGATAGCCCTGGCGCTTTTGCCGACAATTTTAGAATTGAGTTTGACTTCCGGCGTCGCCACGACTTTTTCGAGCGCGGCTTGTTGGTCTTTATTCAAGAAGTAGGCGCCTTCGGCGGCGAACCGTTCGCGCACCTGGGCGTCGAGCGGGCGTTCCACAATGACGGCTTGTTCCGAAGAACAAATCGTCCCGTTATCGAAACATTTGCCCGTGAGAATATCTTTCACAGCTTTCGTAACATTCGCCGTGCGTTCGATCATTGCCGGCACATTGCCGGGGCCCACCCCGAACGCCGGTTTGCCGGATGAGTAGGCCGCACGCACCAGCCCGATGCCGCCGGTCGCCAAGATGACGGCGGTCTTTTTGTGCTTCATCAATTCCTGTGTGCCCTCTAGCGTAGCGATGGACATACAACTGACGGCGCCTGAGGGCAGCCCTACGGCTTCGCCGGCTTCGCGCATCACCCGTGTGGTTTCGTTGATGCAACCGGCGGCGCTCGGATGCGGACTCAAAATGACTGCATCGCGGGCTTTTACAGAGATTAATATTTTGAAGATTGCGGTTGAGGTCGGATTGGTTACCGGGATAATCGCTGCGACCACGCCGCGCGGCGACGCGACTTCGATAATCGTGTCGGTCTGTTTCAACACCCCGACGGTCTTCATGGGCTTGATGAAATTATAAATCTGTTCGGCGGAAAAACGGTTCTTGGTATTTTTATCGGCAGCGCTGCCATAGCCGGTTTCAAGGTGCGCCATCTCAGCCAGACGATAACTCTCTTCGAGAGCAGCGCGAGCCATGGCGCCAACGATTTCGTCAATTTTTTCCTGGGAAAATGTCGCGAGAACCTTTTGCGCTTCAGAAGCACGTTCAACCAATTCCTGCGCCTGTTCGATGGATTGTGTACCCTTGTCGCTCATAAAACCAGATGTCAGAGGTAAGAGGTCAGAGGTTAGAAGACAGGAGAGTAATTGCTGACCTCTAACCTCTGACCTCTATTTTTTCTCTTTCCGCGCTTCCGGCAATCCGCGCACGCCATCGCCAGACGCGCCTGAGGTGAGTTGACCTTGTCCGCCGTTGGTTAATTCATGAACCGATTTAATGGTTTTACTCTTTTCCAGGATGTGTTCAAGCTCTCTGTGGGGACGCGGAATAACATGAACGCTAATGAGCTCGCCGACGCGACGCGCCGCCGCCGCTCCCGCATCGGTGGCGGCTTTTACAGCGCCGACATCACCGCGCACAAAGACCGTGACATAACCTGCGCCGATGTATTGTTTGCCGACCAGCACAACATTGGCCGCTTTAGTCATGGCATCGGCCGCTTCGACGGCTCCCACAAATCCTTTCGTCTCGATCATGCCGAGAGCTTCCATTGACATAAATTTTCCTCCGATTCCAGCTTGGTTAAATGATTCAAAGATGCGCGTCAGCAATGAAAACTGGCTCGTGGCTTCGCGCTCACATGATTTCTTTGTTAAAGCGCATCAAAACTAACAAAACCCCTATAGGCAGTCAAGCAAACTGCTTGACACTCACGCTTGGCTAACCCTAAGATTCTGTCTGCATCCGTAAGCCCCTAAATCGACAGGAGAAAAGAGAGGTCGCGCAAGAAACTATGCCGACTCTAGGCGAAGAGTTAAGACGCAAACGCGAAGAACGCAACATAGACCTTAACGACATTGCGGAATCCACCAAGATAGGAATCCGTTTCCTGAAAGCCATCGAAGCCGATAACTATGCCATTCTTCCCGGCGGGATTTTCACTCGTTCTTTTATTCGGGCTTTTGCCAAACGAGTCGGGATGAATGAAGACGAAGCGATGGATATGTATGTCCAACAGGTCGCCCCGCCGCCGGTCATCGAACAGCCGGCAGAGAGCCAGCCTAAGTCTCGAAAATCGTCGAAGCAACCGCCTTCAATTATTCAAAGTTACGAAAATAATGCGCCGGTGCCGCGCAAGAAGAGCTCCAAGTCTGCGCCGGAAACCAATTGGTCAAGCGTCTTTATTATCATCGGCATTTTGATTGTCGTCGGCATCATCATTGCTGCGCTGGTTCGACAAATCAATAAAAACCAGGCGGCTCAAGTTGTCATTGCCGAAACCCCGAAAGTCGAACAGCCGCAAACCGACCCTCCACAAAATCAAACGGCATCCACTCAGAATGCCAATCAGCAACCGGCCACGCAAACCGAACAGCCGCAACCGCCGGCTATCGCTTCAGGGGATTCCTTAAAAGTCCGAATTGAAGCCAAAGACAATGATATATGGGTTCAATTCCAAGCCGACGAAGCCAAACCGGCGCAAGTGATTCTCAAGCCCGGCGAAGGTCAGGACATCCCGCCGGCGCTATCGGCAGTGAAAATCAAATATGGCAATAAGCAATCCTTAAAACTTATCATCAACAATAAAGAAGCAAATATCCCGGCCGATTTGCCGGAATGGAAAGGCAATATTTTGATTTCACGCGATAACCTTCAAACCTTCTTCCAACCTCATACCGCAACACCGCAATAGCAAAGCGGTCTACGCGGTTCCCTTCGGTGAAAAGTTCCAAAGGGACGACCTGTTTATCGCATCGCTTTCTCGCTCCTAACAGAAGCAAGAACCAGCCCACCGGTCTTATGTTATAGATTGGGCGCAGCTCATTTTCGATTCGTCCGCCACCGACGGCTAGATTTACCTGAGCAAAAAACCAATGACCAATGACGAATGACCGTTTTTTGATGTAGTATCGAATTTCACAAAACACATTTTGAATCGTCGCAAATCTATCATCAGGAAAGGAATCAGACCATGACTGCTTCAATGAATCGCCCGCTTGCCGAAGTTGACCCGGATATTGCCGCTATTATCGCTAAAGAAGAACGCCGCATTTCATTCAACCTGGAAATGATTGCCTCGGAAAATTTCGTTTCCGAAGCGGTGCTTGAAGCGATGGGCTCTGTGCTCACGAATAAATATGCCGAAGGGTATCCGGGCAAGCGCTATTACGGGGGTTGCGAAGTGGTTGACGAAGCCGAAAACCTCGCCCGTGAACGCGCCAAACAAATCTTCGGTTGCGAACACGTCAACGTGCAGCCGCATTCCGGTTCACAAGCCAATCAAGCGGTCTACCTGAGCGTCCTCAATTACGGCGACACGGTTTTAGGGATGAACCTGTCGCACGGCGGACATCTGACGCACGGCCACCCGCTCAATTTTTCCGGTCGCAGTTATAACATTGTCGCTTACGGCGTGGACAAAGAGACCGAGTTGATTGATTACGAAGAACTCGAACGCCTGGCGCACGAGCATAAACCGAAAATGATTCTCTGCGGCGCGTCGGCATATTCGCGGGTCATTGATTTCGAGCGCATCGGCAAAATCGCCAAAGATGTCGGCGCCTATTCGATGGCCGACATCGCCCATATTTCGGGGCTGGTTGCCGTGGGGCTTCACCCCTCTCCCATTCCGCATATGGATTTTGTGACCACGACGACCCATAAAACCTTACGCGGACCGCGCGCCGGTATGGCCATGTGCCGCGAACAATTTCAAAAAGAGTTAGACCGCGCCGTCTTTCCGACCGTGCAAGGCGGGCCCCTGATGCACATCATCGCAGCCAAAGCCGTCTGCTATAAAGAAGCCCTGCAAGCGGATTTCAAAGATTATCAACAACAAGTTATCGCCAACGCCAAGGTCTTAGCCGAAGAGTTGACTCAGGCGGGTTTCAGAATTGTCTCGGGCGGCACCGATAATCATCTGATGCTGGTTGATGTATTTGTTCGTGGACTTACCGGCTCGCAAGCCGAAAAAACTTTAGATAAAGCGGGCATCACGGTCAACAAGAACGCCATTCCCTTTGATACCAATCCGCCGATGAAAGCCTCTGGCATTCGCATCGGCTCTCCGGCGCTGACGACTCGCGGAATGAAAGAGAACGACATGCGGCAAATCGTCGGGCTGATTAAAGACGCGCTCGCGGCGCACGATGATGAAAATAGCTTGAAGAGCATTCGCGAAAAAGTGAATAGCCTCTGTTCAGAGTTCCCGATATACGAAAACCGCTTGGTGCGCAGCCAGGCACAAGCGAGTTAAAAGCGCCTAGGATAGGGGCTGTGCCTCTTGCGTGAGTCCGCACCTTGCGCCAGCCCCTTCTGCAAATTATACACAGCGGCACAGCCCCTATAGGTGTACGAATTTTTATGAATGAAGTATTTGGTCCCAATGGGCTGATTGCCCGCTATCATCCAAATTATGAATACCGTCCCGGTCAAATCGAGATGGCCGGGGCGGTCAACGATACGCTGAACGATGGCGGCATCGCATTAATTGAAGCGGGTACGGGAACCGGCAAAACGCTCGCCTATCTGATTCCGGCGCTTGCCTCCGGGCGGCGCGTTATCGTTTCGACAGCAACCAAAAATCTGCAGGAACAGCTCATCAAAAAAGACATCCCCTTTTTGCAATCGGTCATCAAGCGCAATTTCAAAGCTGTTTGTATGAAAGGTCGGGCCAATTATGTCTGCCTGCACAAACTCAAAAAAGCCGAATCACAACCGATTTTTGAAGATATGCAGGACGTTGACCATTTCGACACCGTTCGCCGTTGGGCTGGCAAAACCGAGACCGGTGACCGCGCCGAACTGACGGACTTGCCGGAAAACCTTTCCTTTTGGTCGCAGATTGATGCGCGCGCCGAAAGTTGTTTGGGACAAAAGTGCCCCGAATTTGATGAGTGCTTCATCACCCGAATGCGACAGGAAGCGCAGGAATCGGATGTGGTCATCGTCAATCATCATCTCTTCTTTGCTGACCTGGCGCTTCGCGGCGGCGATTTCGGCGCCGTCTTGCCGGATTATTCGACGATTATATTTGACGAAGCCCATGAAGTTGAAGATGTGGCGGCTTCGTATTTCGGATGTAGCGTCTCTAATTTTCGCATCGGAGATTTAATTCAAGACGCGCAAAAACTGGTCATCACCGAACCCGATGCGGCGAGCGAACTGCTGAAATCACTCACGCGACTCTCGCAACGCTCCGATAGCTTTTGGGCAACCTTTTATCCGCGCGATAAATTTTCGCAAGACGGTCGCTACACCTTGAGCGAAGACCACTTCGTTACCAAAGACGATGATGACAATTTCGTTCCCTCAGCCGCCGGCGAAGCTTATGTGGTGCTTACCAATGCCTTGAACCGGGTGGCCGCCGCTTTAGGCGTTGTCAAAGACCCGCCCGCTGAACTCGATAATATCTTGCGCCGCGTTGAAGTACTGAAATTCGAGCTTGAATTTATCGTCACCGCGCAAGACCCGAGCTTCGTCTACTGGTATGAATGTCGCGGACGCGGCGTGTTCATTCACGGAACGCCGATTGATGTTTCGGGCATTCTCGAAGAGCGCTTGTTTTCCAATGTGCAAAGCGCCGTGTTGACTTCGGCGACGATGACCGCCGGTGAATCATTCGGTTTTATCAAAGGGCGGTTAGGCATCGGGCATTCCAGAGATTTAATCATCGAATCGCATTTCGATTTTGAGAATCAATCGGTTTTGTATTTACCTAAACGAATGCCCGACCCGCGCAGTCCGCAATTTCTCGATGCTTCGGTTGAAGAGATTGTCAAGATTCTCAACGTCACTGAAGGTCGCGCTTTTGTGTTATTCACCAGCGTCGCAGCCATGAACCAGGCGTTTGACCGGGTTTTCGAGCGCGTAGATTTTCCGATGTTCATTCAAGGGCAGGGGTCAAAGATTGGACTCCTTGAACGCTTTCGCAAAACTCCGAATGCCGTGTTGTTTGCGACTTCGTCGTTCTGGCAAGGCGTAGATGTGCAGGGCGAAGCGTTGTCCTGTGTGATTATTCACAAGCTGCCATTCGCCGTGCCGACTGACCCGGTGGTGGCGGCCCGGCAAAAATATATTGATGAAAACGGCGGCAATTCGTTTATGGAATACTCGGTTCCACAAGCCGCAATTATTTTAAAACAAGGCCTGGGGCGTTTGATTCGCGCCGCCACAGATAAAGGTGTGCTGTCGATTCTCGACCCGCGAATTCAGACCAAGTATTACGGCAAAATATTTTTAAAAAGCATTCCCCATTGTCACGTCACCAACCATATCGAAGAAGCGGCGGCCATCTTCCGCTAAAACGGCAAAGATAACGTCTCGATCACTTTGGCATTTTCATCGAAACAAGTGATGGATTGCGCTTGGACATTCAAGGTCAGCTCTCTGCCGGCGACATTAATTTTTTTCTTCACCGGCTTACTCTCTTCATTGAGCAAGGTCACCACCAACGCGCCGTTATCATTGCGCACCGCCCAGAATCGTTGCTTGCCCGCCTCTTTGTAAAAGAGAATCTCGCCGTTCCACGCGAGGGTTGAATAGAGCGCATAGACTTTTCCGGCCGGTGTAAGATGCCAGCCACGCGTCATGGCTTCGCCGGTTAATTTTTCGTCACGCTGGCCGATGACCGTGGTGAGGCGTCGGCCATTCGTCCAATAGACAATCGAATGATAGGGAATAGCGTGGGTGTAGAGCGCTTCGATGTCCGGCGCGTTCATCAGTTCAGCCAGTTTGCGGGCAAATTCCAGCCCGTATTTATTGGTCAAATGCGGGTTGCCATCCAAAAACAGGCGAATGTTGAATTCGGTAATCAGATAACGCATGCGGGGCGCAAAGGGGCGCACGATTTTATTAAAAATGTCTATGCTCTTGGCACGAACGCCGCCCGCATAAAGATGTAAAACTCCGTAAATATCTGTGCGGTTTTTCAGGTCAACGCGCGCTGAAAAGGCGCGCATCATTCGCGTATTCCACTCGGTATCGGAAAGCTTGGTCGGGGTATTGCGAGCGTCCCCAACGGTAAGCGGCAAAGCGAATTTGACCCCTAGAGGCGTGAGTCGTTCAACCACATCGGCGGCTCGCGCGGCGTACTCTTCGGGCATCCAGGGGCGATGATTGAGCCAGGGCTCGTTCGACAGTTCGACGGCAACCAGTTTCGCTTTGCCGCCCTTTTCAAGAAACTCGCGAATCACCTGTTCAGCGACTATGGCTCCCTCTTCAACATTAACGCCGATAATCGCGGTGAATTCCTGTGAAGCGATATAGCTTGAAAAATCGCTAAACGGAAACCACGGAAATTCATTCGTGGTTTTGTTTTCGGCCTTCACTTTCGCTGTCACTTCGGCGCTTTGCGGGCTATAGATTCCGGCGAAGTTAAAGCGCAGCGAGCGCACCCCGGCGCGGCGCAAAATATCAGCCAGGCCCTCGCCCATCTCTTTGTTTTGCCAGGCTTCAATAAGGATATGCGGGCCGTCGGCCCAGACGGTATCCGTGCCGAGCGTGGGAGCCCGGCGACTCGTCGCCCCGGTCTTTACATTGCCTTGTTCAGGGTTCGTTGAATGCAAAGTCTGCGATTGCCCATTGAATCCGGCTGACGCCATCATCACCCCGCAGATGAGCAACACCAAATAAAATAATTTATTCATCCGCTTTATCATCGTCTCCTGTCTGGTGCAGAGCAGCCCATCAGTGGCTCGAAAAGTTTAGCATATAGCGAAACGCCTCAGGGTCGTGCTACATTCTAAACCCTAAACGATGGGAAGAAGAATGGTATGGCTTTCACTCGCGGCGCTCATCCTGGCAGGCTTCATACGCTATATTGGCGGCCCTTCTTTCTGGCTCGATGAAGCGTTCGTTGCCATAACGCTTAAAAATTTTTCGCTTCAAAAAATCTTTGCGCCACTTGAATACGGACAATATTTCCCGCGACTTTATCTTCTGCTGATCGGCGCACTGCGCGAGTGGTTGGGCTACCACATAGCGGTTTTGCGACTGCTGCCTTTTTTGTGTTTCATGGTCGCAAGTTTTTTCTGGGCAAAGTTGCTCAATAAACGAAGCGGTTCTTTTGTGGTTGTCGGATTGCTTGCCGCTTCGATGTTTTTGGGTTCTACCTTCTGGCTGGATCAATCCATTCAACTGAAGCAATACACGCTCGACGTCTTAATGGCGCTGATTCCCTTCCTGGTTGACGATACTTTTTTTGAGCAAAGCGTCGCGAATCGAAAAAACAGATTAAGCTGGTTGCTGCTTATCTTGCCTGGCGCTTTTTCTTACACCTATCCGTTTGCGATTTTTGCCCGCCTACTGGGTTGGTATATCTATCAAGCTAAGCGTCACGGATTTCGCCTCCAACGCTCATCCGTCTTCTGGCTGATGGGTATGGTTACCCTCTGTTTTGTGAGCATCTGGTTAACTGACCACCGATTTAATTTGCAAGACCGTGAGGCCTATTTTGCTTACTGGCAAGATTGCAGCCTGCGCTTACAGTTTGAGCATGGCATCAGTAGCGGCTTGCGCTTGCTGGCTAAATTCTTCTGGGGCTGGCACGGGCGCATGCCACTGGTAACAGCCGTGGTAGCGCCGCTGCAAATCGCTGGGGTTTACGCAGTGATAAGCCGGTGGCGCCAGGGAAAGGCCGACGGGGCGGAAGCGTTTTGGGGTTCACGGTCTTTCGGCTCATTGGTATTGCTTACGGCTGTGATTGCGGCGAGCGCGGTGTTGAATTATCCACTGTGCGCCGGGCGTGTAACTTTATTTGTCCAGCTTCACCTACAGCTTCTTACCCTCGAAGGCGCGATTTTCTTATTGCAGACTTTTAATCAACGCGCAGCCGTCATTCTATGGCTTGGCGTTGCCATCATTGGGTTTCATTCGGGACGCGAGTATTGGCGATTTGTTCGCGCCGAACCGGCTGAAAATCTGCTACCGGTTCTTGCAATGATTAAACCGGAGCTTGCCGGTAAAGCCGTTGTGCAATCCTGTTCGGTGGCGCAAGTGAAGGCGTTGCCCGAACCGCTTCCGGTTCCGGAGGTATTATTCGATGTCAATGTCGAGCTTCTACGCGGCGAAAGAGTTTGGGTCGTGTGGAGCCATCTGGGAGCCGACTATTGCGTAACCGATCTGGAGCATATTCGCGCCCAGGCAAAAAGCTGGCAGGTTTTTGCTGAAGGCAACGGCCGAGGGCTCGCTTTAGCCGAATTTTGATTTAAGGGGCGCCAGGCGAGGAGCAATCCGGTTTAGATTTATAGAGCCGGTCATGCATAATGGATTTTTCAGACTTGCTCGAGCCTGAAGCACTAGGGAGAGATTTCCGGGCTGGTTTCAATCTCAACCTTCTGTGATTCTATCTTGATTGATTGTGAATCCAATTCGATGGCCGTGGTTTCAATCTCCACTTTCTCGGCGCGAATCTTTTCAATCCCTCGATAGGCGCGATAATGATGAATCAGCACAATAATCAAACCGGCAACCGGAATGGAGAAGAAGATGCCCAAGAGTCCGGCGATTTCGGCGCCGGCTAAGATTGCCAGAATGACAATAAACGGCGGCATCTTGATGCCTTCGCCGATGATTTTCGGGTAAAAAACATAGTCCTGCAGGATACGCAGAATGATTAAAAACAAGGCGGCGATTAAGGCCGTCTTGATTGAATAGATGGCCGTTAAACTGACAATGATGACGGCAGCGATTAAGGGTCCGGCAAGCGGCACGAACTCAAAAAAACCTGAAAGCACGCCAAAGACGACGGCATAGGGTGCCCCAATAAGGGCGAGCCCCACGCCCACCAGGATGCCAATCATAATGCACGCGGTAATCTGTGCGCGAATATAAGCAGCAATGGTTCGGCTCATATCGAGCAGCAACCAGCGCATACGCTTTTTCAATTTGTCATTGGGCATGGATTCGACAATTTTTTCGCCGAAAGCGCCGGCATCTTTCAACATAAAAAAGGAGAGTACCGGAATGAGAATCAACCAGGGCAAGTATTGAAGGTAGCCGAGTATACCGACAAACTGCGATTGCAACCAGGGAAACAGCGCTTCGGCAATGGCGGTGGATTCCTTCAACAGATAATCCTGAATGCTGCGCGAAAGGTTGACGTGTTTGACCCAGGTGTTCGCATTTTTGATGGTATTGTTGATATTGGTTGAAGCGGAGGTGATATAGCCGGGTAAATTCGTCGTGAGTTCGGAAATTTGATCCCAGAGATAAGGGATGAATATCTGCAAGGTCGTGTAGAGAATAATCCCGACCACAAAGTAAACGATTAAAATGGCTCCGCCACGCGGCAACTTCATCTCCCGACCTTTGAGATAGACCGGTTGCTCGATAAGGGTGACGAGTGGCGCAATCAGATAGGCGAAGAAGATGGCGATCACCAGAAGCAAAATCAGGGTGCGGAGTTTATAGATTAACCAGGCGGCAAGCAAGATTCCGAGAATAATGGCAATCACCCGCACACAAACGGTGGTATAAACTTTTATCATTTGATTCTGGTCAACGGCCTTCTTTCTCATCTCAGCCTCCCACACACAGGATTTCGTATTTTGAGGGCAATTTGCGGGTTACGGTTTCCGGCCTATCAAGAAAAAAGGCATAAGCTTGGGAGCTTATGCCTTGCAACTCAATGTGAAATCAAGCTCGAAAGCTAATCGTCTTTACGCAAACCGCCGGTACGCGCAGCGCGGCGTGATTCCTCGGCCATCGCTTTGGCGGTGGGCATTTCGGTAATTGCGCGTTGCACTTGATAATCGCCTTCCAAAAGCACCTGGCTTGCGACCTCCTGCCCCCAGGCCGCGGTGACAACTTCGTAACGAATCTGTCGCTTAACCCAGTCCAAATCTTTATCAACGCGAGTTTCATCAAGTTTGCTGTCTTTGAATTCGCGTTTATACTCCGGCAAATATTTTTTGAAAGCGGCGATGACTTTATCGGTGATGAGATATTCGTTTGCCGTCAAGCGATGCGAATGATCAACGGTGCGGTCAATCTTAAATTCCGGCAGCCCGGGAATCTGCCCGGCGACTAACAACCGCGCAAATTGAAATGTCGGTTCCCACCAGGTGCGACGATAATCGAACTCTTTGGTCGGAGTTTTCACTTCAACATCCGGGTCAATACCGCCGCCACCGTAAACCACGCGACCGGCATCGGTCTTCTTCTCTTCTTTGCGAGTCGCAACCGACCGGTCGGAATGGAAGATATAATCATAGAAAGAGCGGTTGGAATATTCGCGCTGAATCAAGCGACCGCTTGGCGTATAGTAATGCCCGGTGGTCAGGGTTAAACCCGAACCGTCACGCAAGGGGAAAATATTTTGCACCAGCCCTTTGCCGAAACTGTTTTCGCCAACCAGACGCGCTCGGTCGTGGTCTTGCAGGGCGCCGGCAACAATCTCCGAAGCCGAAGCCGAACCGCGGTCAATCAACACCACCAGCGGATAGTCTTCCGGCGTGGTATTGCGAGCTTTTAAATCGCGCGGTGGAAAGATATTCGGGTTGCGGCCGCGCATGGAAACAATATTTTGCCCCTGATAAAGGAAGAGGTTTGACACCCGATAGGCCTGGTCAACCAGACCGCCACGATTGCCGCGCAAATCTAAAACCAGGGACGTCATGCCCTGTTGCTTCAATTCATAAATGGCGCGCTGCATCTCTTCGTAGGTGGTGGTGTTAAAACCACGGAAGAGATTAATGTAGCCGACCCCGTTGGGCATGAGCGAGTAATTGGTAATCGAAGGAAGGGGAACTGAACCGCGAACGATGCTGAATTTCAAAGGCTCGGCAGCGCCGGCGCGCAGTACCTTCACCGTGACCCCTGTGCCTTCGGGCCCAATCAATTTACTCGACACCTGATTGGAAGACATGTTTTCGGTGGATTCGCCGTTAACCTCAATAATCTGGTCGCCATAACGAAGTCCGGCTTTGTATGCCGGGGTACCGTTGAACGGCGAAATAATATAGGTCTTACCGTTGCGTTGGTTGATGCTTGAACCAATTCCTGAATAACGACTGCGCTGGTCGTTTTGGAAAGATTCCCATTCTTTGGCAGTGAAATAAGAGGAGTGCGGGTCAAGGGTATGCAGCATTCCAATGATAGAAGACTGATAAACTTTCTCGTAACTCTCCTGATTGAGTTGTCCCGCATAGTTATCCATGGCGACACTCAACGCGGTGGTCAAATCGCTGAGAATCTTCTTGCGTGTCGGATTATCATCGCCGTCTTGTCCGGCAAAGCGTTGTGACGGGTGCGCGCCGACGAATAAAACCGGAAGAACGAACGCCAATACAAGTGCCAAATAGCGGTTGATTTGTTTCATGCAATTCCTTCGACTTATGACCTCTATACCGAGAAGCCTGAATTTTCAACTGGGTTTATTGCTCTCTTCAATGAAGCAGACGCAACGAAAAAATATTAAAGGAATTGTTTTGAGAAAACAACTCCTGTCCAAAAATTGAAAACCGTTTCATTCCCAAAGACTTGACTGTGGTATGATTTCCGGGCGCGAGATTTTCTTGCACTTATGTTCGGAAAGCCAAAGAAATTAGTGATGTGTCAATCCTGTCGGGCCTTTGTTGCCCCGGGAGAGCGAGTCTGCCCGCATTGCGGACTGGAATCGGTTCCGGCGGTAAGGGTCGGCACCAGCGAAGAAGCAAATGCCTTCTTTTCGCTGCTCATTCTGGCAATCAACATCTTACTTTTTATTGCCATCACCGGCGTGGAGATTAAAAACGGTCGCGGCAGCGAGGCGCTTATGAGCGGCGCCTCTTCGCCGGTTTTACTCGATTTTGGCTCGTTTTATAAGGGCCTGGTCAATCAGGGAGAGTGGTGGCGTTTTATTACGCCGAACTTTTTGCACATCGGCTTGTTGCATATCCTCTTCAACAGCTTTGCGCTTTATCAAATCGGCCCGTTAACCGAAGAGTTGTATGGTTCGACGAAGTTCATCTTCATCTATTTAATCACCGGCATTGTCGCCTGGGTCGCCTCATACTTTTTCGATATTCGCGGCGCTGGAGCTTCCGGTTCAATCTGCGGGTTAATCGGCTTGCTGGCGGTCTTCGGTTACCGGCAGGGCGGCAGCGTCGGCAAAGCCTTGATGCGCAGCATGGTGCAGTGGGCCGTGATGACCATCATTTTTGGATTTGTTGTCGGCGCCAATAACGTCGCGCATATGGGCGGGTTAATCTCCGGCGCAGCCCTGGGGTTTCTCATCACCGGCGAACAACCAACCACGGCAAGGACGGCAAAAGTCTGGAACGGCGTTGCCCTTTTATGCGTCGCCTTGATTGCCATTAGCTTTGCTCTGGTCGGAAAAAATTTTGGCGCCCAACAGGAGCGCTTCAAACAATCGGAAGTTAATATGAACCGGCAGCAGCAGGGGGCGGAAAATATTATTGCCCTCTATCAATTCCTTCGCGATGCCGATAGCGCTATGCGGTCCCTGCCGGATGCCCAGAATCCCGAAGCCGCTCGCTCACTGGCAAAACAGTTAAAAACGACTTCAGAAAAAATTTCGGGCATTCCCAGCATTGATGAAGAGAGCAATACCATTAGAGCGCAAATCACCGGGCTGTTGAATCAGGCGGCGGCTTCACTTGATTCAAAGAATCAGAATGCTGGCAACCAGAGCAAATCGCTTGCAGAAATTCAAACCGCCTGGGACCTGCTCATCAAGAACTATAAAAAATGGCAAGATAGTGTGTTGCCTGATTACGGACTGGGATATACAAAATGAGCCCGCCGGATAAACTATAAATCCATCGCCACTGCCCTTATTTTATAATTCCGGTTTGCCTGATAACACCGGGTTCCCGAGAGTCAATCAAAACAAATAATTAATTCAGACAAATTATTTATGGAGATTTAGCGGTTCCGACATGCCGCCAATTTGCCTTCCTCTGCAAAGGTCTGTACAATCACCTCACAATTAATTCGAGCAAGCGCAAGCAGTGGGAATTCTTTACAACCAAGAATTTGATTATTTTATTCTCGGCATGGTTTTTTAGTTCATTTGAGCGGAAATTTTCATGTCCGGTCAGTATAAAAAATTAACCAGAGAATACCGGATGGGTATTCTCGAAACCTCAATAGCCCGATTCGCTTTGCTCATTGATGGCAATAACTGACGATAAAATTCATGACAGCCCAGCCTAACAATATGTTCCTAAAAGGCGTGGAGGCGCTTGATAGTAGCCGCTTTGAAGAAGCCGCCAACCATTTTCAAGCCGCCTTACGAATCGGTATCTCTTCAACCGATGAAGAAGCG